>DASRYK010000165.1:0-2384 GCA_035687205.1 Methylocella sp. | reverse complement strand
TGACGCTTTCAGGTTGAATGCCGCCCCCCTCGCTAAGCGGGAGACCGTGTCCGGCCAGTTCGGGGGCATCTTGCCTGCCCTACCTTCGCCGCCTTGCCTGCCTAATTTCCTCCTATTCGCCTCCCGCCGCGCTTGCGCGGCGTGGTGCCGGATGACAAGTTTCTTGAAATCATTGCCTCAAGCCGGCCGGGATCAGCAGATGAACCCTTTACGCCACCGCCATGATCTTGCCGCATTTCCCGCCGCCTTCCGCCCCACCCGGAGACGCCGGGCCGCCCCCTTTCTCGCGGCGCTCGCGCTCCTCGCCTTATGCGCTGGAAACGCCCTGTGGGCAGGAAACGCTTACGCCGGCCCTTCGCTCGTGATCGAGATGCCCTCGGGCGCCGTCCTTTACGAGAACCGCGCAACCGAGCCCTGGTACCCGGCCTCCCTCACGAAGCTGATGACAGTCTATGTCGCTCTCAATGCCGTCCGCGACCATAAGATCACGCTTGAGACGCCCATCGCTGTCTCGAAACGGGCGGCCTTGATGGCGCCCTCCAAAATGGGCTTCAGCCCTGGAACGCTTGTCACCCTCGACAATGCGCTGAAGATGCTGATGGTGAAATCGGCAAATGATATTGCCGTTGCCATCGCCGAAGGGGTTTCCGGCTCGGTCGAGGCCTTTGCCGAGGATATGAACGAGGCTGCGCGCGCGCTCGGCATGACGCAATCCCATTTCGTCAATCCGAACGGCCTGCCGGACCCGGCCCATGTGTCCTCGGCGCGGGACTTTGCCATTCTCGCCCGGGCGCTCTACCTCACCTTCCCCGAGCATGCGGGGCTCTTCAACATCGGCGCTTTGCAGCTCGGCGGCCAGATCATCCGCAACCACAATGACCTTCTCGGCCGCTACCCCGGAACCGACGGCATGAAGACAGGGTTCATCTGCGCCTCGGGATTCAATATCGTCGCAAGCGCAACCCAGGGCGGGCGCCAGATCATCGCTGTGATCCTTGGCGCGCCCAATGTCCGCAGCCGCGCAATGATGGCCGCGACGCTCTTTGACCGCGCATTTTCCGGGATCGACAGGCCCTCGAAAATGCTCGCCGACCTCGTGCCGGAGCGGATTGGAATCCTGCCCGGCGCGAGCCAGAACTTCTGCCTCAACCGGGGCAAGCTCGCTCAGGTCTACAATGCGGAGACAGAGCGTCTCATGGCCCCGCTCCTGGCCAGGGCTCCGGCGCCTGCTGGAAATATGGTGTTAACGACCACCGAGGCTTTTGCGCGTCCTGCGCCCATTGCCGCCCGCATCGCCATGGTGCCTGCGGCGGAGTTCGATCCCGTCCCTGTCTATGCCGGGCCGCCCGCAGGCTATGGCGGGCTTGTGGCCAAAGCCCGGCCGCCCCATTCGCCCATCGGAACGCCTCTGCCGCCCGGAAGCGTCAGCGCCTATGCTTCCGCCGAGCCCGAGTCCGGCGCGGGCGACGCGCCCCTCTCCCTTGATGCCGCGGCGCTCCCGCTCAAGGGCGGCGCGAAGGCCAAGGCGAATCCTGTGCGGCAGCTCACCCATAAGCCTCATGCGGCAAAAGTGGCGCCCGCAAAGCATGGCGCAGCGCGTCAGCGGCCGGCCGCGGCCTCTCAAGGGAAACTATCCGCAGGAGCGGCAAAAGCTGCCGGGAAACAAGCCAAGAGATGAGAGCCCGGAAAACGGCGTTATGCCGGCCGGGAGGCTTTTTTCACTGCGCCTCAAACGGTCAATCCATTTGCGCAGCGGAGTGAGACGCGCGTAAAGTTCCTTTTCCATTCATACGAATCAACAAGAGGAAGCGCCATGAGCGAGACTGGGGGCAGCGCGGCGCAAACGGGAGGCGGCCCGCAGGCGGCAGGCGCCCCGCCCGGCAAATTCCTCAGGCTGCTGCTTCTCCTCCTCACCGGGGTCGATTTTGCCCTCGTTTTTGTTCTCTATCAGCAGATCTCCGCGCAGGCGGAAAAAAGCAGCGCGGATCTTGCCGTCATTGGCGGGCTCATCCTTGCAGTCATCGCAACATCCGCCGTCATCATCAAAGCCTATAGCGGCCTGTACAGCGCTCCTTCGGTAATCATTCCGCCGGACGACAGGGCGCTGCTCGAGGAGCTGATCCGGAACGAAAAGCCAAAGGGCGTCGAGCTTTACATCCAGATCGCAAGCCTCAAGGGGCCGACACGGGCGGCGACCGCTCTTGGCCTCACCGGCCTGCCCCTCGCAACGATTGGCCTTACAATCTTTTTCTCGGTCATCGCGCTCTTCAGCGACGGGAGCTTTCTCGATTTGGCGAAGCTCACGCTCGGCGCTTTCATCGGCTCCTTCGTCCAGCGCAGCAATGAAGCGATCGAGCGCGCCGTCCGGGCGGGCGGGCCGGAAG
>DASRYK010000164.1:0-12974 GCA_035687205.1 Methylocella sp. | reverse complement strand
CATAGCGGGACCGCCCGGCGCGCCGGGTCGACGGCCGAAATCCGCCGTCCTTCCGCCCATCACATGAGTCTGCTTCATGACTCTGCCGGGGAATGTGGGCGTCAAAATCATCGAAGGTCGAGTTAATAGAACCGTCCAGCTCCCTCGTGAGGGTGGCAGCATGCTGTCGCACTGCCTTCCCATACAGGCACATCCTCGCGATCGTTTTCTTGATTGCTGCGGCGGCCTTCGGCAACGGCCAAGCCGGGGCCAGCCCGCCAGGCTACGATATAATCATTGTCGCTGGGCAGTCCAACGCCGTCGGCGTCGGTCTTGGGCCTTTTACGGATCCTCTTGAGAGCGAATTGATTGATGGAAAGATCCTGCAGATTGGGCGTGTCGGCCCTGACAACATGCGGCTTATCCCGGTAGGCAATGTTGTGAATGGCATCAAATTCGACGGGCTTCAGCATTGGGGGGCACATCACGGTGCCACGGCGAATGGCTTCGCTTTGTTTTTCGCCCGCCATTATGTGCGTGAAGAGCTGGCACCAAGCCGCTCCGTTGTCATCATTCCGGCTGCGCGCGGCGGCACCTCAATTTTGGAATGGCTCGGAGAAGGCGCTCCTAACCATAAAGCCTCCCCGCCGCTGCCCCTTTATCCAGATATGATCGCCCGGGTGCGCGCGGCACTGGCTCTTCCGGGAGAAAACCGCGTCGTCGCATTCTTATGGCATCAGGGTGAAGCCGATGCCAACCTCTCCTCTATTCCCAGTGCACAAAACGCCACAGGGATGACGCCGCGTGTCTATGAAGAAGACTTGTCCAGGCTGATCAAGAAAATCCGCAAGGACATTCCGGGAGCCTATCCCATTGTGATGGGAACGCTTACGCCCGATTGGATTCCTCGCGGTCCAAACGGAGCCGAGATCAAAGCGCAAATCGAACAGGCCATCCGGAATGTGGCGGCGCATGAGGAGATGGCTGGCGTTGCATCTTCGGCAGGGTTGCTGTCCAATTACGCTGCCGGGGCGTCACCCTCTCCAGTCCAGAAAGTTCATTTCTCGGCTGCTGCGGCTGTCGAACTCGGCCGCCGCTATTACGAGACCTGGAAACACATCAAAGAGGCCCAACTTGTGCCGCAAGGAACTCAGCCAAACTAGCGAGGAAAATCTTGCGCTCGGTGCCCGGTCCGGCGCCCATTTCCACTTTCAACTTTAGGAAAGCCGTGAACAGGATTGCTTATCGAGGAAGCGTCCAGGACTTTATGATGGCTTCCTCACCTTGGGCCCACAGCAGCATAACCAGCAAGCCATTTTATACAAAAATAAATTGTATTATTTTTTAAACCCTCGACAAGAAGTGTTGAATAGAGTATAAAGCGGCCGCGTTTGGTTCTTGCGAGCGTGCCGCATGCTCAGGGTTATTTCCGCAAACCGGCTCCCGGATGGGGCCGTAGTCTATCTTGGCCGCGGCGGCGGCTGGGTGACAAGGCTGGCTGAGGCGAAGGTTTTCTCTGCCAATGCAGATACCGGTGAGGCTCTTCTCCTTGCCCAGGAGGAAGCAAAGCGCAATCTTATCGTCGAGCCCGCCCTCGTTGAGGTCACCGAAGACGAGGGCAGGCTGCGCCCCTTGACCCTGCGCGAAACCATCCGCGCAGAAGGGCCAACCATCAATTACCTGCCTCAAAGGCGCAATGTCCGCGGCCGGCAAGCTCTTCCCTGCGGCCGGCGCTGGCTGGAGGGAGCGGAAAAGGCGCTTCCGATCGAGGATCGCAGCGGGGAGCTCGAACACGCGCGGCTCGAGGCGCCGGGCGCGGCGGCGGTTGCACATGAAGCCGCAAGCTGAGCCTTCCGGCAAGAGGCTGACTGCGCCAACGGCGGGCGGGCGCAGCAAGGCTGGCCGTCAGCAGGTCAGCGGAGCGATGTGAGATGTACCGCTACGACGAGTTCGACAGAGAGTTTGTTGCTGCCCGCGTGGCGCAGTTCCGTGACCAGGTCGCGCGCCGTCTTTCGGGAGAGCTCAACGAAGAGCAGTTCCGGCCGCTCCGGCTCATGAACGGCGTCTATCTGCAATTGCATGCCTATATGCTGCGCGTCGCCATACCTTATGGAACGCTGTCGCCTCGGCAGATGCGTAAGCTGGCGTCGGTCGCCAGGCGCTACGACAAGGGCTATGGCCATTTCACGACAAGGCAGAACATCCAGTTCAACTGGCCTGCGCTCGCCGACTGCCCGGACATCCTGGAGGAGCTGGCGTCAGTCGAGATGCACGCCATTCAGACCTCTGGCAATTGCATCCGTAACGTCACCGCAGACCATTTCGCAGGGGCGGCTGCAGATGAAATAGAGGATCCGCGCCCTTACGCCGAAATTCTGCGGCAATGGTCCTCGCTGCACCCTGAATATTCCTTCCTGCCGAGGAAGTTCAAAATTGCGGTGAACGGCGCCGCTGCCGACCGGGCGGCCATCCGCGTGCATGACATCGGCTATCAAATCGTCCGGAACAGCGCAGGCGAAATTGGTTTTGCTGTTTATGTGGGAGGAGGCCTCGGCCGCACCCCTCTGATTGCGCATAAAATCCGCGACTTTCTCCCGAAATCCGCTCTTCTCGCCTACACCGACGCGATTATGCGCGTCTATAATCTCGAAGGCCGGCGCGACAACAAATTCAAGGCGCGCATCAAGATCCTGCTTCATGAAAAGGGCGCCGAAGCGGTCCGCGCCAAGGTCGAGGCGGAATTTGCTGCTTGCCAAGACGAGGCGCTCACCCTCCCGCAAGAAGAGATCGAGCGCATTCGCGCTTATTTCGCGCCGCCGGCCTTGCCCCACCGGCCAGCCGTGCCGCCCGCCTTCGAGCGGCGGAAAGCCGCCGATCCCGGCTTTGCCCGCTTCGCGGCGCAAAATGTTGTGGCGCACCGCGAGCCAGGATACGGGATTGTAACCATCTCCCTGAAGCCCATCGGCGGGATCCCAGGCGATGCGAGCTCCGAGGACATGGAAACGGTGGCAAGTCTCGCCGAGCAATTCTCGCACAACGAAATCCGCGTCTCGCATGAGCAGAACCTCGTGCTGCCGCATGTTGCGCTTGACGATTTGCCCGAAGTCTACGACCGGCTCGATGCGCAAGGCCTTGCCACGGCAAACCGCGGTCTCGTCACGGACATTGTCTCCTGCCCTGGCCTTGATTATTGCGCTCTTGCGACGGCGCGCTCTATCCCGGTCGCTCAGCGAATATCAGAGCGCTTTGGCGATAGCGCACGCGCCCGCGAGATCGGCGGCTTGAACATCAATATCTCAGGCTGCATCAACGCCTGCGGGCATCATCATGTCGGGCATATCGGAATCCTCGGCTTGGAAAAGTCGGGCTCCGAAGCCTATCAGATCACGCTTGGCGGTGACCCTAGCGATAATTGCGCCATCGGCGCCATTACCGGGCCAGGTTTTACCGCGGAGAGCGTTGTGGACGCGATCGAGGCCGTCGTCGGCGCTTATTTGAAACTGCGCACCGGGCCAGAGGAAGACTTTTTGACAGCCTACCGGCGGGTAGGAATGGCGCCCTTCAAGGAGGCCCTTTATGGGCATGCGTGAATCCGCAACCGGACCGGACGCCCGCGGCCCTGAGAATATTGCGGCAGGCCTCTCCGGCCTGGATGCAGAGTCCCTCATGCAGGTTGCGATCAAGGAGCTTTTCCCCGGCCGGATTGCGCTTGTTTCGAGTTTCGGGGCAGAATCGGCAGTGCTCCTCCATATGGCCGCCAAAATCGATAAGGCTCTGCCGGTTCTCTTCGCCGACACCGGAGTGAT
Organism: Methylocella sp.; assembly: GCA_035687205.1. Classification (GTDB taxonomy): domain Bacteria; phylum Pseudomonadota; class Alphaproteobacteria; order Rhizobiales; family Beijerinckiaceae; genus Methylocapsa. The sequence continues at coordinate 9,189 of DASRYK010000164.1, read as the reverse complement.
GTTTCCAGAAACGCTTGCCTACCGTGACACGCTCGTTGCTCATCTTGGCCTTTCTAATGTGAAGAGCATCGGCCCTAGCGCTGCGCTTGTTGCCGAGGAAGACCCCGAAAATTTTCTATGGTCCAGCAATCCCGACCGCTGTTGCGAGATCCGCAAGGTTTTCCCGCTGGCTGAAGCGCTTGAGCCCTATGAGGCCTGGATCAGCGGCAGGAAGCGCTTCCAGTCGCATACGCGCAGCGACCTTCCGCTCTTTGAGCCTGAAGGCGGCCGCATCAAAGTCAATCCGCTCGCAGAATGGGGGCCAAGCGAAATCCTGAACTATATGCAAGCCCATGGCCTGCCGCGTCACCCGCTTGTAGCCAAAGGCTATCTTTCGATTGGCTGCATTGCCTGCACTTCTCCCGTCAAGCCAGGCGAGCATAGCCGCGCGGGACGCTGGCGCGGGCGCGAAAAAGTCGAATGCGGGCTTCACACTTTGCCGCTTTACGCGGGCGCGGATATTTGACCATGGCTCTTTTCAAGAACGGCAGCTTCGTGCCCGATGAATGGCGCCCCTTAGAGCAAGGGGAAGAGGTGCCGCCATCAGGCAAGGTCCTGTTGACCGCTGCGCAATGGGTGGCTTTGGAGGGCTTGGCGGCCTTCGCGGATGCCCCGCTCGGCCTCCTCATTGAGCCGGGACAGGACTTGGAGGCGCTTGCTCCCGGCTTGGAGCGGCTGGCGCTGCTTGCGGTCGTCTTTCCCAAATTTACCGACGGCCGGGGCTATTCTCTCGCGAGGAAACTGCGCAAACATTACGGTTATAAAGGCGAGCTCCGGGCACGGGGCGATATTTTGTTCGACCAGATCCAATTGCTTGCGCGCTGCGGCTTCGACAGCTTCGAGATCAAGGATCCGGCAACGCTCCGCCTGCTTGAGGCGGGCCGCAAGCCTTTCTTCCGTATCTATTATCAGCCAGGCGCAACCGGCGAATCCCAGGAGCGTTCGAGGCGCTGGGCGCGCCGGGCGGCGCTTTGAAAGTGATCACGGAACTGCGGCGCGGAAACCGCTCGCCGCTTATGTCTTTTCAACCAGCGGTCGGCTTTTCTGGGACGGTATTGCTGCCTCGCGCGGTTTATAGGCTCAAGCTGGCAGCATAGGCCGCGGATCCTTGGATCAAACACCAAGCGTTTACAGTCTAAACTCGGGCCTTTTCAAATACGAGACTAGCGCTCGTGCCATCAAGCATCCCAGATTGAATCAATAATTCGTCTAACAGCTTGATTGACCGGAACAGCGCTACGGATTCTTCGTTCTTTAAATAATTTACTCTTGTACCCAGGGGACAGACGATATGAAGAATTGCAGACCACGTCTGGCCATCCAATAAATCAAAATTTTCATTGGCAATCCTCACTATTTCTCCTGAGCGGATGCTCTCGAAAGGCGAGACGAGGGTGCCTGGCTCCCGGCGAATGACTTTTTCAATTATCTGATTGTTGAGATGATTCTTTCGAAATTCTTCAGGAATTCCGGACAAAACTTTATTAGCAATCGATAGCCGTAGATCAGAATGCTGGAATTGCGATTCTCCTACATAATCATTGATCCAGAAAATGCCTCCTGGGATGAGCGCGCGCTTGATGGAGGCAAATACGTTTTCCAGATAAACCAAGTGATGCAGAGACGTTTGTGCAACAACGAGATCGTATTGTGCCTCGCCGAAGTCAAAAAAATTGATATCGCCAATGTCATAAGTGCATTTATAGTTATGTGTGGCTGCCTCCCGTTGCGCTTCGGCAATGGCCTCTGTGGCAATGTCAACGCCGTGAAAGGAGTCACACACTTTTAATTCGAGTAGCCGACGCTCGGCGCGTCCAGCACCGCAGCCGACTGATAGCCCTTGTTTGAAGTGACGCCCATTTTTTTTCACCCAGGCAGGAAAACTAAAATTTTTGTCATTCAATCCAAGCTTGATCGCAGCTTCCTGCTCTTTCTTTCGTACTTCAATCAACCTGGGGTTGACAAGCTGATTGCTCCAAACGGCAGCTTCTTTGCGAGCCATTTCTTCATATGCTTCGCGGCTTGACATCGCTTTCAAAATATGGGCCTCAGCCTTTTTGATATGGGCTTCCGCGTCCTGCATGGACATGAAATTCGCCTCCTCTCCGCTTAAACTGGCAGTCCCGTCGCAGCCTTCCAGCAGAAGTGAATTCTTTCAGCATTGGAGTTTTCCTGTAACGCATCCTGCGCCACCAAAGGCAAGTTATTTTCATGCCTTAGGGTCTGCACCCAATTAAACTGGAGGGCGCACTGTGATTCAAGCTGACCGGCAGGCGCGAATAATGGCTGACAATTTCTGGCTTACCAATACGCAATGGCAGCAATCGAGCCGCATCTTCCAATCGTGCACACCGCTACCGGTGCCCTTTTTCTCAGCGCCAGATGTGAGCGCTCCTATTTGTAAATTTTGATCCATGCCGTAATATCTTACCCCGCCTCCATTCCGGTGTCCTGGCGCAGGTTTGTGAGTCACAGTGTTCGACCCAGCGCTGCTATGCCTATCAGGCGCATCAGCCGCTGCACGCGCTTGCGGGTGATCTTCAAACCTTCACTCAAACCCCAGCATGTCTATGATCCGCAGTGGTCACATATCTCTCCACGATCCAACGCGCTCATCTTCCGGACCTCCTGGTAAATAATCTCGCTCCATGATGAGTGGGCATATCTTGGCGCGTGTTGCCTCTTGATTTTCTGTTCGTGGCTAGTTTTGGCCCCCAACGGCATGAATCCCAGGAGCGTTCGAGGCGCTGGGCGCGCCGGGCGGCGTTTTGAAGGCTTTTGCGGAACCGCGATAGGGAAGTCTCTCGCCGCGTTTGACGCATCAGGCAATGGCCGGCGTTGCGGGGGCGCGGCTGCATTATCGAACACATTCCCTTCCATGAGGAGGCGCTGGCATCTGCTACACCCCGGAAGCGCGCAGTGGACTTTATCCGCCAGCGCCGCTACATCGTAAGGGCAACCGCCTTAAGGGAGGGAGGGACTAGATACGACAATTGACCGCCGCTCGATGTTGAGGGTTATGCTGGGCAGCGCCGCAGCGGCAGCATCTGCCGCAGGCCACGCGCTCATGCCCAATCCTGCCGAGGCCGCGCCGGGTGTGCTCTCAAAAAGCCCCGCCGCTGGCACAGAACTCCCCGTTGAAGAAGCAGTCTCTGTCACGCGCCGCGCTGGCAAGCGGCCAAGACGGCCCCTCCAGAAATGCACCATTAAGAACGGCAAGAAGCATTGCGTGTCCAGCTATCACCGTTAATTGTTTTAGACGCTCCGTCAGGTTTATGGAGCCTAGCGTTTTAGGCCATGGGCAAGACACGGAGCGCGCAAGAACGCATTGCTTTCATGAGCCGTGAGGCAGTCGGCGCGCTCCATAGGCCGCACCCGTGGATGAAGCGATAGAGGCGCGCAGTGCGCTCCGCCGCGCCTGCGGCTTCAAGTATGCACTGCATGCATTTGCCGCTGCGCAGAAATGGCCCGGGGATAAAGCGGGCCGCGCCGCCTGAACCTTGCCGGAGGCGCGCATTCCAAGCATCCCTGAAGAAAGAGCGTGAGACCGCGCTCAGGTTTTTGTCAGCCAGCAGCTTTGGGCAAGACTCGAAAGTCACCGCTCATGCTGTTTCTTGCGGACCGGCTTTTGCGCACTTGTTTTCCCGCAAGGGGCTTATTAGGCGCGGCGCACGCATTCTTCCGCCGCTTAACAGGCAGAGGAAGAAGCTCTGCTTGCGGCTGCGTCATTTCGCGTCTGACAACGCCTGCCACTGCGGTCTGTTGATCAAACGGCGCAAACGCTGCCCGCCGCCTCACCTTCCTGAGAAAACGTCAGGAAAACACCCGGATCATGCGGGCGGCGTTTGCTGCCCGCGTTCATGGGCGATGACCCGCCTCGCAGGCCTTTGCCTTCGATGGCGGGCAGCAGGATATGCTGAAGGCCAGTCAAGATGGGATGATCCGAGCCATCCATGACGCGCCGCAAAGCCTCCTTTTCCGCCTCCCCGCTGGATTTTCCAAATTCCTGCACCACACGCGCTGTGAAAGCGCCGATCGACAATCCATGCGCGCCCGCGGTGACGCCGACCCTGCCCGCAAAACAAGCTCCCATGGACGCCACTGCAGCATGGGCTACCTTTTCATGCGAACAGGTATGGATGATTTCAGCGATCAAGCACATGACATCCCTCGCTAAGCGGGCCGGCGGAATCGCACACGTTTCGGGTACGGGTTTCGATCTCCTTTTCATGCGTGCGCGTCTAAAATACCCCTTCTATAATAATTTCTAAATCTAACATTGTGATGACGTCAAGTAAGATATTCATGTTGCTCTGCACTATTGATTTTAAAAAGAATAATTAAAAAACCGCGCAAAGCAACCTCTCCGCATATGACGATAATTGTTGTTGATCTTGGAGGAAACCCCTCCCCTGCATGAGCCAAAGCCCCAGGATTCTAAATATAGAATCCTCTGCACGGTGCTCTGGACTGCATTTCAAACTAACTTCTTCTTGGCTCTTACCATAGGGGGAAGCTCGCACAAAGTCAGCAAATTGTGAATCCCGGCTGTCTCAGATACAAGACGCTTTGCATTTTCTGCGCCACGCACGCGCGCTTTGCGCGCTGGGAAACCGGAAAAAGGCAAAATGTTATGCTGAAAAATGTCGCCCCCTGGCTACAGCCGGAGGAAAGCCATATTGCTCAACATCTCAGCGCCAAGAAAGTTCCCGCCGCAGCTTGCGATTTCCCTGCTTTCAGCCGGTGCAGGGGGGATCAGGGTGCCAAAGCGCGTCCATGGCCATGCCCGGCAGGCGTCCGGTCGTAAATCCAGGCGTTTGCAAGGTCCCAGGCCACGGCAAGGACCACAGGGCCTACGAAAAGCCCGGCTATTCCATAGGCGAGTATGCCGCCGATCACCCCGATCAAAGTCACGAGCTTCGGAGCCGCAATTCCGCGCGTGAGAACGTAGGGCTTAATGAAATTGTCCATAACACTCACTCCGGCCATGCACACCGTGAAAGCAAGCGCTGTCCCGGTCGTCATTGTGGTCCATCCCCAAATGACAAGGGGGATAAGGACCAGAAGCGGCCCGATTTGAATGATGCCAAGCACCAGGATGGCCAGGGTCAAAAGGCTTGCGCCGGGAACCCCGGCCAGCGACATTCCAGCGCCCGCCACAACCGCCTGCAGAACGGAGATGCCGATCACCCCGCGCGATACCGCGCGGATTGTGGTGCGGGCAAGCTCCACGAAATCCTCCCCATGCACGGAATCGATCTTGCGCGCGAGCTTCTTCGTTGCAACCACGAGCTGCGGCCCCGGCGTTAGAAGAAAGCCTGCAATAATCACGGAGATCAGAAAATAGATCATTCCGGTCCCTGCGCTGCTGATCATTGCAAGCAGGATCTCGCCGAGAGGCTGCAATTGAGGAAGGAGCGAGGCGAGGGCGCTGCGCGCATTGGTCGAGGCAAGCGTCCAATATTCATAAAGCTCCTCGCCCACGAGCGGCCAAGCCTTGATATCCTCTGGGGGCGGAGGAATGAGCTTCCCGGAATCGAGCCGCTCGATGAGGCTTTTCAGCCCGTCGATCAAGCCAAGGCCCAGCCATGTCACCGGGCCGATGACGACAAGAAGCCCAACGAAGGTCAGCAGGGCCGCTGCAAGCCGGCGCCGCCCGCCAAGCAGCCGGGCAAGCCAGTCGAAAATGGGATAGAGCGCGACTGTGAGCACCACGCTCCAGACAATAATCGGCAGGAACGGGCTGATGAGGACATAAGACCAGTAGCAGAGGAACCCGATAAAGCCGAGATGCACCGTCATCTCGACAAAAGTCGCGTTGAACTGGCGGTAGTTAAATGATTCCGGGCGCTCTTCTTTCACCGGCGTCTTTCCAAGTCTCTGGCCGCTCCCGCGCCGCACTAATACGACGCAAAGCTGCTGATTTTCTCGCGGGGCAGCCGCGCCGCTCACAGCAAGGAAACGCAGCCTAACGCAATTTGGCTCCCTATGGCCACTATCGCTGGCGGGTTCTATTGGGGGCAAGGAGCAGGAGCCGCATGGCGGTAAAAGCGCTGCCTATGCGGCTTCTCTTCTATTGGGCAGGGGCAGATCGATGCCCCGCCGCCTGAGAGGGCGCGGCGGCCCCGCCCAGGGGCGGCGCGAGGGGGGCGGCCAGAATTTCCATTGTGACCGGTTTCTCGCCAAGGACCGCCTGAACATTGGCATCCTGGGGCCGCGCTACGGAGAGCTGAGCGCCGATCATGCGCACCACCAGCGGCGCGCTGGCATATGTGGCGTGCCCAATCCAGCCAGTCGATTCGCGCGAGACGTCGTAAGCCTTGACGCCAAGCTCCTCGATCGCCGCGCGGTCCTCCGGATTGCCGAGGTCGAGGGCGCCGAGGCGCGGCCTGTCGCCCGCAAGCCGCCGCGACAGTGACAGCGCGCGGTCGTTCGATGCGGCGAGAATGCAGATATGGGAAGGATCAAGCCTTGAAAGCTGCTCACGGAACACGCTCAAGTCAATGTCCGGGGCCGCAAGCATCACCTCCCCAAGCTTGCCATTCAAACCCGGGCTGCCCGAAATGGCATTTTCGCGCAAGGCCTCCATCGCCAGCCAAGCGCCCATTGAATGGGCAAGGATGTGAATGCGGCCAGCGCCCGGGACTTCAGACAAGCGGCGAAGAAGCCTGCTCAGCGGATCCCTCGCGATGGTCGCATTCTCCTTTGCAGCGCCATAGTCGAGAAGGCTGCCCGTTGCGGGCCAAGTATAGAGGATAGGAAGACCGCCGAAGCGGGCGTCGGAGACGATCTGGGCGAGCCTGAAACGCGCCTCGTCATAGCTCGTGTTGAAACCATGAACATAAAGCAGAATATCGCGGTTAACCCCGATACGGCCTGAGACATGGCTTGCAACCGCCTTGTAAAACGAATCCTCATCAAGCCCGCGGCGGCTGAGGGCTGCGAAATGCTCCTGAGGATCCTCGGAACCGAAGGAAGGCCGCTCGATATTTCCAGGCTTGTGGACTGGCGGCACGCTCAGCATCTGCAAAGAGTAACGCGGCCCCTCGCCATCCTGCGAATCGCTCGGCGCATCGCCCTCGGCCTTGCGCGTCGAAACCGCAAAGATGGAAATCATGCGCGGCTCGGCGCCTCCTTCCAGGGCCGGGCCGCCAAGAGTTGCACATCCGGCAGCGAGAAGCATGGCAAGGAGGGGGATAAAGCAGCAGCCTCGGCGCATGGCCCCCCGCCACAGGCGGAGGAGGGGTTCAGGCTTTCGTGCCGGGGCAAGCGGGCGCATATTGAGCTTATGGGCGGTCAAGGAAAATAGGAAGGAAACTTTCGATATGCGCAAAGCAGAGAAACGCATTGCACCCCGGGGGCCGGCGGATGTTTGCCGCCAAAGGTGTCGGGAATGCGGCTGCTTAAGCCGGACAGAGGGCAGGGCGCGTTAAGCCTTGACGCTGCGTATCCTTGTCACTGGTTTTGGGCGTTATCCCCGGGTCCGTGCCAATCCCACGGCTATGCTGGCCCGCGCGCTTACGCAGGAAAAAATGAAGCTTGCCCGCCTTGGCATCGATCTCAAAACGGCTGTCCTGCCCGTGCAATTCACACGCGTCGGGGCGGAACTCGACAGGCTCGAAAGTGAGTTTAAGCCGGACGCAATCCTTCATTTTGGCGTAAGTGCAAGGCGGCGCTTTTTCAGCATCGAGATGCGCGCGCTGAACCGGCTCTGCCCTTATTCTTGCGATGCCTCAGGCGCAACGGCTGGCCGGCGCCTCATTCTTCCTGGCGCCCCCTTCGCCAGGCCTTCGACATTTCCCTCCCGGCAAATCACCGCTGCCTTCCGCCGTTGCGGACTTCATGCCCGCCTTTCGATGAATGCTGGCAGCTATGTCTGCAATGAGACGCTCTTCCTTTCGCTCGCGCGGTCGAAGGCGGCAGTTATCGGATTCATCCATGTGCCGCGTCTTCGCTCCGCAGAGCGGCTGCAACGCGCACCTGCGCGAGGGCGCCCGGACTGCGGCGGCCTCATCAAAGCTGCGCTCATCGCCATCAAGCTTTCGGCTCACAGGCTTTACCAGGCAAGGCTGCAGGCCCCGGGCTTATCAGATTAGCGGGGCCAGGCAATGGCTAAATCAAAACTCTTGCATGCCAGGAAGAGCCGGCCGGGTGCGTGGCACGCTTTGGCGCGCCACGCAAGGTTCTCTTTTGGCACTCAGCCGAAGCTCAATCCGCCGAGGAACATGAGAACGACAACGACGGCGACAAACCCGCCGATCACAGCATACATGCCTGCTTTGCCATAAAGACGGCCAGTGAAATAAGCCGCCGCGCCAAAAAGTATCACCATCGCGATGAGGATCACGAGGCTCGCGCCGCTCCCTTCGACTCGGTCGATTTGGCCCGTTCCGATCGGCAGCTCAATAGCCATGGTCCACCTCCCTCTTTTTTATCTCGCTTTGTGTCAGGCCGGCCCCGCCACGAGCAAATTTACTCCGCGCAAGACGCGCGGCTCTCCGCCAGCCGGCCATTATGTGGGGCGCCAAGCCCGTGGCGCGCCATGTCAATGACAAGGCTAAGCCTACACTAGCACTTAAGAATTATTCCGGAAAGCGGTTTCGTGAAAGAAGCGTGACAATTACGAAGAAAGCCTTTCAAAACAATGACAATTCCGCAAAACACAGATTTTGCCAGTGTCCGTTTTGATGCGAGCATGCGGCGCATCCTTCCCGGGACGCTCTAACCTATTTTTCCCGGAGGGCTTTGCCGCAGACAGCGATAAAATGGGAGGCCGCTGCGCCCCGCCACCGGATGCAAGAGCCATCACATGGAGGAGGGCAGCGTGACAAGGATGAGGACAGCGTGGCGCGGCCCGCGCGCCACGCTCGATGATCGTCAGCCGAAGCTTATGCCGCCAACGGCATAAAGCCCTACAAGAACGGCGAAAAACCCGCCGATGACCGCGATCATCCCCGCTTTGCCATAAAGACGGCCAGTGAAATAGGCAGCCGCCCCGAACAGGATGATCATTGCAATCAGAATGACTAGGCTTTCGCCGCCGCCTGCCGTTGTGTTTATGGCGCCGGTAGCTGATGAAGTCACAGTAGCCATCGTCCAGATCCTTTGCGAAATCAGACTTCAGAATCCGGTCGGCGCGCGCCACGACCG
>DASRYK010000163.1:0-20452 GCA_035687205.1 Methylocella sp. | reverse complement strand
GCTCTAGCTGTCGATGCTATGGAGGTTGTCCGTCCGGGGCTGAGCTGAGAAGCTGTGGTTGCCACACCTTCACCTCTCGCCCAGGAGCCCCGGATGGACGTGCATCAGAATGCCAGAACGACGAGGCATAGTCGAATGCTGATGGTCGAGCGGCTTGCCGCCGGATGGAGCGTCGCGTCCGTCGCATCGGCCTTCGGGGTCGATCCGAGGACCGTGCGCAAATGGCGCGACCGCCATGCCGCCGAAGGCGAAGCCGGCCTGTGCGATCGCAGCTCGCGGCCGGCTCACAGCCCAAGGCGGCTTTGCGCAGAGGTCGAGACCGAGATCGAGGCCTTGCGCCGCATCCGGCTCTCCGGCCCGGCGATTGCGCGTCGCCTCGGCCGGCCCGTCTCGACGGTTGGCCTCGTCCTGCGCCGGCTCGGCCTCGCGAGGCTGTCCGCACTCGATCCCCGGCCGCCCGTTATCCGCTACGAGCGGGAGCGTCCAGGCGAGCTGATCCATATCGACATCAAGAAGCTCGGCCGCATCGACGGCGTCGGCCATCGCATCACTGGCGACCGGAGAGGCCAAAGCAACAAGCGCGGCACCGGCTGGGAGCATCTCCACGTCGCCATCGACGACCACTCTCGGCTGGCCTACACCGAGCTCTTGCCGGACGAGAAGAAAGAGAGCGCCCTCGGCTTCCTCGCAAGGGCGCTCGCCTGGTACGAACGCCAAGGCGTCAACGTCGAGGGCGTCATGACCGACAATGGCTCGGCCTATCGCAGCCACGCCTTCCGCGACGCCCTGGCAGCCAAGGCCATCACGCACAAGCGCACAAGGCCCTATACGCCGCGCACCAACGGCAAGGCCGAGCGCTTCATCCAGACCTCGCTGCGCGAATGGGCTTACGCCACCCCTTTCGAAAGCTCGGCGGAACGCGCCAGAGCCATGCCGGCGTGGCTCTGCGCCTACAACAGCAATAGACCTCACTCCGCCCTCAAAGGAAAACCGCCCGTCAGCCGGTTGAGCAAGGACAACCTCCTTGTCAACGACATCTAGCATTCGATGTCTCCACAGGAACACGCTGGTCAAGTCAGTTTAGCGATCCCCAATGGATCTCTGTAAACTTAGGTGCTGGATATATCATCAGCGGTGTTCAAGCTCGGGTGGGAGACTGCTTACCCGAAATCCTTCAGAATTGAAGTGTCCACCAATTCAACGCAATGGACAATGATCTGTAGCACCGCGAGCGGGCAGGGGGCATTAATGACCTCGCAGGCCTCTCGGGAACTGGACGGTATGTGCGCATGTATGGTGAAGCACGCGGCTCTGGGCGGGGCTATTCCCTCTGGGTATTCGAGGTTTACGGAACACTGACTTTAACCGCGCCGCCTCCCGCTGCTGCCTTTCCGGTCAAACGCGGCGCCAGCGGCCGTTTTCTGGCCGGTCAAAACAACAAGCCATTTCTCGTAACCGCCGATTCGCTGCAGTCGATTGCAGCAAATTTATCTGAGGCTCAGGCCGACACTTATTTTGCGAACCGCAAGGCCCTCGATTTCAATGCCGCCTCGATCAATGTCTTTGCCTTCTATTCCTTCTATCCGAGCCCTAGCCGGTCAGATGGCGCAACCTGCGATGGCATCATCCGGCCGTTAACCGGACACGTGGCCAGCGGGACGGACGGGATCCATTACGACGTGAGGCGCAAAGCCTATTGGGCGATGTTATGCGGCGGCGCGGGCCAATTCTACGGTAACGCGCATATAAGGACCTTCAAGACGGGCTGGAACAACAATCTGAACAAGCCCGGAGCCGCATTAATCAGCTGCTTGAAGCGCTTCTTCTCCAGCCTGGCCTGGCACAATCTCGTCCCGGACCAAACGCATGCTCTCGTAACTGCAGGTTATGGCAGCCCCGGAAACGGCTCAACCCGGGTCAGTCAGAGCGATAATTGCGCTGCCTCCATGACCCCGGATGGAACCCGGGGCGCAGCCTATATGCCGGCCGCGCGCACGATCACGGTGAATATGAGCAAGTTGTCGAAGGCCGTAACCGCTTCCTGGCTCGATCCTGCGGATAAGACGGCGGCTGCAATACCGGGCTCTCCCTTCGTGAACAGAGGCACGGGGCAGTTCACGCCTCCGGCGAAGAACAGCGCTAAGGATAGCGATTGGGTTCTCGTGCTCAGGTAAGCACGCAGCGTTGAGAGCTGCGGCCGCCTTTGGCCGTGAAGCCAAAAATTCGAGCTGCCCCGCGCTGAAATCCGGTCACGGCGCGGAGTGCAGGGCAGCTTCCCTATTCTGCCAAGGGCTCCATTTTAAGGCGGACGTTTAGCCGCGCGCGGCGCCGCACCACGCCCACCTCAATCAACCTCCCGCGCGGGCGCCCGAGCCTGAATCACGCAAAAGGCTCCATTCCCGCTTCATATCCTAGGGGGCCGCAGCTATATAGAAACCACAGAACAAGTATCGGAAACGCCAATGGACGAGGTCAATCGCACCGGTCGCTTGGGCGGCGGGCCAAATCCCTGGCTTGCCGCTTATCCGCCTGGCGCCCCGGCGCAGATCGAGACGCCGCCTTTCCGTCTTCTTGGGGACATCGCGCCAGCCCTCGCAGCACGGAAAGGCCCGGCCCGCGCTTTCACAACCATCATGCCGAATGGCCTTTCGGCAAGCTTGAGCTTCACCGAGGTGGACCGCTATTCCGATGATTTCGCGGCCTTCCTGCGCGAGACGCTGAAGCTCGAGCCAGGAGAGCGCGTCGCTGTCCAGATGCCGAACAGTCTTGCTTATCCCGTCGTGGCCTTCGGCATTTTCAAAGCGGGCTGCATCCTCGTCAATGTCAATCCGCTCTATAAGCCGCATGAGATCGAGCATGTGCTTGCGGATGCAGGGCCGTCGGCGATCGTTGCGACGGACATGTTTGCCGGCAAGCTTGCGGAGGCCTTCAAGCGGGCCCCGGTTCCGCATGCCGTTCTGACCGGCATTGCAAGCCTTTTTCCCATGGCGCCGCGGCGGCTCATCGGCTTTGTGCAAAAATACATTGCGCGGCAAATCCCAGCTCCTGAGTTCAATCACATCACTTTCACCAAAGCGCTCGCTGCGGGCGCGGCCCGCATCCAAGCAGGGGCAAGGGCCGGAGATTATGCGAAGGGGCTTAGCCCTGACGCTGCCGCATGCCTTCAATACACAGGGGGCACAACGGGCGTGAGCAAAGGCGCGATGCTCAGCCACCGCAACCTCATCATGAATGTCGCGCAATTCCTGAGTTTCCGGGGCGATGACATCCGGGAAAGCGACAATGTTCTCACCGCCCTGCCGCTTTATCATATCTTTGCGTTCACCGTGAATTTCCTGGGCTTCTTCTGCCGGGGCGCGCATAACGTTCTGGTTCCGAGCCCAAGGCCGCCGAAGAACCTCCGCAAGGCTTTTGAAAAGGAGAAGATCACGTTCATCACAGGCGTAAACACATTATTCAATGCCCTTTTGAACGAGCCCTGGTTCTGCGCCAACCCGCCAAGGAGCCTGCGCATATCCGTCGCGGGCGGGATGGCCCTGCAGGAGGCAGTGGCGAGGCGATGGGAGGAGGTGACGGGAACCCCGATTGCGGAAGGCTACGGGCTTACCGAATCTTCCCCCGTCCTGACTCTCAACCCTCCAGGCCGGGAAAAACTTGGGTCGATCGGCGTGCCGCTTCCCTCGACCGAAATGAAATGCATCGATGAATCAGGCCGCGAGGTGGCGCCAGGCGAGCGCGGAGAAATCATCGCGCGCGGGCCGCAAGTCATGTCCGGCTATTGGCGCCAGCCCGAAGAAACGCGCGGCGTGCTGCGTGGCGGCTGGCTTTACACGGGCGATATCGGCACGATGGATGAAGAGGGTTATTTCACGATCGTCGACCGGCGCAAGGACATGATCCTCGTCTCGGGCTTCAACGTCTATCCTTCCGAGGTCGAGGCCGTGATCTCGGGTCTCTCGGGCGTCAAGGAATGCGCTGTGATCGGCGTGCCCGATCCCGATACGGGGGAAGCGGTCAAGGCCTTCATCGTGGCGAGCGATCCCTCACTCGACGCGGCGGCCGTGCGCGCTTTCTGCAAAGCGGAGCTCGCCAATTACAAAGTCCCAAAGCACGTCGAATTCCGGGACGATCTGCCGAAATCGAATGTGGGCAAGATATTGCGCCGGGAGCTGCGCGCCCTGAAGGCTTGATGCCAAAAAAGGGCCTTGGCTCGCTGTTTCCTTTGAATTCTGTATGCGGCTTGCGCAAAGAATCCCGGCAGGGGATCTCCCGCACAGGGTATTTCTCTAAATTTGTTCTGAAATATCAATTCTATAATCATCAGGTTGTTTTGCCGGAGACGCCCTTAAAGCATTTCTTGCAAATATATTTCGATGACGCCCGGATTAATATAATGTTAACTATATAATATATATTTTAAAAAACGCATATTTTATAAGCTGATGACAAAAGTATAGATCATCTATCTATACATCTATCTGCAATTTACAGATCTATTATTTTCTAATTTCAGCCAGATTTGGATTGCTTTGTCCCATCCAACACGTTTCGCCGGCAATGGCCGTGAGAAAGGGACAGACCATGATGCGCAAATTCTTCTTGCCTGCGGCGCTTCTTGCAGCTGCATTGCCTGCCGCTGCTGCCGATATCCCCTATGGTCAGGAGCCTCCAGCCTATACCCCGCCCCCGCTCTTTAGCTGGACGGGCCTCTATCTTGGTGGGCAGATCGGTTATGCATGGGGCACCGATACGGCTACCGTGAATCCTTTCGGTTTCAGCACGGCCTACACCCCCAACGGCGTCGTGGGCGGCGCCCATGTTGGCTACAGCTACCAGCTCAATCAATTCGTGGCAGGGCTTGAGGGGGATGTTGAAGGCACGGGCATAAGCCAAAGCCACAATCCGGGCGGCTTCGTTGTTTACAAGGCCGAGCTGCCAGTCCAGGGCTCGATCCGGGCACGGCTCGGCGTTGCCTTCGACCGGGTCCTGATCTACGCGACCGGAGGCGCGGCCTTCGCGGGGTTCCAGACAACCGTATCCGGATTCGGCATCGATCAGACATCGCAGACCCGCGCAGGATGGACGGTCGGCGGCGGGCTCGAATACGCAATCACGGGTAACTGGTCGATCCGCGCCGAGTACCGTTATGCCGATTTCGGCACCTTCTCACAGGCCACCCCCTTCACCTTCGGCTTTGGCACATGGGTCAACCATCATGAGACCGAGAATGCTGTCCGCGCAGGGTTCAGCTACAAATTCGATATGCTCGGCATGCCTCATTTCTAAGCCGTGCGCCTTTCTCTGCGCCGCGGAGCATGAGTTCCGAAAGGTCAATGGGATGCCTGAAGAACGGGCGTCTTGCATCCTTTAAGAACAGAGGGTTGCACAGACGTCACGCCCCCTGGAATTCAGAGCCGCATGAGGCGGGCAAAGATTGTGCGGGAGGGGAAAGGGCATAGACTGGCTAAAGCTCGCGATCTCACAGGAGACTCCCATGCCACGCCGGTTCCTTCTCGCTGCCGCCAGCACATTCGCCGCTGCCGGATTTGCTTTTGCCGCAGACATGCCCATGCAGCCGCCGCCTCCTCCGGTCCCGGTTTTCAGCTGGACGGGCTTCTACCTTGGCGGCCAGGTTGGTTATGCCTTTGGCCATGACAGCGAAAACATAAATTTCCTGCCCGCGGCTTTTTTCCCATTCAGCAACAATCCAAATGGGGTGATTGGCGGCGCGCATATCGGCTATAATTTGCAGATTAACCAATGGGTCATTGGTCTTGAGGGCTCGGTTGACGGAACGACCTTCAGCCGGACGGGGAGCATCACTGATGTGTTCCCGGCGATTGACACAACGGCAAGCTCCGACATTCAGGGTTCGGTCCGCGGCCGTGTCGGCATCGCATGGGACCGCGCTTTGCTCTATGCGACCGGCGGGGTCTTTTTTGCAGGAATTGAAACCAGCTACTTTTCCGGCGGTCTCTCCGATAGCTTCTCGCGCACCCGGGTCGGCTTCACTGTAGGCGGCGGAATCGACTACGCCGTCACCCCTAACTGGTCGGTGAGAGCAGAATACCGCTTCAGCGATTTCGGCAGCTTTACGGATTTCCCTTTTGCCGCCGTGCCTGGCGCGCCATTCGTGACTCATGACGTGATCGAGAACCAGGTTCAGGTCGGCTTCAGTTATAAGTTCGGCGAGTGGGCGCCTGCGCCGGTCGTGGCCAAATACTGAAATTCGTAACGCTTATGCCGGACAGGGTGCCGGAAAATCGTGCCACCTGCGCGCTGCAAGGCTTGTCGCAGACCTGCTGCACGCAGGCAACGGCAGCGGGAATTCCTGCCGCCCCGCCATGAATGTCACTTTGGCCTGCCTTCCTGTCCCGTATGGTGCTTGAATTTCAGCCCGGTTAAGGACGACTCACATGCTCCGCAAGGTGGTTCTTTTGGCACCGGCATGTGCCTTATCGCTCATGGGATCAGCAGCGCTTGCCGCCGATCTCACGCCGCCTCCGCCTCCTCCGCCAGTGTTCACTTGGGCCGGCCCCTATATCGGCGCACAAATCGGTTATGGGTGGGGCTCGGGAAGTTATAGCGCCGCCGGATTTGATCCGGCGACCCGGATCTCATTTAATGCCTCTGCTGGAGGGACGCCCAATGGGGTGATTGGCGGCGCGCATGCCGGTTACCAGTGCCAGATCAGCCAGTGGGTGCTCGGCGTGGAAGGCTCGGTCGATGGCACGAGCCTCAGCAGCGCGGCTTCGGCCGTTCTTCCTGCCTTTGGCGGCAGCATCCTGACCGCGAAAACGAGCCTCGATGTCGCAGGCACGATTCGCGGCAGGCTCGGCATCGCTTGGGACCGCGTGCTGCTCTATGGCACGGGCGGCGTGGCCTTTGGCGGTTTCAGCACGAATCTTACGCTCACCTCCTTCGCAGCGGGCGGCGCGCCTCTCGTTCTCGCAGGCGGCAATGTGTCGAACAACCGCGTGGGCTGGACGGCTGGCGGCGGCCTGCAATATGCGGCGGCAGATAATTGGTGGGTTTTTGTGGAGTACCGCTATACGAATTTCGGCAGCGTCAGCGCCAATATCCTGCCCGCTGCGCTTCCTGCGGGAGCATTCGTCAATGGAAGCCGCCAGATCCGGGAGAACCAGGTCCAGGCCGGGTTCAGCTACCGGTTCAACCTCGCGCCGCCTCCGCCCCCCGTCGTCGCGAAATATTGATTTGTTAAAGGCGCCGCAAGCAATCCCGGCAGTGGAGAAAGTCTACGGCCGGGACAGAATGTAAGAGGCGCTGTTGCAGATGGGTCACGCACGTCTAGAATCGGCGCAATCGACGCCGAATTCACTCCTTCAACAAACATTTTGGCGTATTTTGCGGATGTGGTTTCCACTTCCCGAAAGGAAATAGACCCATGTATCGTAAGTTACTCCTGGCTTCCGCAGCCGCGGTTGCCCTATCTGGAACGGCAGCGCTGGCAGCCGACCTGCCCTCACGCGCCCCGCCGCCGGCTTATATCCCGCCTCCGCCAATCTTTAGCTGGACGGGCATCTATGTCGGCGGCCAGGTCGGCTATGCTTGGGGAGCAGGCAATTTCAATCACACCTTCTTTGACCCTTTTACAGGCACGCTCGTTAGCGGCACCCTCGGCAGCAACCCGAACGGGGTGATCGGCGGCGCTCATGTCGGTTATCAATATCAGATCAACCAATGGGTGCTGGGCATCGAGGGCTCCGTCGATGGAACCAGCCTGAGCAATACTGCGGCCGGTGTCTTCCCCAATCTGTTTGGCGGCAGCACCATCACGGCAAAGTCGACCGCCGACATCCAGGGCTCGATCCGCGGCAAGCTCGGCATCGCTTGGGACCGGCTCCTGATTTATGCCACCGGCGGCGTCGCGTTTGGCGGATTCAATACCGACTTCACACTGTCGGCTCCAACCCCGCTCGTGGGCCCGCCAATCTTCGCAACCGCGAGCCGTTCCAACACACGCGTTGGCTGGACGGTGGGCGGCGGCATCCAATATGCCGTTACCAACAACTGGTGGGTCTTCGCCGAGTACCGCTTCAGCGACTTCGGCTCGCTGCGCAACGATGGCCTCGCTGCGGCCCTGCCTGCGGGCGCGCTCTTCAATGGAAGCCGCCGCTTGCAGCAGAACCAGGTGCAAGTCGGGTTCAGCTACAAGTTCGACCTCTGGAGCCCCCCGCCGGTCGTCGCCAAGTACTGATCTCAATCTTCGCGACACTCATTTGCCCGGGCTTCGTCCCGGGCAACTTTTTGGGCGGCCGGAGCCCAGAACTGCGGGACAGAGGCTCGCAGATCTTCCAGCCAATGCCTTGAAGAATACCTGGCTCCGCGCCGCGCCTGCCTCCTCAAAACTCAACTTCAAGCTCGTCGAGCTCTCGCGGCTCCTGTTTCGCCGCCTCGATCCATTCAATCATTTCGGGCATCGCCATGATTTCCCGGCAGTAGGTTTCGCTCACCGGGTCCACCTCAACGTGATAGGTGCGAAGCCGCATCACCACAGGCGCATACATGGCATCTGCCATGGAGCGCCCGCCCAATAGAAAAGGGCCGCCGGAGAGGCTGAAGCACTCACGCCAGATCGCAGTTATCCGGCTGATATCGCCCTGTGCCCGTTTCCAGACCTTGAAACCGGGGAAATCCCCCTGCAGGTTCATCGGCAAAGCCGACCAGAGAGCGCCAAAGCCTGAATGCATTTCGCCGCAAATCGAGCGGCATCTGCGCTCCTTCGACGATATGGCGGAAGCCCGCGCAGCCAATGACTAGCCCCGGTTCAGGGCCCTGAGATCCTTTTATGAGGAATATTTCGCGGTCATGGATCTGCCCGCCGAATTCTACCTCGAAACGGTCAGGGCTGTTTTTCAAGACCACCTTCTGCCGCTCGGCAAGCTCGAAGTGAACGGCCGCCGCGTGGAGCCCTGCGCGATCCGGCGCACCGGTCTGCTCACCATTGAAGGCGAAAGGGACGATATTTGCGGGCTTGGGCAAACTCTTGCGGCGCAGGACCTGTGTTCCGGGCTGCGCCCGCATATGAAGCTGCACCGCGTTCAGACGGGCGCCGGCCATTATGGCGTTTTCAACGGCCGGCGCTGGCAAACGGAAGTCTATCCATCCGTGCGCGGCTTCATTCAAATGACGGACTAGCCCCGCAAGGCTCACCGGATAGCCTGAAGAAATAGCACGCGCTCCTGATGAAGGCCTTGCCCTGCCCCCCGGAACTCTTCCCTTTAGAATAAGGGAAGTGCCCTGGCGGGCACCGGCGCACAGCTCTGCCGCCTCTTCTAAAGCGCGTTGAGCCTGTCGATCGTCTTTTCCACTTTTGGAAGCTCGCGCACCGCGATGGCTTGCAGGCCAGGGTCGCTGCCCGCCTTGCCAAAGCCATGATAAAGGGTTTGAAGGCGGACCAGAGCCTCCATCAGAGACGAGACGTAAAGCTCATCGAAGCTTCGCCCTTGCGCGGCCGAAAGACGCTGCAGCGTTTCGGCTTGCGCCGGCAGAAGCCGCGGCGCGCTGAGCTTGGCGGCCGGGCTCCCGGCCTGCCCGGCGTAGGGAGACTGGCGCGTCACGACAGGCCCGCTCACATTGACCCAGGCCATCAGGGAATTGGCAACGGCGGTCTGGTCACGGGCAAGCTCCCCTGCGAGCTCGCGGAGCTTGGGGTTTTGCGCATGCGCCACGGCCATCCGGCTTGCGGAGGCAGCGAAATTCGCATTGGGGATGACGCTGATTACAAACTCGGCCGCCGCCGCCGCGGGCTCCGCGGCTGTAGAACCCTGCGGGGCCGGAGCCGCTCCGCCCGCTGTCTCCGCAAGGCAGGCGCTGGCGGCTGCGGCCAGAGCGGCAAGACAGCCAGCCATAGCCGCCGGGGCCGGTTTAAGGATGCGCTTCATCTTCACACCGCTCATGGGGGGTCCCTCCCACCTTGCGATCCTGGCCACCGCACCGGCCATCAAGGCCGGGCCATTCGTTCCATGCGTCCGCCAAAACCGGCTTCCCGGGGGTGCCGGACGCTTAACCTAACCGCTTTCTGCCACAGCTTCTATTGTGGCGAAGCATCCGGAAAGGCTGGGACGGGCTCAGCTCCGGGGGGGCCCGGCGCGGCATTATTGTGCTTGGGGGCGGCATGGACACGCTCTCCTGAGGCCGCTCGCGGGCGAGGAATGCGTTTGGCTGCTGTTTCCTTATGGTCCTGCGCATCGAACGCCGCTTTGAGCGCGAGCGCACGGGCCTCGGTCAGTTTCGTGGCGCAAAACCCGTGCGCGTCCTCGCGCTGATAGTTGCGGCAGGTCATTTCCCTTTCTGAAGAAAAGCCCGCCTGCTCGCCGGCAATCTTCTTAACGGCCTCTTTGTCCTTTCCGGCCGCTGCGAGCAAAGCGTGAAAGCCCGCGCGCATATTGGCCTCGGCGCGCCCGCGCTCGCGCTCCAGGACTTTGACTTGCTCAGGGCCAATCGTCTCGCCCCGCGGGCCCCAGAGCCCTGCCGGGTCAACCCGGCAATCGGCTGCGGCAAAATCACATGCCCCCGCTGGACGTAAGACCAGGACGGCCCCGTCGAGCACATCGAGCGAGAAGGGGCAGGCAGCGATATCCGCCTCGTAGCGGAGCGCCCCGTTTGGCCGCCCGGCGAAGCGCGCTTGAATTGGCGCCTCTGCGATCACCTCGACCTGGCACTGGGCGGCGGGGCGTGAGATCGTTTCCCCGGCGAGCAAAAGCCGCGTGATCTCAAGGGCGTCTCCGGGCCCTGCGCGAAAGCTCATGGCGCCGGCAAAGCCATCCCGGAAGAGCTCGCGCCCGCTGACCGTCACGGCCTGGGGCGGTTTCAAGGCGGGCGGCTGCGGCCTCGGGCGTGGGCCGCCGGAGGGAGTCTGCGGGCTTCTTGCGCCGGCGGGCGGCTGCAGCTCCAAGGCTCCCGGGAGCATGATTTGGCCCGAAGCCGGGGCTGATGCCAGAAGCGCTGCGATAAAAGCCAAGGAGGAAAGTTGCTTCAAGGAGCTGCCCGCCCGAATGCTTGGACCCTCGCACGATGCCATTCTGGGCCGCGCCTGGCCAGATTTGTCGCGTTTGAACAATTGAATCAAGGCAAACTTACCGCGCCCTGTGCCGGGCTTGTGCATTCCGCGCACCCAATAGCGGCGGCTGCCAGGAAAATGGTCACGCCGCTTTGCTCTTGCCGCGCCCCCAGCTTGCGCCCCCCGCCCATCCCCCTATATTCGGCGCATCTTGCGTTCGCGCGCTGCCACACCAATTTGAGCTTTGTCGGGGACCGGGCGGGAAGCCGTCCGCCCATTTGCCGGATCGCCTCGGGGTCCGGTGGTCTTGCGGTTTGAAAGGAACATTACTCATGAGCAAAGTCATCGGCATCGACCTTGGCACCACCAACTCCTGCGTGGCAGTCATGGAAGGGACGGCGCCAAAGGTCATCGAAAATGCGGAAGGTGCGCGGACCACGCCTTCCATCGTAGCCTTCACGGACGATGGGGAGCGCCTCGTCGGCCAGCCCGCCAAGCGGCAGGCCGTCACCAATCCGGAAAAGACGTTTTTCGCTATCAAACGGCTCATCGGGCGGACATTTGACGATCCGATGACCAAGAAAGATATGAGCCTCGTGCCCTATAAGATCATCCGCGCCCCGAATGGGGATGCCTGGGTCGAGGCTGGCGGCAAGCAATATTCCCCTTCGCAAATTTCCGCATTCGTTTTGCAGAAAATGAAGGAAACCGCCGAAGCCTATCTCGGGCAGAAGGTGAGCCAGGCGGTCATCACCGTTCCCGCATACTTCAACGACGCTCAGCGGCAGGCCACGAAGGACGCGGGCAAGATCGCCGGGCTTGAGGTTTTGCGCATCATCAACGAGCCGACTGCGGCCGCGCTCGCCTATGGGCTCGATAAGAAGGGCTCGGGCGTCATCGCGGTCTATGACCTTGGCGGCGGCACATTCGACATTTCCATTCTCGAGATCGGCGATGGCGTCTTCGAGGTGAAGTCGACGAACGGCGACACTTTCCTCGGCGGCGAGGACTTCGACACCCGCCTCGTTGGGTATCTTGCCGAGGAATTCAAGAAGGACAATGGCATCGACCTGCGAAAGGACAAGCTCGCTTTGCAGCGGCTCAAAGAGGCGGCGGAAAAGGCGAAGATCGAGCTTTCATCGGCGACCCAGACCGAGATCAACCTGCCCTATATCACCGCCGATGCCACGGGGCCGAAGCATCTCACCATGAAGCTCACACGGGCAAAGTTCGAAGCGCTCGTCGATGACCTTATTCAGAAAACCATTGAGCCCTGCCGCAAGGCTTTGAAGGACGCAGGGCTCAGCGCCGGCGAGATCAACGAGGTCGTTCTCGTGGGCGGCATGACGCGCATGCCCAAAGTGCAGGAGGTCGTGAAGAGCTTTTTCGGCAAGGAGCCGCACAAGGGCGTCAACCCCGATGAAGTCGTTGCGATCGGCGCCGCCGTGCAGGCGGGCGTGCTCCAGGGCGATGTGAAGGATGTCCTGCTGCTCGACGTCACGCCGCTCTCGCTCGGCATCGAGACGCTCGGGGGCGTGTTCACGCGGCTTATTGAGCGCAACACAACCATCCCAACGAAGAAGAGTCAGGTTTTCTCGACGGCCGAAGACAATCAGACGGCGGTCACGATCCGGGTCTTCCAGGGCGAGCGCGAGATGGCGGCGGACAATAAGCTGCTCGGCCAGTTCGATCTCGTCGGAATTCCGATGGCCCCGCGCGGCGTGCCCCAGATCGAGGTCACATTCGATATCGATGCCAATGGCATTGTGAATGTGTCTGCGAGGGACAAGGCAACCAACAAGGAGCAGCAGATCCGGATCCAGGCGTCAGGCGGCCTGAGCGATGCCGATATCGACCGGATGGTCAAGGACGCCGAGGCGCATGCGGCCGAAGACAAGGCGCGCCGCGAGCTCGTCGATGCCAAGAACCATGCCGAGGCGATGATCCACACCGTTCAGAAGTCCTTGAGCGAATATGGCGCAAAAGTTTCTGAATCGGACAAGAGCACGGTGGAAGCGGCAATTGACGCTCTGAAGTCTGCTCTTGAAAGCGACAATGCTCAGACGATCAAAGCCCGGACGAACGATCTTGCGCAGGCCTCTATGAAGCTCGGCGAAGCCATGTACAAGGCGCAAAGCGCCGGTGCGGGCGCTGAAGGCGCGCATGCCGAGGCCAAGGACGATGTCATTGACGCCGACTTCAAGGAGGTCGGCCCGGACGACAAGAAAAAGTCCGCATAACTAAAAGGCCAGCGGGCCGCTCGCGCCTGGTTGCGCGCAGCGAGTAGAGGACCGGTCCGCGCGAGGCGGAAATTTCGCGCGGACCGCCTCCTTCCGGTGTGGCGGGGGCAGCAGAGTTTGGGGGCAGCGCTTGCCAAAGGGCGTGGCAGCTAATCCTCCAAGGCCCGTGGCGCGGATACTGCTTGGCCGGGGTTGCGCCTTTTTGCAGCCGCTGGCGGCGCTCTGAGGCAGATCTGAGGCAGAAAACAGAGCTGTTTGGAGACAAAGCCTTGCATTAAGGGCGCAGCGCTGGCATCGAGGCCAAGCGGCATGGGGAGCGGATGAGAACGATCTTGAGGTTCAGACAGCGCTGCGAGGCGGGCGGTTAAGTCACGCAAAGGGCCGGCCAGCGCAGCGACCGGAATGCAAGGCACGATGACCAGACGGGATTATTACGAGATTCTTGGTATCTCCAGAACCTCGACGGATGCTGAGGTGAAATCGGCTTTCCGCAAGGCTGCGATGCAATGTCATCCCGACCGCAATCCCGGCGATGCGGAAGCCGAGATCCGCTTCAAAGAAGTCAACGAAGCCTATCAGGTTCTGTCGGATTCGCAAAAGCGCGCCGCCTATGACCGCTATGGCCATGCGGCCTTCGAGCAAGGCGGTTTTGGCCCAGGCGCTGATGGCTTTGCCGCTTCGATGGCGGATATTTTCGACGATCTTTTCGGTGAGATGATGGGCGGGCGGCGCGGCGGCGGGCGCAGAGGCCCCGCGCGCGGCTCGGATCTGCGCTACAATTTGGAAATCACGCTAGAGGAAGCCTATCACGGCAAGACGGTGTCGATCACTCTGCCCGCCTCCGTCGCCTGCCATTCCTGCGGCGGGTCGGGGGCAAAGGCCGGCGCAAAGCCGAGAATCTGCCCGGCCTGCGGCGGTCAGGGGCGCGTGCGCGCCCAGCAGGGCTTTTTTGCGATTGAGCGGACCTGCCCGAACTGCCATGGCGGCGGGGAGATCATCGACGATCCATGCCAGACCTGCGGCGGCTCGGGGCGCGTCACGCGCGAACGCAGCCTCTCCGTCAACATTCCGCCAGGCGTAGAGGACGGAACGAGAATCCGGCTTGGCGGCGAGGGAGAGGCTGGCGCAAAGGGCGGCCCGCCAGGCGATCTTTATATTTTCGTCTCGACCAAGCCCCATCTGTTCTTCCAGCGCGATGGGGCGGATCTATTCTGCCGTGTTCCCATCTCAATCGTGCAGGCGGCCCTTGGCGCGGAAGTGGGCGTGCGCACGCTCGATGGCAGCATGGCCAAGGTGAAAATCCCCGAGGGCACGCAAACCGGCAAGCAGTTCAAGCTGAAGGGCAGAGGCATGCCGGTCCTGCGCTCGCGTGACACCGGCGATCTTTACATCGAGGTGACGGTCGAAACGCCGCAGAACCTCTCAAAGCGCCAGAAGGAGCTCCTTGCGGAGTTCGAATCCCTTTCCTCGACAAAAACGCATCCCGAATCCGCTGGCTTTTTTGCCCGGATGAAGGACTTTTTCGAGAACCTCAGCGGGCAGTGAGCGGCGAGCCCCCCTCTTGCCCCCCTCTCTGATTTATGTTTTGTGACGGTTTCGTCATTGAAGGGCGGTTTGCGGGCGAAATGTCCCCCGCAACAGCAGGGAGGACTCCTTTTTGCCTAGCCGCACCGCGCGCTCCCAGCCGCCGAGCCGCCGTAAATACGATGCGCCGATCGAGGAGAGACTCGCCGACGAGGCGCGGTTTTTCATGTCCTGGCTTGACAATCCTGCGCTTGCCGGAGCCGTTTCTCCCTCGGGGCGATTTCTGGCCCGCGCCATGGCGCGCTATGTCGATCCCGAAAGGCGCGGGCCTGTGATCGAGCTAGGCCCGGGGACAGGGGCGATCACCGAAGCGCTTCTGGAGCGCGGCATAGCGCCCTCGCGGCTCATTCTCATCGAGTTCGATCCGAATTTCTGCAAGCTCTTGAAACGCCGTTTCCGCGGCGTTCAGGTCATTGAGGGCGACGCCTACCGGCTCGCAGACACTCTCGGCGGCAGGCTCCGCCGCAAGCCCTCGGCCATCGTCTCAAGCCTGCCGCTCCTTCTGAAACCGGAAGCTCAAAGGCTGGAGCTGCTCGCCTCCGCATTCGAATGCCTGGCGAAGGGCGGGTGCTTCATCCAGTTTACCTATGGCCCGGTTTCCCCGATGCCGCGGGATAAAATTCCGGCCCTCGCCATACAGGCCGAAGCGTCCCAGCCTGTATGGCTGAACCTTCCTCCGGCACGTGTGTGGGTCTACAGGCGCGCGGCGGAGATGCAGGATCAACAGACGCCAAAGCGGCCAAACCCGGCGCAGGAATTCTTTGACCGGCTGAAGCTCGGGACGGAGAAGATCCATCTCGACTTACGCCGGGAGCTTGCTGCCGCGAAGGAAAGGCTGCTTGTGGATTTTCGCCATGGCCCGCCGCCGCGAAAGGGGCTTTCCGCATTCAGCCGCCCGGGGGACAAAGCCAGGGCAGACGGCAGCCGCCACCCCGGATGAGCGTGCCCGCGAATGGGGCGGAGGATCTCGAAGCGCGCGGAAGGCTTATCGTCGCCCTTGATGTTCCGGCCGCGCGGGATGCGGAATCGCTCGTCGCGCGCCTCGGCCCCGCCGTCACTTTTTATAAAGTGGGCCTTGAGCTCGTCTGTGGCGGGGGTTTTTCTTTTGCCGCGGATCTGATCCGCGACGGCAAGAAGGTCTTCATCGACCTCAAGCTTCATGACATTGCCACAACGGTCAGCCGCTCTTGCGAAAGGATTGCGGCTCTCGGCGCCCATTTCCTGACGGTCCATGCTTACCCTCAGACCATGAGGGCGGCGAAAGAGGGGGCTGCGGGCTCGGCGCTGCGCCTCCTTGGCGTCACTGTCCTCACCTCCTATGACGACGGTGACCTCGCGGAGGCGGGTTATGCCTTTGGCGTGCGGGAGCTTGTCGAACGGCGGGCCGCGCAGGCGCGCGAGGCGGGTCTTGACGGGCTCGTCCTATCGGCGGCCGAGGCCGGCATGATCCGCGCGCGCTTCGGCCGGGAGCTTATCCTAGTGACGCCGGGAATCCGGCCAGCAGGCGCCGGTGCCGCAGACCAGAAGAGGACGATGACGCCAGCGGCGGCACGCGCAGCAGGAGCCGATTACCTTGTGACCGGCAGGCCCGTGACGGCAGCCCCCGATCCGCGCGCGGCGGCGGAGGCCATCATTGCCGAGATCGCCGCGGCCTAAACGCTGCCCCGCGCAGGCGGCTGCTTTCCTTTTCCTTGCGGAGGCGAAACGCTATAGATTGATCCCGTTCCAGCACCCGGGGGTCTTCCATGAGCGAGATGCGGCTCGTCGTTGCCGGAGCGGCCGGGCGCATGGGCCGCGTTCTCGTTGAGATCATCCGGCAGACACCGGGCGCGCATCTTGCTGGCGCGCTTGAAGCGCCGGGCTCCATTGCTATCGGCCAGGATGCCGGGCTCCTTTCGGGCTGCGGCCAGATGGGTGTCGAAATCAGCGGCGATGCGCTCCCGGCGATCGCTGGCGCCGATGGTTTGCTTGACTTCACCACCCCGCAATCGACGGTCGAGCTTGCTGCGCTTGCAGCGCAAGCACGCATCGTTCATGTGATTGGCACGACAGGATTGAATGCTGCCGATCTGAGGAGGATCGAGGCCGCTGCGCGCCATGCCGTCATCATCCGCTCGGGCAATATGAGCCTTGGGATCAATCTTATTGCGGCCCTTGTCGAGCGGGCCGCGCGGACGCTCGGGCCGGACTTTGATATCGAGATTGTCGAGATGCACCACCGCATGAAGGTCGATGCGCCTTCAGGGACGGCGCTGCTCTTGGGCGAAGCTGCGGCGAAGGGCCGGGGAGTCCGCCTTGAGGAGCATGCGGTGCGCGCGCGGGACGGCCATACCGGCCCGCGCCAGGCGGGCGACATCGGTTTTGCAAGCCTGCGGGGCGGAACGGTGATTGGAAACCATAAGGTGATTTTCGCGGGGCCTGGCGAGCGGATCGAAATCGCCCATGCAGCCGAAGACCGCAGTATCTTTGCCCGCGGCGCGGTGCAAGCCGCGCTTTGGGGCCGCAATCAAAAGCCGGGCCTCTACAGCATGGCCGACGTGCTTGGGCTGACCGGCTGAGCTCATGCCCAAAATCTAAGGAGAAGCGCGCCGCTCTGGCTGTGCGGGCAGTTTCTGGAGCCCCCATATATCGAGGAGGATTTGGCGCCTGGAAACCTCCTTAAAAAGCTCATGGCCCCGGACTCTTCCCTCACCCCCTTCTCGGCCCCTTATGCGCCGCCGGACGAAGATCTTGCTGCGGATCTCCTCGCCAGGGCAGCTCTGCCGCCCGAGGCCGAGGCGCAGATCGACCGGCGCGCCTTGCGCCTCATTGCGGCGGTGCGCTCGAAAACGGTCCGGATCGGCGGGGTTGAGGATCTGCTGCGCGAATATTCCCTCTCCTCCAAGGAGGGCCTGGCCCTGATGGTGCTCGCGGAATCGCTTCTGCGGGTGCCGGATGATCTCACCGCCGATAAGCTCATCGAGGACAAGCTGGGCTCGGGAGAGTGGAGCCGCCATGCCGGGGATGCGGATGCGCTTCTCGTCTCGGCCGCGGCCTGGGCGCTCGGCTTCAGCGCGCGGCTCATCGGCAAAGGTG
This sequence comes from Methylocella sp., assembly GCA_035687205.1. GTDB lineage: Bacteria > Pseudomonadota > Alphaproteobacteria > Rhizobiales > Beijerinckiaceae > Methylocapsa. The sequence continues at coordinate 2,530 of DASRYK010000163.1, read as the reverse complement.
AGACTCCCGGGGGCGTGGTGGCGGCGCTCGCCCACCGGATCGGCGTCAGCGCGTTGCGCGCGGCTGCCCGCCAGGCCATGCAGCTCATCGGGTCGCATTTTGTCTTCGGCCAGACGATCGAGGAAGCCCTCTCCCGCGCGGCCTCGCGGGACTCGCGGCGGTGCCGTTTTTCCTTCGATATGCTGGGCGAAGGGGCGCGGACCCGGGAGGATGCGGAACGTTACTTTCAAGCCTATGCCCATGCGATCGAGGCGATTGGAGCTTCCGCCCCGCCGGGCTCGCTGCCCGCCCGGCCTGGAATTTCGATCAAGCTTTCTGCCTTGCATCCGCGCTACGAGCCGTCTTCGCGCCCGCGCGTCCTCGCTGAGCTTGGCCCCTTGGCTGCGGAGCTCGCCCGCAAAGCCAAGCGCTATGACCTCAATTTCACCATCGATGCCGAGGAAGCCGACCGGCTCGAGCTGTCGCTCGACATCTTCGGCCAGCTGGCTGCCGATCCTTCGCTTTCGGGATGGGATGGGTTCGGACTTGCGGTGCAAGCTTATCAGAAGCGGGCGCTTGCCGTCATCAGCTATGTTGCGGAGGCGGCGCGGCGCCATGGCCGGCGCCTCATGGTGAGGCTCGTCAAGGGGGCCTATTGGGATACGGAGATCAAGCGCGCGCAGGAGCGCGGCCTTGCGGATTATCCCGTTTTTTCGCGCAAGGCGATGACGGATCTCAACTATATGGCCTGCGCGCGGCGGCTTCTTGATTTGCGTGATCTTATCTATCCGCAGTTCGCGACGCATAATGCCCTCACCATTTCAGCCATCGCCGAGCTTGCGGGGACCAGCGGGGACTATGAGTTTCAGCGCCTCCACGGCATGGGCGAGGACCTCTATGCGGCCTTGCAGGAGGAGGATCCTTCCCCGGCGTGCCGCATCTATGCGCCGGTCGGGCCGCATGAAAACCTTCTTGCCTATCTCGTGCGGCGCCTTTTGGAGAACGGCGCCAACTCCTCCTTCGTGGCGCGTCTTGGCGATCCGCATGTGCCAGCTTCGGAGCTGCTCATCCGCCCGCAAGCGCTGATTGGCGATAAGGCGCATGCGCGCGCCCCGGGCCTCGTGCTGCCGCAAGATATCCATATGCCAGCGCGCAGGACGGCGCCCGGCATCGAATTCGGCGACCGCAGCGCGGTCCTTGCGCTCACCGTGGCGATCGCGAAGGCCGCGCAAGCCCGCGAAGCCGCGCCCATCGTCTGCGGGGCGCCGCGGGGCGGCCGCGAGCGCGCCGTTTTCTCGCCTATTGATGGAGCACAGATTGGGGTTGTGCGCGAGGCCGGGCCCGGCCTTCTTTCCGAGGCAATGGAGGCGGCGCAGCAGGGGTTCCGCCGCTGGTCGCGCGTTCCGGCGGAGAACCGCGCCGCATGTCTTGAGCGGGCCGCGGACCTCCTGGAAGCAGAAGCTCCCGCGCTGCTTGGCCTTCTCCAGGTTGAGGCCGGCAAGACGCTTGACGATGCAGTGGGCGAATGGCGGGAAGCCATCGACTTCTGCCGCTATTACGCGCAGGAGGCCCGGCGTCTTTATGCAAGGCCCGGGATCCTGCCGGGGCCCACGGGCGAGGACAACCGGCTTGCCCTGCATGGGCGGGGCGTCTTCCTCTGCATCAGCCCCTGGAATTTTCCCTTGTCGATCTTTCTCGGCCAGGCTGCGGCGGCCCTTGCCGCAGGAAACGCTGTCCTTGCAAAGCCTGCCGAGCAGACGCCTTTGATTGCGGCCGAAGCGGCCCGGCTGCTTCTCAAGGCGGGTGTCCCGGGGGAGGCGCTCCACCTCCTGCCGGGAGGCCCGGAGACGGGCGCTGCGCTTGTCGCCTTGCCCGGCGTTTCGGGGGTTGTCTTCACGGGCTCGGGGGAGACCGCCCGCACGATCAACCGGGCGCTTGCAGCAAAAGACGGTCCTCTTGCGGCCTTCATCGCGGAAACGGGCGGCATCAATGCCATGATCGCGGATGCGACCGCCCTGCCTGAGCAGGTTTGCGACGATGTTCTCGCCTCTGCCTTCCGCTCGGCCGGGCAGCGCTGCTCGGCGCTAAGGCTCCTCTGCCTCCAGGAAGATGTTGCCGGCAAAATGCTTGCGATGATCGCTGGCGCGGCGCGCGAGCTATTAATCGGCGACCCGCGGAACCTTGAGGTCCATATCGGCCCTGTCATCGACTCCGCCGCAGCGGAGAGTCTCAACGCCCATATCGCCCTCATGAAACGAAGGGCGAAAGTGCATCTTGCGGGCGAGGCCCCGAGGAGCGCGCCTCAAGGCGGCTTTTACATTGCGCCCCATATCTTTGAGCTTGCCGCGCCGCAAGAGCTCACGCGCGAGGTGTTCGGCCCTATTCTCCATGTTGTGCGCTACAAGGCCGCCGGATTGGATGGCCTCTTGGATGCGATCGAGGCAAGCGGTTATGGGCTGACGCTTGGCGTGCATTCCCGCATCGACGCCACGATTGACCGGATTCTGGGCAGGCGGCTTGCGGGGAACTGCTATGTGAACCGCAGCATGAT
>DASRYK010000162.1:0-10467 GCA_035687205.1 Methylocella sp. | reverse complement strand
ATTGGCGGCAGAGAAAGTGAATGGCGAGGCCGTAGGGATAGAGCCTGGCTCGGCAAAGGATGTTGCGAGCTGGCCCGATGATGGTGCAACTCCATAGAAAAGGTTTGCGAATGCTAATCCGGAAATCCGCGCGACCTTCGCTTTGCCGTGAGTCTTAATGGTGCCGCGGGCGATGGCCACAGGCCTTTGATATTGACCCGTGAGCTCCTTGACTGTGGCAGTCTCCTCGATTGTCACTTCTTGCACCAGGCCGAAATTGACTGGTGTCGCATTTGCTATATCTGTGCGTGTTCCGAGCAAAACGCCCGACCCGAAACTGTACATAGAAGACCTCTTCCGTTAGCCTTATGCTAGCAAAACGTCGCGGGATTAGACTGCAAGCAAGCGTGCTGCCTCGCAGGCAGCATCAAGGCAGCACCAGCCTCACCGGCACAATCAGCACTGCATCCCCGTCAATATCGCCAGGGTCCTTCATAGCCTTGCCATCGATCCTGCACTGATACACCGTGCCGCCCAAAGTGTTGCGTCCCTGGGGCAAGTCTTTTCCTGAGGGCGCGAAAGCAGTATCTAAAGCGTCCATCACATCATTCAGAAGCGCGGCACCAGCCACACTTGGATCTTTCGCGTTGAGATAGACGAAAAGCTTAACTTCCATGATGCGCTTCGCGGCGGAGGCCTCGTTCCAGGCATATGTCTCCTGTCCCCCTTCGAACAGAAAACATGCCGGCCTGCTTGCTGCGGGCACGTCACTCCAAAGTTTTAGGCGCCTTGCGGGCCCCGCCTTCCAAGGATAAGCGCTGGCCACAATATTCATGAGCGCGCCAATCGCGCTCTCGCGTGATGTCGCTGCCATGCAAATTACTCTCCGGTAACGCGAGATTCGCGTTTCAAGGCGCCGTCAGGGAACAGTCCTGCCTGCCACGGCTACCCTTTTGTCAGGGCAGTGAGGATTGCCTGCTTCAGACCCGGCCTGATCTCCTCTTTAGCCTTAGCGGGCTTGCTCCAGAGATATGAGCGCGGCAGAGGGGTAAGGCCTGGGTCAGTTACGGTCTTTTTAAGACTGAGCGGGCTGTTCTGATTAAAGACTAGCGCTTTGGAGTTTTTCGCAACTATGGCGAGAGCCGCTGCTTTCCCTCCAAACTCATGGATTGGCGGCTGAAACATGCCGGAGCTGCAGATCGATGGCGGCGCCCCAGGGCCTTCATCTTCTGCTGCGGGCTGTATGGGCATTAAATGCTTGCCAGTTCTTGTGGAATGGAAAGAACCCGATTTCGTATCGCGAAGGCGTGCAAGAAGCCTGTCGCGGAAAGCTTCTGTCTTTCGCAGCAATGCTCCCCGGGCGGCGTGAAGCTCGCAGCCCTATATCTCATAGGGCAACGATCCTCCGGTACGGCGCTAAAGCCTGAGCCACGAAATCAGGGATATCTTTGACTATGAAAGCAGCGGTTTCTTGCCCGCCGAGCGACTTTGACTGCTGCCCGATCCGTGAGCGGTAAGCATAACGCTCAGCCACCCATTCCATGCAGCAGGACGCAAGGTCGGCAGGAATATAGCCATAGGTGAGAAGCACCGGGGCACCGGCATCCGCTTGCGCAAAACTGTAAACCCCGCCCGTAACCGTATATTGCCCAGCCGAAGGGCTTTCCATCACGAGCGTCAGCGGAAGGCCATTCTCATAGCTCACGCCACAGTCACTGGCCCAGCTTCCGAAAGGAGCTTTGGCTTCGATAGCATATGGCAGACTGGCTGGGACAATGACACGCTCATTCGTAATCTGATAGCCCGCCGTGTAGGATATTTTGACATTCTGCAAACCTAAGGCGAATCGAAAACCGCGCAGCGACAATCTTTGCATCTTGCCTGGAGGAGATGGATCTGCTGGATCGAGAATATAGCCAGGCTGGAATGCGCCTGCCGAGCCAAGAGGCTGCGATAGAGGAATTGCCGCGCCATCGATCTCGCAAGATGCTATATTGGTCACGGGCCACTGGCGGAGCAGCAGCGAAACATCACCGCCCCCGTCATAGATTTCCGTATAGGGCTGCGGGAGGATCCAGGCCCGGCCGGTGAGGCTCATGATCGCACGGCTGATTTGACTGATGAGGCGTGTCAGAAGAAGATCGTCGTCCGTGCTGGAAACATCGAGCCAGCTCTTGAGATCTCCAAGGCTGACAAGATCAATGGGTGATGCCATGGCCTGTGAACCTTCCGCTGCCATTTGCACGCCTTATCCAGGCCAGCGCTTTCGTGCTTAGGCTGCGATGACTCATTTAAGGGTGCCTAAAGACCTGCCTTCAGAAATCTGCACAGCCCTTGCGGCCGTTTTTCACCTCAAAAGCTAATGCGCGCAGCCGTGCATTGGTAATGGGCAAGGATACTGAGACTCCATTTGCCTTGAGGAAAGCAAAAAGCTCCTTCCGGTTATAGTCAGAGACATTTGTGGAGCCAGCAGCAAGCGCCTCTTCTTTCGTATATCCGTCCGCCTGCATTTTCTCGCCCAGCTCCTTATTTGCTGCAGAAGATAAGTTTTCTTCCCTGTAAGCTTCTGCAGGACCCAGGCCTTCGCCGTCACTTTCCCAAAGCTTGAATCCATGCGCAACCAGCACTGGAATCACGTCATCAGTGACATCGATTGATCCGTCTTCCTCGATCTCGATCGCCCGGCCTTCGTGACACACGGCGCAGCATCCTGCGGGGATCCTTAGCTTCATACCGGTCACCTTTTTTGCGTGCTCACGTGAGCCGTCTTCCGGCGAACGTTGCACGCTCGCCGGAAATGAAAATGCCGCCATCCACCCGGAGCACAGCCCTTTTCCTTGAGAAATAACCTTGTTTCCAGGATTTGCAGGCAATCATCCGTTGCCAATATTGGTGATGAGCGCTAGTGATGGCGGAAAATAGTTCTGCAAGACTTCGTCCGCATAAACGCCGTATTCATATTTCCGGGTGCGGAGAGGCCACTCGATCTGATAGTAGTCCTGCCTCGTCCGGATTTGCATCACATTGCCGACGCCTGCGAGCGGATAGGGCAGCGCCGATGTTGTCATGAGAATTGAGCCTGCGGGCATGTTAGGATGAACCTTGATATCGATAACGCTCCCGCCTTGCATTGAGAAACGGTTCAGATAGGTGCGCACCATGATGCCGCCGCCCACCAAATCCTGAGAGGATTCGAAGATAAAGCGCTGCGCTGCCGACTGCGAGCCGGACAGGATTTTTCTCGAGATGTTCAAGGCCTCCTGGGAGCTGACCCACATTGTGTCAGGCGACAGGCGGTAGTTGTCCCACATATACTTCAAGGCCGCATCGATCTCCATGATGCCGCCCGCAGAGTCCGACGTCAAAGGCGTGCCAATGCCCGCTGTGCCGGTTGGCATCGCATAGACATAGGCTCCTGAGCCTGGGACGGCGGCCTGATAGATAAGCCCGTCAAAAGCAAGCGCATTTGTCGAATTATCATTCGCGAGCGAAGCAGGCGTCTGCGTTCCCGCCGCGGGAGCCGTGATCACCACGGAGTTGATGGTCGTGATCGCACCAAGTTTTTCAGCGCCTGAAGCGCCCCAAAACCAGGCATAGCCCAGCGCGCCAGCCACCGGGGTAACGGTTGCGGTGATCGAACTCGTTGCTCCCGTTGTCGTGACGTCCGCGCTCGCGCTTTTCTTTGCGACACCCCCGCCAAAGGTGTCGGTTGACCCATCGGCGTTCTGGCGCGTGATCAGCCCCTGCACACCGCCTGCGACGCTTCCATTCATGATGCCGTCGAGCGTCAATGCTGCGCACACAACAGACCAGCTCTGCGCTGCCAGTGTTCCCCCCGTCGTGACGGCACTGAGTGTCGGTGTCGGGGTGGTGCCAAGGGGGAGCGACGAGCAGCCGCCAAGAATCATCGCTTCTTCGCCAAGCATCAAGGCTTCAAGCCCCGTCTTGGCAGCTATTGCGCGGACATCATCAAAGTCATGACCTGCGTATTGCGCTTCGAAATCGACGCTGGTTTCAACGCCTATTCCTTTGTAGGTCGCGGTGTAATCCTGCGTTTGAACGGCCATAACGCCGCCGCGGTTCGCCGATGACACGCCAAACCGCAGGCCCGTTGTATTTATTGCCGTAATGGCGCGCCACGCTGCTTGGATACCCCCTTTGCCGGATACGCGCGGTATCATGTTCCGCAGCGGTGTTAAGACTGGATAAAGGAACTTCGCCCCGAGCTCCAAGTCGTAAAACGTCAGTCCCGACATGGCGCTTGAGCTTTGCGCGTAAGTGCTTTTTTCAAGACCAAGCAAATTCTTGGACTTTGGATCTCCAAGCGGGCGCCTTTGCGCTGCCTTGAGACGGTCCAGAACGTCCTGAACATCGGTATGCATTGTCATGTCGTGCTCCTCGCTGAAGGAAAGGCTGAGTGTGTGGTGTTGTTTGGACACGCCTTCCCGGCACGCGCTGCGCGCTTAGCGCAGGTGTGGTACAAGCTCGAATTCGGTGCCAAACGGATCGATAAGGCGCTCGTCAGCGAAGCGGTGAGCGGCCGTTGCGCTGCGCGAGCTTTATGGCGAGCACTGAAAGAGCCTCTGGGTTGGACAGAAGCTCTTCGGCCGCACTGCTCTCATGGCCGCTCAAAAGTCCGTCAGCGCCCTTTGACACGGCCCGTGCGTGGCCAAGGTAGGGCAGTGGCAGAGGCTGTTCTTCGATATTTTTTACCCGCCGCTGCACATCAGCAAGTGTTTCAGCCAGTGCATCAAAGCGCTTTTCAAGCTCTCCCGCCGCGGCTTTCTGTGAACCCCAGAACGACGCCAGTTGGACGGAGGCGTCATGCGCAGGATGAGCCCTCGCCCGGTTAGGCGTCCCGATCTGCGCCTTGCCCCTCGAACGGGCCGCAGCGGCTGCTCCAGCTCTCAAAGATGCCGTGGAGTCTTGAGCCTCTCTTTGCGCCGCGCCTTGATTTTCTCCCTCCGCCGCCGCTCTGGCCGCCAGCGCCCTCAAGATCATTGACACGCGCCCCGCAAGATTGGCGAGCTCCCCGGCACAGACCGCGTCATCTTCTCCATCTGTGCCGCTTATTTCCGCGGCATCCTTCAACCAATCCAGTTCTTCAATGAGGCTTTCAAGGCGCTTTCGGCTTTCTCCCGCAATTGCGAAGCTGTGCCGCTCGCTTGTTCCATCCGCCTTAATCATTTCGAAGGTTGCTTGCGGCAGGCAGGGCAGGTCGACAAGAGAAATCTCGTTTGGAGCAGCTGTGTAGCGGGTGCGCCCTTCGGTGTCGGTCCAGCGCCGCTCATAGGTCCCTCCCTGCGAGAAACCCGTATAGACACCTTCCTGGACCTTTGACCATTCGGCGTCATCGACAACTTTCGCGCAAATCTCGATCTGCTTTGCCGCATCGTTAAATGTGATGGCGACGACCTTGCCTGCCGCAACTGGCCCATGCATCGCGCGCAAATTGCCTAATGACTTCCCGCCGCTTGATCTTTTGATTTCATCCGACCATTTTTCGTAAAATGGCTTAGTGGATTCATAATCGCAGATCTCTCCTGCCCGGTCTTCCTTTTCGGCGGTCGCCACACCATAGACGAGGCGCTGCGGCGCATCGACTTTGGTAATCGGTATGAACATGCGCAATGCGGACATTGCTGCTCCTTGTCTTGTGATAATCATTGACGATGGCATGCTCGCCTGCGAGCCGGGCTGCGACGGATCGCATCTTCCGGCTTAAGTCATGCGATGAGGAGCAAAGCATCCGTGAGCCGCAGAAACGCTTGGCTTTAGACGTTGCCCTCTCATGCTCCGGCACGCGCCCATTGAACCTTCCCGGTAACGAAAGCGCGCAGAAGAAATTTAACCGCAAGTGAAATAGGAGTTTTAAGCTGCGCTAATCCGGCAAGGGAACATATCCCGAGCTGGTCAGCGTCATTGGCCGGTTCGCCGAAGCCTCAGCGAGAGGCGCGCGGCCGAGCATGGCCCGCGCTTCGTTGATCGTCAAAATGCCTTTGGCTGTATAGCTTGAGAGAATAGTCTCCTGGGTTGCCGCATCCGTCTCGTGACCAGCGCCCCATGTGAATTCAATGCCTGGAGCATGAAATTCTCTGGCAATAATTTCATCGATTAGAGACTTCGCCCAGAGAAGGAGAGGCGCGAGCCCCTCCTCTTCGGCCAGCTCTTTTTGAGTTTCCGCCGTGGCGCGGTTGACCATCTGCGTGAGCGTCTGGGGGGAGATCGAAAAGGCAAAGCATACAATGCGCGCAAGCCATTCGTCGAACGGCCCCTTAAGCTCGGGCTCCTTGGTCTGGATGAAGGTCCTCGCAACCCCGCCCGGTACGAATTTCGCGCGCCTGCGGCGGGCGGCGTCGCCGTCGAAATAAGCATCCCAATATTTTTGATATGTCGCGATCTGATCGGGCGTCCAGTTTTCAGGCACCCCAATCAGGCTGTCTGGAATGTTGCCTTCGGTGAAATAATCAATAAGATAAAGTTGGCGGCGTAAGGCAATATTCACCGTCGTCATGATTTGCTCGACGGGGCTCATCCCATAGACCCGGTTGACGCGGGGATTGCGGGGCCGGTAGATGAGATCGCGAACCGAATATTCGATTGCAGGATACCCTTTCAGGATCTGCTGATAAGCAGCGGGATAAACAAGCCTTCCGTCTTCGGTATAAGGCTGCGGCGGCCGCCCCCAGGGATCGATAACCGGTTTGATGGTCGCGCCATCAAGCGGCATGAGGCCGGTGAGCCGCCCGGCGCGGTCACGGCTCATATAGAGCGCTGGCGCGTCCGTCACGAGAACTTCTTCGAGCAGGATTCGCAGCCAGTCCGCAAAGTTGTGAATGCCGTCCGGTTTGGCAAAAAAAGCCTTCAAGGCGGCGATCTGCTCTTCCTGATCCGTTGAATTCATTCCCCCGCCGCGCGCGGTGATGTTCCAAGTTTGGCGTGCTGCCTGGTCCTTACGCGTTTCGATCACAAGGCGAAGCAGATCGTAGCCGTCCGCGAGGCTTCGCAAATCAGCAAAAGTAACGGGCTCAAAGCGCCGCGGCAGCGTCGAGAGATTATATCCGGCCGGAAAATCCCACTGCCTGCCTGCAATCTCGACCGGCGCAAGCGGTGCGATGGGCGTTGCGGGGCCGAACCAATTCTCTGCTTCCCCAGCCTCTTTGCTGCGGCCAAAGCTGACGCTGACCTCATAGGGACTAAGCGGCCAGCTTCTTTGCCCTGCGCCACGCTCAGCCATGTTTCTATCCTTTTGCCCTTTTCATGGAATGGACGGCCCGATCAAGCCTGATGGATGAAGCCCGCGGCATTCGCATCAAGCACCGGCAAAGCCTTCCGTCTCTCGCCGGTAGTATTCAATGATTCCTGCACGCTCCTCGAGCCCGAACAAATAGGTGAGCGCCCAGATCGCTGCATCTGCATGGTCGGGGCTGCCGTTTCCAGTGTAGCCCGCTGCTGAAAAGGCGCAGAGCTGATCCTCAAGCTTTTCAAACCGGCCTGCATGGTGCACCTGGCCTTGCGCATAACGCACCGAGACCGGCTCGGCGCGTACCGCCTTTCCCCGGCTTGCGCTAACGAGCCGAACGGGCACATTGCGGTCGGCGGCTTGAATGGTTGCGCGCACCATCTCGCCGCCGAAGTTGCTTTCGGCAACAATGCAGTCCGCGCGGTATTGGTGAAACGCATGAACCGCACGCCTGCCCCAAACAGCAGGCGATTCACGGCAGGAGAGGTCCGCAAGAATATAGCAGTCGCCATCAAAGCCTCTTGCTGCGACGATGATGCCGATCTCATCCGCGCCGAGATCATCGCGCCCGGCAGCCCCCGATGGATCAAGGGCGACGACAACCGCGGCACGCTTCGCTTGCGGGCAATCCTCAGGCGCGCACCGGGCCGCATCAATGATCTCATAAGTCCATAGCGCGCCGTCGGTCTCCTCCACATAGAGGCCTTCATAGAACCGTTTCCGCTGACGCTCCGGAAGATTGGCGAGACTCGTCACGAACTCCTGCGAGAGATTTGCAAGGTTATCTCTGGGGTTGAGAAAGGCGCGCTGGTAATTCTCCGGATCTTTGAGGGGCTGTTTCGTCACCGGATCGCGCTTTTCACCAAAGAGCACATTGGTCCAGTGCGATGTGCCGACAGGATTTAAATCGACATAGGCTTGCTGTCTGATTTCCTGCGTGACTTGCGCAAGCCGCGTGAATGCGATCAATGCCGATGTATAGGGAATTTGCGAAGCCTCGTTCAGGAATACAGTTGCATATTCAAGGCCAAGGATTTTTTCGACGCGGTCTTTGTCATCAAGCCCCCCGATCCAAATCCGTGAGCCGTTCGGCAGAGCGAAATACCCGTCTTGGCGGCGTTCCTTGAGCTTGACGCTTGGGAAGCAGAGCTCGGTGACTTGAGGCAGAGTGCCGAGAGCGATCGAAGCGCGCGCAGCGTTAGCATGAAAGCGCAGGATTGCGTGGCGTGACCCCTTTGACTTGAGCGCGCGGAGAATGATATGGCGGACAATGAGAAAGGTTTTTCCTGAACGTGTGCCGCCTGCAAGACATGTGTAACGTTGCGGCCCTTCCAGGAGCCGGCGGGCTGCTTCCTGGTTTGGACTGAATGACACCATGCATCATCCCGTTTGCGAAACTTAACCTGATAGCGCTGAAAAGCATGTTAGAATCTGCCATGGCTGCGGAAAATTCCGCGTCAGATTCAGCGAGTAAGATTCAGCGAAATGAGACAATCTTCTTGCTGGCCTGGGCAGGAGCCCATCGCGCGTCTGGCCGCGCTTGCCGTGCTGCCAGCGATTAGCTTCGAGAAGATCGCTTCCCGCTTAATGCTCGGTGGCTTGGCTCCGGGCGCAATCCGTGCCCGGCACGCGCGTATATAGCGCTCACAACCGCTTGCATGTCAACGCCGCGGAACAATGCCTCATTGCGTCATCTTACATCTTGGCTCCTGATCTATTGCAGCTCTTCCAGTGAATGTCTCGAGCTGAAAAATGATCCGGAGCGGATGGCATGCGGGCGTGGATGCAGAAGGCCACACGTTATACTGCTGCCCGCCCGTCTCCAGCGGGCGCGGCGATGAAACATGCGCAAGTGAAAAAAGCGGAGGAGAGTTACAGACGCAGCTTGGGCACTGCACGCGCGTATATAGCGCTCACAACCGCTTGCAAGTCAATCCATGAGGCCGGCGCTTGCCTGCCCCTTCTTACCTGCGCAACGGCTGGAACAATGGGCAGTGCTTAAGAGAAGAGCAGCGCTGAAAGCTTTCGTCTCGCATGTATTGTTGCCGGATCCATCGGCCCCCACGCCTCGAAAAATTGCAGCAGCTGCTTGCGCGCGCCGTCATCGTTCCAGCTGCGGTCCCGTCTCACGATTTCGACTAACTCGTTTGCCGCCGCCTCCCGCCGGTTTTGGGAATTAAGAAAGAGCGCAAGATCGAACCGCGCTTGATGATCGTTTGGGTTCGCAGCGATCTTTTCCATCAGTTCTAGCGAATCGCCAACCGAGGCAGCTTGCTCGGCAAGGTCGAGCGCTGCCCGCGCGGCGATGACCGCGGGATCGCGCTCGCCCTCGGCGCCCACCGCCGCGAGAATGGCTCTTGCCTTTCCGGTTTCGCCAGCCGCAATGAGCAGCTTGGCGAGCCCGCCAGCAGCTTGGGGGCTGCTGGGATTCTCAGAAAGGATCTGGGCGTAGAGTTCGGCAGCCCCAGCAGCATCTCCGGCCGCCGCCAAAGCATCCGCTTCGGCTATGCGTTCATCCGCGCTGCCTAGGGGGCCAGCCAGGCGCTCGATAAATCCTTTGACATCCCTTTCCGGCAAAGATCCCAGGAAACCATCCGCAAGCTGGCCGCGATGAAAAGCAAATACGGCAGGGATTGAACGCACGCCGAGGCGAGAGGGGATTTCGGGATGCTCGTCAATGTTCATTTTGACGAGCTTGACCTTGCCTGCTGCTGCCTTAACGAGTTTTTCGAGGACCGGCGCAAGCCTCTTGCAGGGCTCGCACCATGGCGCCCAGAAATCGACAAGCACAGGCTGGCGCGCCGATTCGACAATAACATCGGCATTAAAGCTCTGGGTTGTTGCATCCTTGATCAGCGGCCCGCCCGGTCCAGCAGCGCCGGCCCCCTGAGCCGCTTTCCCCGCATCTTGGGCTCCTGGCTGGCCGCCACCCCCACGGCCGAAAATTCCTGCCATTTCCTCTTCTCCTTTGCCGTTTGCACGGATCCCCGGCTTGCCGGGCTTCGGCCCTGTGTAAATGCGTCTTTGATGGCAAAGCCGCAACTCTGCGCTGGCGCCGCACCATGACACTGGAATTATCCTCTGTCTTGCCTTAAGTAAAAAAAGCGGAGCTGCGGGGTGCGTGCAGGATCAAATTCCCCGGGGCCTTATCGATCTCCAAGGGAGCTGTCCCTGGCCTTGCCCGTGGGCTTGGCCACATGGCGCCCACCTACATTGTAGGTTCCCGGGATCGATATCCCACGGCC
>DASRYK010000161.1:0-7430 GCA_035687205.1 Methylocella sp. | reverse complement strand
GATATCTATACGGCTGCCAATAATACCGCCTGTAATAATAGCGGTGCGGGCGCCAATAGTAATATCTCCGCCAGTATGGCCTATAATAACGGTAATGGCGCCGCCAATAGGGCCTGCGATGGTAGACACTCCGGTAAGAGTGATAATAAGCTCGTCCGGCGGAAGGATGCTGCGCGGGGGCCGCAATGCTCCGCGTCGCGGGCGCTCCGGCGATGATGCTCGAGGCGACGCCTGCCTTGCCCGGGCTTCCGGTCATGAACGCCGCGGCAATTGCGGCGGCGGCGGCAATTCTGAGAAATTGCATGTTTCCGCTCCTTATGAGCGAAGCTCTCTAAAAAATATCCGGCCCTGCGATTCTAGGCGGAAATGCCGCCCTCTGCTTGCCTCATTCGAGCGAAATCTGAACCCTAGCCATTGTATTCCGCTGGGGCCGCACGGGGCAGCCAGGGGGTAGCGTTGACAAAATAGGCCCTGCAAGGTCATTGGCCAGGGCGCAATCGTGAAAATTCCGCGCTTTGCGCTTCGCCGCGGCCGTTGCGCGTCTGCGTCTGCTTTGCCAAGCGCCAAGGGGCAGATCACATCATGAACGACACCGCATGCGCTTCCAGGGAAAAAGCCTCTTGCCTCTCAAACCCCGCGCAATCGTTTCAAGGCCTCATTCTCGCCTTGCAGGATTACTGGGCCGCCCAGGGCTGTGTCATCCTCCAGCCTTATGACATGGAAATGGGCGCAGGCACCTTTCACCCTGCGACGGCCCTGCGCGCGCTCGGCCCCCGCCCCTGGAATGCGGCTTATGTCCAGCCCTCGCGCCGGCCGAAGGATGGGCGCTATGGCGAGAACCCCAACCGGCTGCAGCACTTTTATCAGTTTCAAGTCATCCTCAAGCCGTCGCCGCAGGACATTCAGGCGCTTTATCTTGCTTCGCTTGAAGCGATTGGTTTTGACCTGCGGCTCCATGACATCCGTTTCGTCGAAGACGACTGGGAAAGCCCGACGCTTGGCGCCTGGGGATTGGGCTGGGAGTGCTGGTGCGACGGCATGGAAGTCTCCCAGTTCACTTACTTTCAGCAGGTTGCCGGAATCGAATGCGCCCCGGTGTCGGGGGAGCTTACCTATGGCCTTGAGCGCCTCTCAATGTATCTGCAAGGCGTCGAGAGTGTCTTTGAGTTGAATTTCAATGGACGCGAAGGCCCGGAGAAAGTCACCTACGGCGATGTCTTCCGCCAGGCAGAGGAAGAATTTTCCCGCTACAATTTCGAAATGTCCGACGCTGAGACATTATTCCGGCATTTCCGGGATGCCGAAACCTCGTGCCTGGCGCTCCTCGAAAAAGGCTGGTCGGATGGAAAGCACCTCCTGGCGCTGCCCGCTTACGATCAGTGCATCAAAGCTTCGCACATCTTCAACCTGCTTGACGCGCGCGGCGTGATCTCTGTGACGGAGCGTCAGAGCTATATTTTCCGGGTGAGGGACCTCGCCAAAGCTTGCGGCAATGCCTGGCTCAAAACCCAGGGCGGGGGGGCGTGAAAGCAGCGCAAGCGGCGTGCGCTTCCCTTCGGCTTACGCCGCCGCTTGCGCAAACCGCCTGCTGCTGCTGCATCTGCAGGCAGCGCGAAGCCTCTTCTATTCCGCAGCCCTCCGCCCGGCCTCCAGGGGCGTGAAAACGCCCGGGCCCGAAGGCTGCATCTCGATATGGCGTTTGTGAAAGCGCAGGACGCTTGCCCGGTGGCCGATCGAAACAATGGTCGTATGCGGCAGCTTCTCAGCGAGCGTCTGATAGATCTCGGCCTCCATCCCTTCGTCAACGGCCGAAGTCGCCTCGTCGAGGAAAAGCCAATCGGGTTTTGCGAGAATCGCGCGCGCAAGGGCAAGACGCTGCTGCTCTCCGCCCGAAAGCCGCTGCTGCCAATTATCTTCTGAATCGAGCTCGGCGATAAAGCCTGCAAGCTTGGCGGCGCGCAACGCCTCCCGGATCTCTTCATCGCCGTGCTGAGCGGGGTCAGCGGGATAGGTTACGGCACCGCGCAGTGAGCCGATGGGGATGTAGGGCCGCTGCGGCAGGAGCAGAATTTTTGCGCCAGCCGGGAGCGTGACCGCTCCGTCCGCGTATGGCCAGATACCGGATATTGTGCGCAGGAAGGTCGATTTTCCCGAGCCCGAGGGGCCGGTCAAGGCTACCGGCTCATGGGCGTTGAGGCGTAGTGTTGCCCCCTCGATGATCTCCCGGCCGTCCGGAAGGCGCACATTGAGCGCTTCGACATCGAGGTGCTTGCGCGCGGCTTGCGTGTCTGCGCCTTTCTTGGGCGCAAAGCCTGGCGCCTTTGCCTCTTCGATGGCTTTCTCGAACGAAGTCAGACGGTCGAGAACGGCTTTGAAGTCGGCCAGAAAAACATAGTAGGTGATGAAGAATGTCAACGATGAATCGACGCTGCCAAAAGCGCGGGCCGTTTGCGTCATGATCCCAAGCGTGATCTTTCCTGCGAAGTAGAATGGCGCCGCTACGATGTAAGGGAAGAGCGGCCCAAGCTGGCCATAAAAGGCGGTGAACGCAGTAAGATTCTTCCGCGTGGTGATAATCGAAAAATAGTTCCTGACGATTGCTGCAAAGCGCTCAGCAAGCGAGAGCTTTTCCGTCGGCTCGCCTGAGAGCAAGGCGACCTGCTCGGAGTATTCGCGAAGCCTTGCGAGCGAGAAGCGGAAATCTGCTTCGTAGCGCTGCCGTTCAAACGACAGGCGCACCAGCGGGCGCCCGATCAGATGGGTCACGATCGTGCCGATGCCAGCATAGATCAGCGCGAGCCAGAACAGGAAGCCGGGCACGGCGATCGCGGTATAAGGCAAAGTGAAATTCGCCGACAGATCCCAGAGCAGTATCGCAAAGGAGACGAGCGTGCTGAGATTCGATATCAGCAGAATGGAAAATGAATAGATGCCATAGCCGGACTCGCCGCCGTCGATGAAACGGTTGATGTCCTCAGAGATGCGCTGATCCGGGTTGTCGGCCCCGCCCCCCCGGAGCGACATCCGGAAATGCGTATGGTGGTCGAGCCACCGGCTGACATAATTGCCCGTGAGCCAGCGCCGCCACCGGATGATGAGCGTGGACATCACGACATATTCGAGCACGGCCGTTGCGATGAAAAGAAACGCCCAGGGAACAAAGACAAAAAAGAGCTGCTCCCAGAAGGCCGCCGCGTTCTTATCCTGAATGGCATTGAACAAATCCCGGTTGAAGAAGGAAAGCCGCAGGTTCATCCCGACCTGGGTCTGGTTGATCAGAACAAGCAGGCCAACGGTGGCGCGCGCCAGAGGCCCTTCGGGCAGATTGAATGATGGAAAAGGCCAAATCCGGGAGTGGATGCGGTCGCGCGTCTCGAAGTAGCGGTCGGCGATACCGGTCATCGAGCGCACGACCGGGATGAATGAGACCGCGTAAACAAGAATGCCAAAAATGGCCACGGTCAGGGGCAGGCTAAGAGGAATCTCATAGTCAGCCAGCGAGGCGGGCCACAAGCCCATTTCCACGACGAGGAAAACCGCGCCGAAGATCGCTGTCTCGGCCGCAAATATTGCCGCGAAGATCCGCAAGAAGGTCGAGATCATCCGCGACTGGTAGGTCGTGAAAGCGCAAAGGAAACCCGCCGCCGAAAGCAGCAGCACGATATTATCGCCTGTTTTGAGGCTGACAGCGGCAGCGGCGGCGGAAAACAAGGCCACGATGATGGCAAGGGGTGTCATGAACGGCCTTCAATCTGTCCAAGCGAAGGATCAATGCTCAAGCGATGGCGCCGCGGAAAATCCAGGGCGGCAGCCAGAGAAGCGCGGCCCTTGCGCGGCATCGCAAGCTTAGCAGGGCGCGGCATGGGGGTTTCTGCCGCGTGCGCTTTCTATCCGCAACAGCGCCCCCGGCCAAGCGTCAGCTTCACGCGCTGTCCCGGGCTTCTCCGGCTTCCGCTTGGCCATTCACCGCAGCACAAAGCACAGGCGAGGCTTTGAAGGTCAGAACCCGGCGCGGCGTGATCGGGACTTCGATGCCCGTGCGGGGGTTGCGGCCGATGCGCTCGCGTTTGGCGCGCACGGTGAAGAGGCCAAAGGATCGGAGCTTTACCGGCTCCCCTCGCACCAGGGCGCCAGTGATTTCCTCAAGCGCCATTTCAAAGATTTGCTTTGCCTGCGCGCGTGAGAGGGAAGGGCAAGAGGCGTAGACGGCATTCAGGAGATCCGCCCGCGTCACGGTCTTCTGGGGGCCAGCCTTCGCTTGCCGGGGTTCGGACCCTGGACACACCTCGATCGTTCTCCCCGTCTCTTGCCGCCCTGGTCCAGGCAATCTTAGTGTATTTCCCCTGGAGAGGAAACGGAAGGCCAGGCCTTTGGCAAAAAATCAAAAAGGGGGCGCTCATTTGCGTGGCCCGCAAACGGAAAAGGCCCCGGGGGGGAGGGCCGGGGCCTTTCGTGCAGCTTGGTGGATGAGTCTAGAAATCCATGCCGCCCATGCCGCCCATGCCGCCGCCGCCGGGCATCGCAGGCGTTTCTTTCTTTGGCGCTTCCACGATCGTTGCCTCAGTTGTGATGACGAGGCCCGCGACCGAAGCAGAGTCCTGCAGCGCCGTGCGCACCACCTTCACGGGATCGATGATGCCCAGCTTCATCAAATCGCCGTACTCACCGGTCTGCGCATTGTATCCATAGGCGTAAGCGGAGTTTTCAATGAGCTTGCCGACAATGACGGCGCCATCCGCGCCCGAGTTGTCGATAATCTGCCGCGCAGGCGCCTGGATGGCTTTGCGGACGATATCGACGCCCGTTTGCTGATCGGGATTTGCAGTCTTGAGGCCCTCGAGCGCCTTGATTGCGCGCAGGAGCGCTACGCCGCCGCCCGGAAGCACGCCCTCCTCGACGGCAGCGCGGGTCGCGTTCAGCGCGTCATCGACGAGGTCCTTCTTTTCCTTCACTTCGACTTCCGAGGCGCCGCCGACCCGGATCACCGCAACGCCGCCTGCGAGCTTAGCAAGGCGCTCCTGCAGTTTTTCACGGTCATAATCGGAGGTCGTGTCCTCGATCTGCGCCTTGATCTGGGCGATCCGCGCATCGATGTCCTTCTTGTCGCCTGCCCCGTCGATGATCGTGGTCGCCTCCTTCTCGATGCGGACCCGCTTTGCGCGGCCGAGCATCTGCAAGGTGACGTTCTCGAGCTTGATGCCAAGCTCTTCCGAGATCATCTGGCCCGCGGTGAGGATCGAGATATCCTCCAGCATCGCCTTGCGGCGGTCGCCGAATCCCGGCGCCTTCACTGCAGCCACCTTCAATCCGCCGCGCAGCTTGTTGACGACGAGGGTTGCGAGCGCTTCGCCTTCGACATCCTCGGCAACGATAAGCAAGGGCTTGCCGGTCTGGACGACGGCTTCAAGCACTGGAAGCAGGGACTGCAAGGAAGACAGCTTCTTCTCATGGACGAGAATGTAGGGGTCTTCGAGCTCGGCGGTCATCTTCTCGGCATTGGTGATGAAATAGGGAGAGAGATAGCCGCGGTCGAACTGCATGCCCTCGACGACGTCGAGCTCTGTCTCGAGGCTCTTAGCCTCCTCGACAGTGATGACGCCCTCATTGCCGACCTTCTGCATCGCGCTCGCGATCATCTCGCCGATCGACCTGTCGCCATTTGCCGAGATCGTGCCGACCTGAGCGATCTCCTCATTCGAGGTGACCTTTTTTGCGTTCTTCTTGAGGTCGGCGACAATGGCATTGACGGCGATATCGATGCCGCGCTTGAGGTCCATCGGGTTAAGGCCCGCAGCAACGGCCTTCGCGCCCTCCTTGACGATCGAGGAAGCAAGAACCGTGGCTGTCGTCGTCCCGTCACCAGCAAGGTCGTTTTGCTTTGAGGCAACCTCGCGGACGAGCTGAGCGCCAAGATTTTCAAACTTATCGGCAAGCTCGATTTCCTTGGCCACGGTGACGCCGTCCTTGGTGATGCGCGGCGCGCCAAAGGACTTCTCGATGACGACGTTGCGGCCTTTTGGGCCAAGGGTGATTTTGACCGCGTTGTTAAGAATTTCGACGCCGCGCAACATGCGGTCGCGCGCATCGGACGAGAAACGGAGCTCTTTGGCTGCCATTGGAAAACTCCTGAACTGTGCTCTTTAAGGCTTTATGATGGCCGGGGCGTGGCTCAGACGACGACCCCGAGAATGTCGCTCTCCTTCATGATGAGGAGATCCTCGCCGTCGATCTTGACTTCGGTGCCAGACCATTTGCCGAAAAGCACCTTATCGCCCGCTTTGACATCGAGGGGCGTGAGCTTGCCGCTTTCATCACGGCCGCCAGGTCCAACGGCGATGATTTCGCCCTCCTGCGGTTTCTCCTTGGCGGTATCCGGGATGATGATCCCGCCCTTGGTTTTTTCCTCACTTTCGAGACGTCTGACCACGACGCGGTCATGCAAAGGTCGAAACCCCATCTTTCCTGGTTCCCTGATGCACCGCTCGCAGCGCGGCGGGCCCGCCGTGCACTGCCAAGCTTATGTCTAAGTGAAATAATCCGGCTGTTAGCACTCAACCTTTGTGAGTGCTAACAGCGCGAAGCCTAGTTAGGGAGGCCGATTGCGCTTGTCAAGGCAGGAGGCTCATGAGCCTGGCGCATCCGGCGCAGCCATTCGGAAGCAAGCATTTGCCGCTTCCGAAGGGAGCTTCCATGGCCTCCCTTGGCCAGAGCCTTGAGAATTAAGCGATCTGCACGGGAAAGGCAGACGTCCTTATGGCAGACTGAGCGCCACGAAACGCACTTCACCCTGGGCATTAGCGACGAGGAGAAGGGCAGATTTTTTACCGCCGCTTTTCAGCGTGCCGATTTTTTTGGAAATGTCGCCAGGCTCGCGGACGGGCTCCTGATTGATTTCCATGATCACATCCCCTGGCCGGATGTGCTTCTCGGCCGCGCTCGAATCCGGATCGACGCCGGTGATGACAACGCCGCCTGTGACCGTGCTCTTGATGGAATATTTCTGCCGCAGGTCGTCGGTGAGGCTCGAAAATTCCATTCCCATCGCCTTCTCGGCCGCGCTGGGAAGCGGCTTTCCTCCGCCGCCGCGCTTTCCCCCAAGGGCTGCGATCTTCTCGCCTTCCTCGAGCCGGCCAAGCTTGATCATCTTGGTGAGGGGCTTGCCCTGCCGCATCACTACGACCTCGACCTCTTTCCCGACCGGCGAAGCCGCGACGATCTTGGGCAGGTCGCGCGATTCCTTAATGTCGACGCCGTCGAATTTGACGATCACATCGCCTGCCTTGAGCCCGGCTGCCTTGGCAGGCCCCTTCTCATCGGTTCCCGCGATCAGGGCGCCGCGCACCTGGCCAAGACCGAGGCTTTCCGCAATGGTTTCGTCAATGTTTTGGATCCGCACGCCGAGCCAGCCGCGCCGGGTCTCCCCATATTTC
>DASRYK010000160.1:0-13610 GCA_035687205.1 Methylocella sp. | reverse complement strand
CCGCCAGTGCAAAAGGCGCCGCAAAGGCCAATAGAACACGGGCAAAGGCTAGTCGGGCTCTCGGCATCCGCAGCGCTTCCACATCCTGCCCTTCCCTACCACCCAATCCATCCCGCCACCACCCCGCACAAACCAATCCATCCCCTTCCGCCAAACCCTGTGACCAAAAAGACACTCAAGTTGGGCCGCTGGAAGGCGTTGACTTGAAAAAGCCTCAAAAAGGAAGGGAATTTGCCTTGCTTCGGATTTATCCGCCGCGGTAGATTGCACGGCGCTCAACTGCCCGGCTTCGCGAGAGCGGGCATGCACGCGAAAGCGTTGCGTTTTGATTTGCACTGCGGCATGCCAGACTGGCCAGCTAATGAGACCCAGTGCGATTCGCATTCAAGCTCGGCGGCTCTTCCGCCGAACGCCGGTTTAGCTCAGCTGGTAGAGCAACTGATTTGTAATCAGTAGGCCGCGGGTTCGAATCCTGCAACCGGCACCAATAAAACTCTCTCTTAATCAGAAGGCTTAGCACAGGTTGCTTTGGCCTTTTTCATGCGCCCACAGGCCCAACTGCTAACTGCCATCCGGGCCGACTGCGCCAGGAGCCGCTTTCGTTAAAAATTGCGCCCGCAAAGCAGCGGAAAGAGCTCGTGAGCTGGAGAGTATAGCACTGAATATAGCCGCAGGCAGGCGGCGCCATCTCACTTTTCGATTCGATCAGGTTGCATTGCTGCCAGCTCAGCCCCAGGCGCTTCGCAGGAGGCGCTGACCATCGTGAGATTAGCATGAGGCAGTGAGTTGATAGCCATCCCTCTCAAAGCTGCGCTTAGCTTACTGAGAAGGGACAGAGCGGAAAGAAAAAGGGGTGCCGCGCCCGCTCCGCAACACGGCAAACGACTGGTGTTCATTGACAATCAAATCCAAGCGGCAGAACATCGGTCTTGCATAAACAGGCAGCCTTGGCGTGCTGACGCTTGCACTTTCGAGCTTTGCTTGAACAAGCTGCGGGACTGCGCCAGTTGAGCAGCTCTAAAAAGAATAACCGAAGAATAACAGAGGGAGGAGCAGATGAGGATTGGCGGGCAGGAAGTCCTGATTCCCACGAGCATGGTCGGCAATTATCCCAATCCGCGCTGGTGGGACGCGTCCTATGCACGCTACTTCCGCGGCGACCGCGAGCCTCCCGATGCGATGAACCGCGAGGCTCTCGAGGACGCCATCGGCGCCATCGCGCTCGACCAGGAAAAGGCAGGCCTTGACATTATTTCAGACGGCCGCGTGCACGGCGACAACTATGCCGATCAAGCCGTTTACCACTATTTCCGCTGCATGGGATACAGTCTTCACGGCGGACACCTTGGTTTTCCGATCTATAGCAGGCTTCACTCGGGCACGGCAGAGCGCGAGATCAAGCGGCGCGGCGCCATGATGGTCGAGCAGGCGCGGGCGCTCAAGCGGGCAACGGGCAAGCCGGTGAAAGTCCAATACACGGGCGTCCAGGTGCTCGCGCAATGCACAAACGATCTCCATTATAAGAGTTCCCGGGACCGCGCGCTTGCCATTGCAAAGGCGATGAACGAAGATATCCGCGAGGTCGATGCCTTAGGCGTAGATTTTATCCAGCTCGATGAGTTCACTTGGCCTTATTTCTACGAGGACTGGGCAATCGAAGCGTTCAATGCCGCGGTCGAGGGCGTAAAGAATGCCCGGCTCGTCGTTCATGTGTGCTGGGGAAATTGGGGGGAACACCTGCTTACTATCCAGATGAGACCGGCAAGCCAGGCAAAATTTACGACTTGACGAAGCGCAAGGAAAAGCCAAACGCCCCCGCAGCCACACGCTCGATCATCCCCAAGGCCTATGAAGCCAAGATCAACGTTCTTAATCTAGAGAGCTGTGGCCGGCGGGTTGATGACATGTCCGGGCTAGACGCCTTCAAGGAGTTTCCCTTGACTGCCAACGTCGATTTCTGGGCGGGCGTGATCGATGTGAAGAGCACAATCACCGAGACAGCTCAGCAGGTTGCAGAGCGGATTGATGCGCTCTTGAGGGTGATCCCCCCCGAACGTCTTGGGGTCACGACGGACTGCGGCTTAATCCTGCTTCAAAGATATATCGCGCAGGACAAGCTCCATGCCTTGGCCGAAGGAGCAAAGCTTGTCCGCGAACGGCTGAAACAGGGGATCGCGGCGTTGCAGTAAGCGGGCTGACGGGCCCTGCCAAGCAGCGCCCCCCAGCCGCGCGCGAGGATTGGCCGCATGCCTGTCTATACAATTTTCTGCCCCGACTGCGGACATGAAGCCAAGAGCTTTGTTCTTAAAGGCGCACGCGCGCCAAGCGAGTGGATATGCTCGCACTGCGGCAGCCGCAACCCAAAGCCTGACCCGGAGAAAATTCCAGAGCCTCATCCTTGGGAAACAGAGCATCCATGCGGATGCCCATGCTGCGGCGGCTAGAATGATGGACGAGCCTCTGCGCAAGAAAGCTGCCGCCTTCGAGCAGAGCCCGCTGGGAGAGAGAAGCCTTGATCAAGATTGCGATTTGCCCTTTCTCACCATTGAGCAATGGGCAAGCAAGATAGAGGAATGTCTTCAGGCGGGAGGTCAATGTGGCCCGGTCAGGAATATCCGGAAGGGCGACCGCCGGGAGTTCGATGCTATTTTTGTTGGAGGGGGTGCAGCAGGCCGGTTCGGGTCGGCCTATCTGCGGGCGATGGGAGGGCGCCAGCTCGTCGTCGACCGCTGGCCCTTTCTCGGTGGATCTTGCCCGCATAATGCCTGCGTCCCGCATCATCTTTTTTCTGATTGCGCAGCGGAATTGATGCTTGCCCGCATCTTCTCGGGAAGGCTGTGGTTTCCCGAGATGCGAGGACGGCTCGTCTCGATCAAGGAAATTGTCGATCTTTTCCGGCGCGGGCGCACTGGGCCGCATGCGGTCATGAACTATCAAAGCAAGGAGCAGCTCGACATCGAGTTCATTCTCAATGCTCCGGCCCGGATCATCGACTCCCACACGATCGAAGCGGGCGGAGAGGTTTTTCAACCGCGCGCCTTGGTCCTCGCCCTCGGCGCCAGCCCCATCCGCCTCAACATTCCTGGAAGCAATCTCAAGGGGGTCTACGACTATGCCACGCTTGTCGAGACGCTCGATTGCGAGCCGGGCAATACGGCAGTTGTCATCGGCGGCGGAAAGACAGCCGTCGAATATGGCTGTTTTTTCAATGCCACCGGCCGGCGCGTTGTCATGCTTGTGCGCAACCGTCTACTTGACATGGTCAGAGACGGCGAAACCCGCGCCTATTCCATCGGCCGGATGCAGGAGCAGGGTGTTGAAATCGTCGAAGGAGCCACGGTCACCGCCATCCTGGGGGATGGCTCTGGCCGCGCCGCTAGAGTCGTTGCAGATACACTTGCAGGGCCGCTTCAGATCGACACTGATTTCGTCTTCCAGGCGCTGGGGGAGCGGCCGCGCTCGCGCGCAGCCGTCGAAGCGCTGGGCGTTGCCGTCGATGAGAAAGAAGCGGTCATTGTTGACGATCAGCTGCGCACATCGGTTTCCGGCGTTTACGCTGTTGGCGATTTGACGGGCGCCCCGATGGAAATGTTCAAGGCGCGCAAGAGCGGGGCATACGCCGCCCGCTCCATTATGGGTGAGAAAGTCAGCTACCGTCCAGCCGACTGGCCTGACTTCCTGCACACCCATTATGAAGTGAGCTGGCTTGGCCTTGGAGAGGAGGAAGCGCGCGCCCGGTTCCCAAACACTGTGGTCTTGAAAATGCCTCCGGACAATCCGAACGGCCTCAACATAAGCCTGCCGGCCGCAGACCGCACTATGCTCTATGCTCTTGCCCGCCCGCATATGTCCGGCTTCCAAAAGCTCATTGTGGATGGCGCGACGAGGCGCATCCTCGGGGCGCACCACGCCGGCTATGGCGCGAAGGATGCCTTCCAATATCTCAATGTCCTGGTCCGCCGGGGGCTCACCATTGATGAGCTTGGCGACATGGACGAGCTCTTCCTCAACCCGACGCATTTCATTCAGCTGTCCCGGCTGAGAGCTGGGCAGCGGGAGCTGAAGAGCCTGTGAGCCGGGTAGTGCTGGTGACCGGAGCCGCGTCTGGGATTGGCGCTGGTATTGCTGCGCGATTCGCCGGTATCGGAGATCAGGTGGTCGCGATCGACAAGGACGAAGGCGGGCTTGCCGCTCTGACGCGAGAGCTCGCCAGCGCAAACCTCCTTCCCATTCCCGCCGATGTGACTGACAATGTGCAGGTGAACACTGCGCTTCGTGAAATCACCGCGCGCTTTGGCCATCCTGGGGTGCTCATCAACAATGCAGGCACGACGGGCGGCTCCCGGGCGACCACGCTGCATGAAACGCCGCCCGAGATCATTGACCATGTCCTCAATGTCAACTTGCAAGCGGTTATCCGGCTGACTGCTGCCGTCTTGCCGGCGATGCTGGAATGCCGGCAGGGGGTCATCGTGAACATTGCTTCCGTCGCAGGGCTCGTCGCTTTTCCAGCCCGTGCGGCATACTGCATCAGCAAGGCCGCGCTGATCCAGGTTACCCGGGTGATTGCCGCCGACTACGGCCATTTGGGAATCCGCTCAGTGGCCCTTTGCCCCGGGATGATCGACACGCCGATGACTCATTGGCGGCTCGCAAACCCTGCATTACGGGACGAAGTTCTGGCCCGGATCCCTGAAAGGCGGATTGGCACGGTGAGCGACATCGCAAGCGCCGCAGCCTTTTTTGCGAGCGGCGAAGCCAGCTACTGCAATGGCGCTGTGATACCGATCGATGGCGGATATCTGGCAACATGAGCCCGGCTCCGGAGAGCAGCATGTTCGATTATGTCATCATAGGCGCGGGAGCGGCAGGCTGCGTGCTGGCAAACAGGCTGAGCGAGGATTCTGCTTGCCGGGTGCTGCTGCTTGAAGCTGGCGGCGAGGATAGTGACCCAGCGATCAGAATTCCTGCATTTTACAGCCGGCTTCGGGATGGCCCTTGCGACTGGGGTTTCAGGACCGCTCCTCAGCCAAATCTCTTCGGCCGGCGGCTCTATGTCCCTCAAGGCCGCGTGCTCGGCGGGTCCACGTCTCTTCATTATATGATTTATATTCGCGGAAACCGCGGCGACTACGATGGCTGGCGCGATCTGGGCAACGAAGGCTGGGGCTACAACGATGTCCTGCCTTATTTTGTCAGAGCGGAAGGAAATCAGACCTTTTCTGACCGCTATCACGGCACGGGGGGCCTCTCAAAGTGGCAAGCCATCCCTCAAACCTCCTTGTCGACCTCTATCTTACGGCCGCTCAAGAAGCCGGAATTCCATTCAATCCCGATTTTAATGGAGCTTCTCAAGAAGGCTGCGGGGTGCTGCAGGCGATGATCGCAGGCGGGGCGCGTTGCAGCGCGGCCAGCGCCTATCTGCGCCCCGCCCAGAAGCGCCAGAACTTGACTGTTATCACACACGCCCAGGCAGTGAAGCTATTGTTCCATGGCCGCCGCGCAAAGGGCGTAAGATATCTGCATCTTGGCGCTGCAGACGAGGCTCAAGCAGCCAAGGAGGTGATCGTTTCAGCAGGCGCGCTGCGCTCGCCGCAACTCCTCATGCTCTCAGGGATTGGGCCAAAGGCCGAGCTGGAACGGCTTGGAATTGACATCGTTGCCGATTTGCCAGGAGCTGGCAAGAACCTTCAAGATCACCTTCACACAAGGGTGCGCTGCAAGATCTTGGAGCCTCTTACCTTTGCTCCGCTTCCAGAGGACGTAAAGGCGGCTGCGTTTCGCGAATACGAAACGGGCAATACCGGCGCGCTATGTTCAAACTTCCTCGAAGCTGGAGCTTTTGTAAAAAGCGAGCCGGAGGAGGAGCTCCCCGGGCTTCAACTTTTCTTCCTTATGATGCTCGCGCCGGATTACCCAGAGGCCGGGCCGCCAGACTGTCACGGCGTCACTTTCACCTCTTATATCAACCGGCCGCGCAGCCGCGGCGAGGTTACGCTCGCATCGGCTGATCCTCTCGACCGCCCCGTGATCGATTTTAAGTATCTCAGCCATCCGGATGATTTAAGGTGCGCGATTGCCGGCGTGCTGTGGAATTTGAAGATCCTCTATGCCAAGGCATTCGACAGTATTCGCGGGGAGGAGATAGCGCCAGGCATTAAGCTGCGCGATGACACTGATTTGGAGCGCTTTGTGCGGCGCACTGCGGCAACCACCTGGCATCCTGCAGGCCCATGCAAAATGGGGATCGATGAAATGGCAGTGGTGGATCCCTTTCTGAAGGTTTATGGCATCGAAGGGCTTAGGGTTGTAGACGCATCCGTTATGCCTTCGGTTGTGAGCGGCAACACTTGCGCTCCGACAATCATGATTGCCGAGAAAGCTGCAGATCTGATTCGCAACCTTCCGCCGCCAAGCGTATGATAGCGCAGATCATCAGCCTTGGCGCGGCTTTCATATGCAAGAGAAACGATAAAGAAACCTCTCGTAAAGGGGGCCTGAAATGTTCAGGGCTGAGCCGCGGCCGGTTTACACGGATCCCGACAAGCGTTGCACGCTGAGCGAGCTTGCTTCGAGGGTCACGGAGGGTGCTGTGACCGCGGCCGGCGGAGGCTTGTCATCACGGGAGCCAATGGCCTTGATACGGGCCATATTGCGCCGCGGCACCAGGAACCTCACCGTTGTTGGCTCCGCCCATGGCATCGACGTCGATCTCTTGTGCGGCGGCGGCGCCATATGCCGGTCTTCGGAGAGTTACGTCAGCTTCGAGCAAGATTTCGGCATGGCGCCGAATTACAGGCGGGCGCTCGAATCAGGCTCTGTCAAAGCGAATGACAGTTGCTGTTACACGCTGGTGCAGCAATTGAGGGCTGCAATTCAAGGTGTGCCTTTCATGCCTGTCCGGTCGGTCCGCGGCACCAGTTTTGTTCCGCTTCATCCGGAATATAAGCTGATGACATGCCCTTTCACGGGCGAGGAATTGCTGCTCGTGCCAGCCCTTGAGCCGGATGCCGCGCTTATCCACGCCCAATATGGGGATACACGGGGCAACCTTGTGATCCAGGGGCCGCCCGTTGCTGATCTTCTGTTCGCGAAGGCGTCTCGCGTTGTGCTCGCAACGGTCGAAAAGCTCGTCCGGACGGAGGAGCTGAGAGAAATTCCCGGCACTAAGATTCCCTATTTCTATGTGACCGCAATCTGCGAGGCGCCTTTGGGCGCGCATCCCACTGCTTGCTATCCATTCTACGCCTATGACCGCCGTCATACCGCTCTTTGATTATGAGGCTGCCCGCAAAGGCGCCGAGGCCTTCGAGGCAGATTATCTCTCCGTTTTCGTTCATGGCGCGCCTGACCATTCAGATTACCTTGATCTCATCGGCGGCGAGCAAACCCGCGCAAGGCTTTCTTCCTGGAGCGAGGGAGATGAAGCTTGGCAAAGGCTCTATGTTGAAGAAGCGATGGCTTGATGCAAAGCTGCACTTTCGGCGAAATGATGATTGCGGCTCTTGCCCGCACAATTGAAGACGGAACGCTCGTTTTCCACGGGTTCGGCTCGCCGCTCGTTCAGCTTGCCATGCATGTGGCGAAGCGCACCCATGCGCCGCATATGGTGCTGGTGGCTGGCGCCACCTATGGGGTCGATCCAGAGCCTCTATTCCTTGCGCCAACCTCCAATGATTGGGTGATGGACCGCGGCGCGTCCTGCGCGCTCGGCATTGAGGAGCTTTTCGGCCTCGCGGCTGCGGGGCGGATGGGGCGGATGTTCCTTTCCGGGCTTCAGATTGACCGATGGGGCAACTGCAATGTCACGGTTCTCGGCCGGCCGGATATTAAGCTGAAGCTTCCTGGCGGCGGAGGAGGCTGCAACTTGTCGTGCGATGCTGCAGAACTCACGCTTTGGACCACGGCTCACCGGGCCCCTAGAGATGCGGCAGGCCGGCCGCGGTTCCGGCTGGTGAAGGACTGCGATTTCATCACCAGTCTCGGCCACCGCACAAAGGATGGCAGACGAAGGCATGACCTTGGTCACCAAGGCAGCGGACCGCAGTGGCTCGTCACGGAGCTCGGGCTTTTGACTTCGACGCGAATGGTCACATGCGGCTCAAGGCTCTTTATCCCGACACATCCGTGGACGATGTCATGGAGAACACGGAATTTGAACCGGAACTTCCAGCCGGGATCGAAACGCTTCCTGCGCCAAACCAGAAAGCCGTCGAGATCATCCGGCGGCTGGACCCGCTTAAAATCCATGAAAAGGAAATCCGCGCCGAGGACAGAATCCGCGGATTCGAAATCGCACAGGCGTGAGGGGCAGATGCCTATGACCGCATCAGACAGGCTTGCTGACAGGGCGGCCCAATGTCCCCATCCCCTCTTCAAAAACAGGCTCAATTTTGTGCCTTTGCCCTACCGGAGCGTCAGCGTCCAGCCCTATCATGGCCCGATGACCGAGGACGGCATTGTGAACGCTTTTCTCGGGCGTGAAGCTTACCGCCGCACGGAATTCATTATACTCAAAGCAGATGACGGGGGCATGCCGTCATCGCAATAGGCGCGTCGAGCCGCGAGGATCTTTTCGCGCCGATCGTTCATGTCGAAGTTCTCGCTCTGCCCGGGACATGCGCCTATTTGCGTGACCCTCATACCGACTGCGCCAACCGCTCGGCTCTTGCTGCCCTCGCGGCCAAGCATGGTATTGGCAAGGACCGGACGCTTATCTGCGAGGGAAAATACGATCACGTCAATTTCATCCACCGCCCAAGCCCCTTTTTGCTCAAGGTCGTCGAAGTTTCTCCGCCCGAGCCGCCCAAGCTGTTCGATCTCGTCTGCCATGTGTTGAGCTATGCGGATCTCCCGCCAATTGTTCCCCTGCTCGAGCGGATCGATCTGAAAGAGCTCGCCCGGAACGTTTCAGCGCCTGCCTTTCTCGTCCCTTGCCGCTCGGGGGGGGGGGCTCGATAATTTGGGCGCCCCTGTCTATTACCTCGATGAGCGCCCGGCCGAGCGGCACGAGTGGACGCTCATCGGCTGCGAGCGCAGTCTGCAATTTCACCGTCACTATTACGGAGACGAGCCGCCGCGGGTGGAGATCTGCCCCCGCCGCCTTGCTGGCCCGCGCGCGGGGCCAACGATCCTCAAGTGCTGCTTGCTGGAATTCGACATAGAGCGTGAGGAACAGGTGATGGCCGTGCCATGGGGAGCAAATCTGGCGATGGTTGAGCGGGCATTAAGGGAGCTCTCCCATGAGTTCGCTTGGGTTTAGCTTACCCTGGGAGGGCGTTTGGTCGCTCGATGCGGTCACGAACCGGAGGCACCGCAGGCCGCGGCAGGCGGGAGTGACGATGGTTATAGACAACGGCCTGGGAATCTCCATGATGCGCGATATCCTGTCTGTTGCAGGCGCGCACATTGATCATTGGAAATTCGGCTTCGGCACCTCGGCTTTGATGCCGATTGGCCTCTTACGAGAAAAGCTCGAGCTGCTTCATGACCAAGAAGCTCTCACCTATCCCGGCGGCACGCTGCTCGAGGCAGCAATAGTTCAGACGCATTGCCGTGGATTCATGAAGCGGGCGAAAGAGCTAGGTTTCAGGGCGGTCGAAATTTCCGAGGGGACGATCGACCTTCCCGGCGATCGCAGGAGGAGGATCATTGCTTGCGCCCGCGAGGCCGGGCTCCTTGCCATTACTGAGGTTGGCCGGAAGGATCCCAATCGCCAGCCCACCGCTGCGGAACTCGCGGAGCAGGCTTTGCAGGACCTTTCCTCAGGAGCATCCTGGGTCATTGTCGAAGCCAGGGAATGCGGCCATGGCATCGGGATTTATGACCGGGAAGGCGAAATTTTTGAGCCGCGTTCTTGAAGAGGTCGTGAAACTCGCCGGAGACGCCGCCTTGCGCCTCATATGGGAGATGGGAGGCGCCGCTGCGTCATCAGCAGGCTTACCTTATCTGCCGTTTCGGAGCCAATGTCAGCCTTGGAAACATCCAGCCGCAGGATTGTCTGGCTCTTGAAGCCTTTCGTTGCGGCTTGCGGTTTGAGACGTTTTCCGCCGTTGCTTCGCAATCCCTTGAAGAAGGGCGTTGGGACCCGGCGCGCGCCGAGGATGCCTCAGCCGTTCCGCTCTCAGAGGCTGGCCAATGAGTGCAACGGGCCCGCTCGATTTGGCGAGCCAGGCCGCCGCCCTCGAAATCGGGCAGCGGCTCAGCGAGGCGCCATCGGGGCGCCTCACAAGCATGGCGTTCAGCCGCGAGCTCAACGCGCAGCTTGGCCTCGCTCCAGCGCTGAGCTGGGTTGATCTTGCGCACACTCTGACTCTTGCAGAGGAGGGCGTCATTCCTCCTGACGCCGCGCGGCCATTGATTGCAGCGCTTCTTGAGCTCCAGCAGAACCCTGCCTCTTTTGCTCCCTCATCCGGTTTTGGAGACCTCTATACAAACCGCGAGGCTTGGCTTGCCAAACACACAAGCGCTGCAGGCTGGCTTGGAGTTGCCCGCGCCCGGCGGGAAGCGCTCACAACGGCCTATCACCTTGTGCTCTGTGACGAGCTTCTCGGTCTCGGTGATTCATTAGCCGGCGTGGCGGAAGCGCTTAACGCCATTTCTTTGCGCCACCGGACAACCTTTACGCCGGATTACACCTATTTGCAGCAGGCTCAGCCAACGACTTTTGGTCATTATTTTCAGTCCTTCGCCTGGCCAGTGCTGCGGGATCTCGATCGCATCGAAGCCATCTACGGCCGGGCCGGCCAGTGCCCTGCCGGCATCGGCAGCTCCAATGGGACGGTAACGGTGCAAAACCGGCGCAAGCTTGCGGAGCGGCTCGGCTTTTCCAAGCCCGTGCGCCATGCCCGCGATGCCATCTGGCAGGCTGATATTGCTTTGGAGGCTTGTGCCGCCGCTTTGGCTGCGGCGTTAAATCTCGACCGCCTTGCCGAAGATCTGATGATCCTCGCATCGTCCGAATTTGGTTTCGTCAAGCTCGCGGACCGCCATGCGAGGGCAAGCAAGATCCTGCCGCAGAAGCGCAACCCCTATGCGCTGGCGTTCATCAGGGCCACAGCGAACCGGCTCATTGGCGTGCTGGCTGGAGTTGCCGCTGCGAGCCGGACACCGTCTGGGCAAATGGACAACCGGCTTTTCGTCTATGAGGCAGTGCCCGATGCGCTGCGCTCTTCGGCTGAAGCCGCCTCTTTGGCTGCCGAATGTATCTCCGGGCTCAGCATTGACGAGGCTCGCAGCCAGGCAGCCTTGGCCAGCCGGTCTGCCCGCGCATCGGATCTAGCCGAACGCCTTATGGCTGCGGCAGGCATCGATTACCGGGCGGCCCATAAAGTGGCTGGAGGGCTTGCCCGGGCGCTGGAAGAGAAGGGCCGCTGCCTTGCGGACGTAAGCGCTTCCGATGTCTCTGAGGCTCTAAAGTCAGCCGGTCTGCCGGCCAAAGGGGTCACGGAAGATCTCGTCTCTGCGGCGCTTGATCCCGCCCTGTGCGTTTCTGCCCGGAACGACACCGGCGGCGCTGCTCCCGAAGAAGTGGCCGCCATGGCATCCGAATTGAAGGATTTGGTGAGCGAGCGGCGCTGCAGATTCGAGTCTCGCCGGGCGCGCCAGGAGAAGGCTTTGCGCAGCCTTTTAGTTGAGGCGAAAACTTTCGCTGAGGCCCGCCCATGACGGAATGGTCTTTTTGCTCTTCCATCTATGGCAGCGCCTGGGCCACGCCTGAGATGAGAGCGCTCTTTGCCGATGCGCCGCGCACGCGCCGCTGGCTTGATCTTCTTGCCCTGCTCGCAGAGGTGCAGGCAGAGCAAGGAGTTATCCCGAAGGATGCTGCTGAGGACATTAAGTCGGCCTGCCAGCGGACCGAGATCGATGCTGGGTTTTTGGCGGAATGCCGCGAGGGATATGAAACGGCTGGCCATTCGGCAGCAGGTCTCATCGCAGCTGTCACGCGGCGCTGCTCCGGCCTAGGGCGGGAGTGGTTTTATTTTGGAGCGACTGTCCAGGATATTACCGATACCTGGCTCATGCTCACCCTGCGCGATGCGCGCGGCTTGCTGCTTGCCAGCCTTGACAAGGCTATTGCGGCAACGGCCGGTTTATGCCGCCGCCACCGCGGCACAATCATGGCCGGGCGAACCCATGGCCAGCAGGGCTTGCCCATCACCTTTGGCTTTAAAGCAGCGGGCTGGCTTGCCGAGCTGCGCCGCCACCGGCAGCGATTCGATGAGGCTGCAAAGCGGCTCGATGTTGGCCAGCTCTGTGGAGGAGTCGGCAGTCTGTCCGGCATGGGGCCGCAGGCGCTTTCCATCCAGAAGCAGTTTTTTGCCCGGCTTGGCTTGCGCGAGCCCGACATCTCATGGATAGCGAGCCGCGATATCCTGACCGAATGGGCGCATCTCCTCGTCCTCTCGACAGGCACCGCAGAGCGCATAGGGCATGAGGTTTACAACCTCCAGCGGGACGAAATTGGCGAGCTCCGCGAGCCTTGTCTCGCGGCTGGGATAGGCAGCATCACGATGCCGCACAAGCGCAACCCCGAGGCCGCGGAGCACATCGGGACACTGGCCCGTATTGTGCGTGCCAATGCCGCGCTTCTTGCCGAGGGTCTGGTGCATGATCACGAGCGCGATGGAAGATCGTGGAAGACGGAATGGCATGCTGTGCCCGAGCTGACCATGGCGGCGGGCAAGGCTCATGCGCTGCTTGTCTGGCTTCTTGAGGGAATCGAGGTTTGCGCTGAGCGTATGCGCGCGAATCTTGAGGCTTCAGGCGGCTTTCCTCTCTCCGAAAGAGCCATGCTTGCACTCGCTCCTCGCATGGGAAAGGAAACGGCGCGCCTTCACATCCAGCGCCTTGCCGCCTCGGCCCGGCGCGAGGGGCGCTCTTTTGTCTCTGCCCTTGCCGGTGACAAAGATATTTGCGCCTTATTGACGAAAGAGGAAATCCATTCGCTTACTTCTTTCGATGCCCAGATTGGCGAGTGCCAGGCGCTAGCCGATCGGGTCTTGCCGCCTCAATACAGGAGCGCAAATGGTGACCTCCTGGGCTAGCAGGCTTGATGCAATTCCGCGCCTCGGGCTCGTCAAGGAGCCCACGCCGCTGACTTTCGCCCCGCGCCTCGCTGCTGCCTATGGCGGCCCGCCGCTGTTCTTCAAGCGCGAAGATCTCCTTCCAGCAGCTTTTGGCGGCAATAAGGTCCGCTCTTTGGATCTCGTTGTTGCCGATGCATTGCGGCAAGGCGCTGATACGCTCGTCACGGGCGCTGGGCCTTGTCGAACCATGTCCGCGCTGCGGCGGGCGTGGCGTCCATCGCTGGGTTGCACTGCGCCGCCGTCTATTGGGGAGCGCCCCCCGCGCGCTCAGAGGGCAACCATCTGCTCACGCGCATCTTCGGCGCAGAGATCCGCTTCACTGGGGATTTCGACCGGGCCTCGGTTGACCGCGGGATCGTTGAAGCGGCGATAGAGCTTAGCTGTTTGATCCCAGGCTTTGATGGTGCATTCTTATCACGAGAATGGAAGGATGCGCTATGGGACAAGTTCTGCACGGCTGCGCCACCACGACAGAGGCGGTCCGTCGAGCGATACAAAATAGTCAAGAGAGTTTGAGGGCGC
>DASRYK010000159.1:0-5723 GCA_035687205.1 Methylocella sp. | reverse complement strand
TTCTGGGCCAGCATATCGGCCATGCGGTCGGGCGCCGCCCACATGCCCTTGCCGATCTGCGCGCGCCCGGGCAAGCCGCAAGCAATGCCGATATCGACATTAAAGTTCTCATAGGCCGCGATCCACTCGGTGTTTTTCATGTCATTCTTGCGGACCATCGGCCCCGCTTCCATCGACGTGTGGATCTCGTCGCCCGTGCGGTCGAGGAAGCCTGTGTTGATGAAGAACACCCGGTCGGCCGCGGCCGCGATGCAGGCCTTGAGATTGACCGAGGTCCGCCGCTCCTCGTCCATGATGCCCATCTTGAGCGTGAAGCGATCAAGGCCAAGCATGTCCTCAACGGCCGCAAAAAGCTCATTCGCGAGCGCCACCTCTCTTGGCCCGTGCATCTTCGGCTTGACGATATAAATCGAGCCATGGCGGCTGTTGCGGATGCCCTCCGTGCGCTTGAGGTCATGCATAGCAATAAGAGAGGTCACCGCCGCGTCCACAATCGTCTCGGGGACCGGCTTGCCTTCCTCATCGAGCACCGCATCCGTTTCGATGTGGTGGCCAACATTGCGCACGAGCAGGAGGCTGCGCCCGTGCAAGACCACAGGGGAGCCGTCGCGGCCAATATAGTGCCGGTCCTCGTTGAGGCGCCGTTCGATGACAAGTCCGTTCTTTTCGAGGGTCGCCGTCAAGGTTGCCTGCATCAGCCCGAGCCAGTTGCGGTAAACGGCAACCTTATCCTCTACATCGACGGCGGCGACACTATCCTCAAGATCAATGATTGTGCTGAGCGCCGCCTCGAGAATCACATCCGAGACATTTGCTTTGCTTTCGGCGCCGACAAGGCTGTTTGGATCGATTTCGATCTCAATATGCAGGCCGTGATGGCGTAAAAGGATTACAAGCGAGTCGAGGGATTTTTTCCTGTGCCCGGCAAATCTGCCAGGGTGCTGCAGCCGCGTCTCAAGCCCGTTCTCGAGCGTTGCAACGAGCTCACCGCCCACGACCTTATAGGCAGTGACCGACTTGTGGCTTCCCTTTGCCAGAGGAACGGCATCGTCGAGAAAGGCGCGGACCCATTCGATGACCTTTGCGCCGCGGACCTTGTTGTAGCCTTTGCCACGCTCCGCGCCATCGCTTTCGGGTATGGCATCCGTCCCGTAGAGTGCATCGTAAAGACTGCCCCAGCGGGCATTGGCTGCATTGAGGGCGTAGCGCGCATTGGAAGCGGGGACAACGAGCTGCGGTCCGGCAACTCTTGCGATCTCAAGGACATTTTCCGTGCGGATCGTGAAATCCAGCGGCGGCGGAACGATGTAGCCGATCTCGCGGAGAAATCTCGCATAAGCTGCGGGGTTGAACGGCATCGTTGCCGTCGACCGGTGGTATTCGTCGATTTTCTCTTGCAGCTCGTCGCGGAATCTGAGCTGGGCACGGATTTGCGGCGCAAAGGTGCGGATGAGGCCGCCAAGGCCGTCCCAGAACTGGCTCGCGCTGACACCTGTTCCCGGCAAGGCCTCGCTGCCGATGAACCCAGCAAGCTCCTTGGCGATGCTGATGCCGCCGGCTGCCACATAATCTGTCATTTTCGTGCCATCGCATTAAATGCTTTAAAGGGAGGAAGGGTTGCTACGAGCTCGCGCGCGGAGGCATCGAATATCAACGCGCCTGCGCATGTCATTGCGCCAAACAACGCCGCTGCAAGAATTGCATATACCAGCGGCGGCGAAATAACGATGGCATAAAGAGAGGCTGCGGCAATGAATCCGAGCGGCGGAAGCAGCTTCACGAGATGCGCCGTGCCCAGGCGTGAGGCAATGAACACGATGAGCACCTCGGCCGTGACCATGAGGGTCCAGGACGCGGCGGCGCCCATCACGCCAAAGTGGTTGAGCAGGATCCAAAGAACAATGATATAAGGCACGATTTCGAAAACATGGGTCTTTGCCACAATGTCGGGGCGCCCTTGCCCTTGCAGCAGCGCAAAAAAGATGAAGCTCAGCCCGTTCGTCCATGCGCCGATCAGCAAGAGCCCGCCGATCGGCCCCGAAACCGAGCCAAAGTCTTTTCCCATCCAGAATTCGAGAAAGGGGCTCATTAGCACCACGGCTGCGGCGCAGATAGCGCCATAAGCATAGGCAAGGGTGGTCAATGCCCTTGCTGCCAATTCCTTCGCCTCCTCATGCGTCGCGCGGGAGAGTCTCGGGAACAACGTCCTCGACAATGCTCCAGCGAGGAGCTGGCTGCGGACGACAAGGCTCATCGGGACTGCATAATAGGCAACAGCCGCAACACCCAGCACCGAGCCAATCATCAGCTGATCGACTGATGCGAGTATTGGGCCAAGGATATTGGAGATGCTGATCCATCCGCCATAGCCGAGAAGCGCGCGGCCACGCTTTCCGTCGAAGAGCCAGGGGCTCAGCCCCTCTTCGCCGCGCAACGCAATGAAAAGCGCCAGAAGGACGGAAAGGATCCGCGCGAGAACGGCTGCCGGAAGGACGACTGTCAAGCTCGGCGAGATATAGACGGCGCAGAGGACCGGCGCGATAACACCCGCTGTCGCTGCAAACACCTGCAAGACGTTGGCGGTAAGGAAGCGCTCCCGCGACTCAAAGGCTCCGTAAGCGATGCCCCCAGTCAATGCAAGAGGCACCAGAAACGCAACCCAGGGAAGAGAGGCGCGGATCTCGGGGGCGAGGTCCGCAGGCATGTCAAGCAGGCGCTCAATGAAGAAAAGCCCGCTGAAATAAAACAGGAGTCCGCCCAAAGCTCCAAGGAGTAAATTGATCCATAATGCCGTCATGAGGACTTTGGCCCGCTCATGGGCGGCCAAAGGATCCCCAAGCTTTGCCAGCGCATTGGCCGAGGCCCGGGACATGCCAAGGTCGATGAAGCCGAAATAGCCGAGCAGCCTCCATGTTATGGCAAGGAGCCCGTAACGGGCGTTGCCAATGTGCGCAATGTAAATCGGCGTCGCAACAATCATCACAATGAGTGACAGCAACGGCCCAATAACGTTGAAGATAAAATTAGCTTTGAGTCCACGCATATCCGCTGCGGCCCTGATCGGGGGATGGCAATAATTTCTCGTTTACATCCCGTGTGGCGGGATGGCGGCAGCTGCGCTGCCTACGGCTTTATTCGCGGCAATTTCTCTGCTGAGCGCAAGCAATAACGGTTACAGAAGGAGAGTTTCATTTGCTTAACTCTTTCTCAAAATCCAACACGAAATCAAAAATCAAGGCTTCCGGCCGGGGGGTGCGGCGCCAAAAGAGGCCGCGCGCCCCTTTTATCCTCATTGCCTGCCTGGAGTGAACCCCTTTTAGTTCCGCCTCAGCATGGCGATGAAAAATCCATCGGTGCCGCTCGTCAGAGGGGAGAGGCGCAAGCCAAAGCCAAAGGGCGACTCGAATCGCTCAAGCCCGGGAAGAAGAGCCATTTGGGCGAGATCCCTTGCCGGAACGCTCTTGAAATCCTTATGAGCCGTGAGGAATGCCGAGAGCCTGTCCTCATTCTCCTCCCGCAGCAGGGAGCATGTCGCATAAAGCATCCTGCCTTGCGGTTTCACACAGCGCGCCGCTTCCTCTATGGCGCGCTCTTGTTCCGCGATGCGGATTGCGAGCGAGCCCGGTCTGATACGCCATTTGGTGTCCGGATTGCGGCGCCATGTGCCCATGCCCGTGCAGGGGGCATCGATGAAGACGAGATCGCAACGCCCTTCGAGACCCGCAAGCACATCTATGTTTGCCCGCGGCGGGTGAAGCTGTGTATTGCGGACCCCCGCGCGCTCCAGACGGGGAACGCTGCGCATGAGCCGTGCGCCGTCGCGGTCGGTTGCATGTATCTGCCCCTTGTTTTGCATCAATGCGGAAAGCGCCAGGGTCTTCCCGCCCGCGCCCGCGCAGAGATCGAGCACCTGCTCGCCGGGTCTTGCGAGCGAGAGGATTGCTGCCAGTTGAGAGCCCTCGTCCTGGATCTCAACGAGGCCCTTAATATAGGCAGGCTCGGCGGCAAGAGGAGGGCCGCGCCCGTCGGGCAGGAGCGGCACCCGCAACCCCACAGGGGACCAAGGAGTTGGCGCCGCGCCGAGATGCGCGAGGCGGGCGCGCGCGGTCTCGCGCGTGGTTTTCAAGGTATTGACCCGCAAATCAACCGGCGCGCGGGTTGCAAGAGCCCGCATCTCCGGAACTAGGCTGGCCCCGAAGGCGCGGCTTAGCGCTGGCTGGAGCCAGGCCGGGAAATCTCCCGCAACCGCATCCGGCGCTCCTGAGAGATCCGCGGCTTCAATACGCCTGGCCTCCTCCTCTGTGAGGGGGGCTGGCGCATGGCCTTCACCCGTGCAGTGCGCAGAAAGCCCGGCAGCCGTCATGCTGTGAAGCTGGCGCAGCGCGCCGAGCACAATCGCGCGGGGCGTCTTCTCGCCCATAATATAGGCGGATGAAGCGCGCTTGCGCTGGGCATCAAAGACGAGAGAGGCAATTGCGGCGCGGTCTTTGGAGCCAGCGAAACGGTGCGCCTGGCCCCAGATCTTCAGAGCATCGGCCGCGGGCCTTCGGTGCGCTTCGATCTCAGCCGTAATCTCAATCGCTGCCGCAATGCGCGCGCCAGGGGTCATGGGCCATCAAGAGCGGAGGCGGTGAAAATACGGAACAAAACAACCGCCCACATCAGAAGCAGGACGCCCACGCCGCAAATGTAGATGAGGCCGCGCGCGGGAACATAATTCGATGTCGTATGGACATAGGCATGCGCAACACGGCTGACCGCAAATAGCCATTCCATAACTACAAAGGGGCGGTCAGCCGTTTTGGTGATTAATGCCAATAATACGAGAACATAGAATAGGACTGGCATTTCAAACTGATTTTGGAATGACTGGCTCAACTGCTGCGCCCGGCGGGGCCAGGGCGTTTGCTTCAAGGCGATGTCGCGCCAGTGCAGCTCGCCGCGCAAAAAAACCCCGCGCCGCTCATAGGCCATCCAGAAGCCAAGAATGAAGGTGAGGCCAGCCTGGACAAAAAGCGGCAGGAGAATAGCTTGTGCGGTCATGACACCTCGCCCTTGGCCTTGCGCGCCAGCACTCACACATGTGTTGGGTAATTCGGGCTCTCGCGCGTAATATCGACGCTATGCACATGGCTTTCGCGCAGGCTTGCCGGTGAGATCCGGACGAATTTGGCGCGGGCCTGGAACCCGGCAATGTCCGGCGCGCCGACATAACCCATCGCGGCGCGCAGCCCGCCCGCGAGCTGGTGGAGGATTACTGAAACCGGGCCGCGGTATGGCACCTGCCCCTCGACGCCTTCGGGCACGAGCTTCAAATGGTCAGTGACATCCTGCTGGAAGTAACGGTCCGCCGAGCCGCGCGCCATGGCGCCCACAGACCCCATGCCGCGATAGGATTTGAAGGACCGGCCTTGATAGAGATAGACCTCTCCCGGGCTTTCGTCCGTTCCAGCAAAAAGCGAGCCGATCATGACGCAATCGGCGCCCGCTGCGATGGCCTTGGCAAGATCGCCTGAATATTTAATCCCCCCATCGGCAATCACAGGAATGCCTGCGGCTCTTGCGGCCTCGGCGCAATCCATGATCGCGGTGAGCTGAGGAACGCCGACGCCAGCGACAACCCGGGTCGTGCAGATCGAGCCTGGGCCGATTCCCACCTTGATGGCGTCGGCGCCAGCGTCAATCAGCGCCTTTGCGCCCTCGGCGGTTGCCACATTCCCCGC
>DASRYK010000158.1:0-8892 GCA_035687205.1 Methylocella sp. | reverse complement strand
CCGCCGCTGATTTTGCTCAAGCGCAGCGGCGCCCCCCTCTCTTTCCAGAATGTCCCAGGAAACGCGGGGCTGCGGCCATTACCTGGCGAAGCTTATGCTCCCTGCCTCCGGTGAGCTTACTCACACAATCTCAGGATCAAGGGCCAACCACGCTGAATCCTTTGTTATCGACCCCGATAAAGGCGCATAGAACTTTTTTGCCGGTGGTCAGGCTCGTGCATGAGGGCGTGCTAAACAAGGTTCCGCCGATTTTCGTAAAGCTCGACCAGGCCGCGCCATTGAATTGGTTCACCCAAAGGGCTCCATCGAATGTCTCCTGGGCGCCGCAGACGACCTGCTTTACGCCCAACAGGCCGCAGGTCGCTTTGGATTCAAGGGCGCCGCCAAGCCCGCCCCAGCCGCCCCAACGCGCTGGGCTCCACAGGCCGCCATTGAATGTATTCGCATAGAGCCCGTTTCCATATCCCCGAAAAACACACAGGACCATGCCGGCGAAGCCGAAATCCGTGCATGCCGGCTCTTCAAGCGCCGTCCCCCCGATGTCTATGACCGGCTCCCAGAGCGTTCCAGTGAATCGTGAGGCCAGCACGTGGCTAGAGTTTGTTAGAAAGGTGCAGATCGCATTGCCTGCACGGTCAGGCGCACAGCCGGGGGCTGAGTAGGCGGGGGTTGCAATCGTCTTGAAAGCGCCCCAGGCTGTGCCGTTGAAAACAGAGTAAGTGAGACCTCCCGCCGAACTGCGCGCGACGCAGACCACCTTTCCGCCTTTCAGGGCGGCGCAGCTTGGCGCTGAAGTAATGAGTCCGCCTGCGGATGATAAAGGGCCGAAAGTCGTGCCATTGAACACCGAAGCCATGAGTGCGCCGTTAATTCCGCGGGCGGTGCAGATCGCTTTGCCAGCCCCAGCATCGGCACAGCTCGGATTAGACGTGACCGTGCCCGTGATCGTTGTCCAGCCAGTCCACGCCTTGCCGTTGAAGCGGTTCACCGCCAGGCTGTTTTGCAGGTTGCGGGCGGCACAGACGACTTGCCCGGATTTCGGGGTTGCACAGGACAGGCTGGCCTGAACGAGCGTGGGCCCCATAGACTTAAGCGCGCTCCAAGCTGCCCCCGCCGGCGAGTTTGCAAGGGCAAATGCGGCCGCGCACAAAAACGAGAGTGAAAACGAAGTCCTGCGCATAGATCCTCCCCGGCGGTTGTCCAAGATCAGCGCGCCCGCTCAGAAATGCTGGCTTTTTTTATATGGGCAAGCGGAGCTTTGCCCCCCCTTGGCAAAGCATAATTTTTAATTTTAATCATGCCGCAAATTTGCGGCAACTCTTATTTGGGTCTTGCAGACCGGATTAATCGCTGCGGTGTTACTGGCAACAAACTCAGGTCCTGGGGAAATCCAATCCCATCTCCCGGTACCGTTCCGGGTCGTTGATCCAGTCCTCGCGCACTTTAACAAAGAGAAAGAGGTGAATATTCTGCCCCGCTGCCGTCATGATGTCCTTGCGTGCCGCCATGCCAATGGCTTTGATCGTACGGCCGCTTTCGCCGATGACGATTTTCTTATGGGCGTCCCGCATGACATAAATCGTCTGCTCGATCCGCGCTGAGCCATCTGGCATATCTTTCCAAAGCTCTGTTTCGACTGTCGAGGAATAAGGAAGCTCGTCATGCAGCCGGTCGAAAAGTTTTTCGCGGGTGATCTCTGCGGCGAGATGGCGCAAGGGCGCAACCGAAATCTGGTCTTCGGGATAAAGCCAGGGGCCTTTGGGCATCAGCACGGCAAGGGCGCGTTTGAACTCCGCGGTCCCTTCTCCGGTCAGAGCCGAAATCATGAACGTCCCGGAAAAAGGCAGCGCTTCATTGAGCCTGGCGGAAAGCTCGAGGAGCTTTGACCGCTCCACCAAATCGATCTTGTTGAGCACAAGAAGCCGCTTGCCAGCAACGCCTGGAAGTTTTTCGAGGATTGCCCCGGCCTCGGGATCGATTCCTTTCCGGGCATCGACAAGCAAGGCTGCGGCATCGGCATCACCCGCGCTCTGCCAGGCCGAAGACACCATCGCACGGTCGAGCCTGCGCCGGGGCGGGAAGATGCCCGGCGTGTCGATGAAAATGATTTGCGACTCCCCTTCGGTAACGATGCCGCGCACGGAGCTGCGCGTGGTCTGAACCTTGCGGGAAACGATCGAGATTTTCGCCCCGGCGAGCTGGTTGAGAAGAGTCGATTTGCCCGCGTTCGGAGCACCGATAAGAGCCGCAAAACCGCAGCGTGTCTCGTCTTTCTGCCCCATTCTAAGCGGCGCCTTTCTCGCCTTGGCTGATCCCCTCGCGCGCCATAAAGGCTGCCGCCGCAGCCTGTTCCGCGAGGCGCTTGGCAAAACCCTTCGCCTGGGCGTCCGGGTAGCCTGGCACTTCGACGCAGACCGTGAATTCTGGGGCGTGATCCGGCCCCGACCTTGCCATTTCGCGATAAAGGGGCGGGGGAAGGCCCCGCGCCTGCGCCCACTCTTGCAGCGCTGTTTTAGAGTCGCGCAAAGGCCGCCCAGGCGCGCGCAGCCGCTCGCCAAAGGCGGCTCTCACGACGGCCTTCGCAGTTTCATATCCTGCATCGAGAAAGACCGCGCCGATGATCGACTCGCAGACATCGCCCAAAACCGCTGTTTTGGCTGCGGTAGCTGGAGACTCGCCGTCACCAAGCCGGATGCAGCTCTCAACGCCCCATTCGAGCGCGACCTCGGCACAGGTTTCCTTCCGGACAAGCCCTGCAAGACGGCGGGAAAGCTCGCCCTCGCTGGCTTCAGCAAAAGTTTCATAAAGCATCTCCGCAACAGCAAGCCCCAGCACGCGGTCACCGAGAAACTCAAGCCTCTGATAAGACTGGCGTTTCCCCCCGCCCGCCGCACTGACGTGGGTCAGCGCCGCCGCGAGCAAGCTGCGATTGGCGAATGCGTGTCCGATACGCGCCTCGAGCGCTTTGAGCTGCTGATCCTGCCGCCCCATCCTATTTCACGGTCTTGAACATCCTGTCCCAGCGCACCGTCCAAGGCCATTCCCAGAACGCCCATACGGGCTCACCCTTGCCGACAGAGAAGAAAATCAGCTCGGCCCGGCCGACGAGGTTCTCGAATGGCACAAAGCCAACGCCGCCCTGCTCTGGGGCAACACGGCTGTCCGTGGAGTTGTCCCGGTTATCGCCCATCATAAAATAATGGCCGGCTGGCACTTCGAACACCGGGGTATTGTCATTAAATCCCGTATCGCCTTGAATCTCAATGATTGTATGGGTCACCCCACCGGGCAAGGACTCAGTGTATGTCGGGACTTCGGTCTCCCTTCCGTAGAAATCCTCAGTACGGGCTTTGGCAGCCGGGGTGCGCGGCACGAGCTCGCCGTTGATGTAGAGACGGCCGTCCTTAAGCTGGATCCTGTCGCCGGGCAGGCCTATGACGCGTTTGATGTAGTCTGTCTGACCGTCGCGCGGCAGCTTGAAGACCACGACATCGCCCCGTTTGGGCGGCGATGCCCAAATTCTGCCAGAGAACAACGGGGGGCTAAAGGGAAACGAATGGTCCGAATAGCCATAGGCGTATTTGGACACGAAGAGATAGTCGCCGATTAATAAGGTAGGGATCATAGAGCCAGACGGGATATTGAAAGGCTGGAAGAAGAATGTCCGGACAACAAGAGCTATGAGCAGCGCTTGGACGATGACCTTCAGGGTTTCCCCCTTGCCGCCTTCCTTTGCCTGTTGCTTGGTTCCGGCGCCCTTCTGCCCGGCGCGTGCTGGCTCTACCATGCTTGTTGTCTCTCCGCCCTTGCGCGTCGGGGCCGTTTCCCGGGAGCGCCCGCGCGTCAAAGTGCGGCTCCTTAACATGCTCCAATACGCCGGTATAGGTTATTTCGCCTTATATCTCGTTCTGGCTCGCGAAGCGGCCCGCCGGGGTGCCTTTGGCGGGTCAGATTCTGCCCTGCAAGCGAGCGGCGTCATCAAAAGCTAGGCCAGCACCTTCAAAGGGCTTTTGCCGCAGCAAGCACCGCCTCGGCATGACCCGGCACCTT
This sequence comes from Methylocella sp., assembly GCA_035687205.1. Lineage (GTDB taxonomy): Bacteria > Pseudomonadota > Alphaproteobacteria > Rhizobiales > Beijerinckiaceae > Methylocapsa. The sequence goes on along the minus strand of DASRYK010000158.1, from coordinate 4,842 downwards.
CACCTTGTTCCAGACCGCAGCAATCTTTCCTTCCCCGTCGATGAGAAAGGTCGTGCGCTCAACCCCCATATATTTGCGCCCATACATGCTCTTCTCGGTCCAGACGCCATAGGCTTCCAGCATGGCTTTTGTTTCGTCGGAAGCAAGCGTCAGGTCAAGCCCATGTTTTGTCTTGAATTTGGCATGGCTTGCCACAGAATCGGGCGACACGCCGAGAATTTCCGTGCCGGCTTTCTCGAAGTCTTTCCGGAGCCGGTTGAAGTCGATCGCTTCTTTTGTGCAGCCGGATGTGTCGTCCTTGGGATAGAAGTACAAGACGAGCTTCTTGCCGGCATAGCGTGCAAGGGAGATTAGGCCGCCTGCGTCCCCCGGCAGGTCGAAACCGGGAGCCATGTCACCGGGGGCAAGCTTTCTGCCCTTGCCGCCATGCTCGCTCTCACCGGAGATCTTTCTCGGCGGGCCCGGCAGGGAGTTTGTCTGATTTTCCTTCATCCAGCCTTCCTTTCGTCACATTGGGAGACGAATGGCGTGACCCACTTGCCTCTCCGCGCCAAGTAGGTTGCTATAGGCGCGCATAGACGAAGTTTCCAGCTTTAGCTTGCTTATGAGAGGCCGCAAGCCCCTGGCCGGTCAAAAAAATGAGGATCCGGTCCAGCAGCGCTCATTGCTGGGGCTCTGGATGCAGCGGACGGAAAAAGAATTGGGATCCTCCAAGAGCGTCCGGCGAAGGCCCGGCCGCGCAGGCGGCGCCGGGCGGGCGGCGCGGAACATGGCCTTGGGGGGTCTTGCTGCGGCGCTGACCCTAGGCGCAGCGTTCTTTTTCCGCCTCGCACTTGGCCCCATTCCGGTGAGCGGCTTTGCGCCGCAAATAGCCGAGGCGCTCGCTGGGCGTTTTGGAAGAAGCTATGAATTCTCCTTTGGTGAAACGGCAATCGAGCTTGACGGCCTCACGCCCGCTTTGACCATCCATCAATTGTCGATCAAGGAGCCCTCTGGCCGGACGATCCTGACCGCGCCGCGGGCTGAGGTGTCGGTCGATCCGCTCGCCCTGATTGCCGGAACTGTTACGCCGAAACGGCTCGAAATCTTCGATGTCGTGGTTCATCTGACGTTGCGGTCTGATGGCGCGCTTGCCCTTCCGCTCTCCGGGGCAGGCGAGAGCGTTGACCTCATCCCGCCAGTTGCTCCAGCTTTAGGCGCACAGTCTATGGCGCAACCGCCGGATGCAGGCGCGCAAGAAGGCTCTCCCCGTGCCGATGCCAAGCCTTCGCGGTCCGTGCTCGTCAAGCGGCTTGCCGCATTTATCCGCCGTGTTGTCGACACCCTGACAGATCCGGCAAACCCTGCCGCTGCCATCGACCGGATCGGAATAGGGCACGGAAAGGTGATCATTGCCGATGAGACGGCGGGCCAAACTCTAACGTTTAGCGGCGTCGATCTTAATTTCGGGAAGACATCTGGGGGAAGGAGCTTTGAGCTTTCGGCAGACGGCCCGAATGGGCGCTGGTCGGCGTCGGGCGCGGCCAGCGGTGTTCCTGGCTCTGAGCGCGGGATCATGCTTGCCGTATCGAACCTGTCCCTGGACGAAATTCTGCTTGTGGCCGGAACGCGCACGATCGGCGTAGACTTCGATATGCCGTTGTCCGGCCGGTTCGACCTCCGGCTCAGCAGCGACGGGGCAATTTCGCTCGGTGCTGCCCAGTTTGAATTTGGCTCGGGCTATTTACGTCTCGACGATCCAGACGATGAGCCAATGATGGTCGATAAGATCTCAGGCGGATTCCATTGGGAGACCGCCGGGCGCCGGATCGCCGTGGACTACTTGCGGCTCACAGCCGGCGCCACGCATTATGCGTTTGCAGGCTCAGTGGCGACGCCAAGGCTCGAGGGCGATCCATGGTCGATTTCCCTGACCAATTCCGAGCCGAATGAAACAGGCCCGTCCCGGCCGGGCGAGAAACCCATTCTGATTGACCATGCTGGCCTGACCGCCCAGCTTTATCTGTCTGAGAAACGCCTCCGGATTGAGAGGCTTTCCTTCAGCGGCCCCCAATGCGGCTTTGCGGCGGCCGGCGTCATTGATTGGTCGAACGGCCCGCGCGTCCGGCTGGGCGCGTCGATCTCGCCAACCCCGGTCGCTATTGCGCTGAGGCTGTGGCCGTCACTCGCCGGAGCGCGGGTGAGATCATGGCTCCTTGCCCGTGCCCGGGAGGGCATGGTGACGCGGGGCACGATGCAAATCGATTTCGACAGCGCAGACCTGCTGTCCATGCGCGCTGGGCGGGCGCCGCCCGATTCGAAGGTCCTCATCGATTTCGCGATCGCTGACGGGGGGCTTGAATTTCTGCCTGGCGTTCCGCCTCTTCGCGCGATTGAGGGGACAGGCCATGTGACGGGCCGGAGCGCGGCATTTTCTGCCGCGGGCGCCTCACTCGATCCAGGCAATGGGCGGCTGCTCGCCTTATCAAATGGCACCTTCCGCGCTGCCGATACGGATTTATCACCGGTTCCGGCAGAGATTGAGACGCGGGTCGCGGCGAGCGTTGAGGCCATCAGTGCGCTCCTCGCGCACGACGCCCTCAAGCCTTACGCCATACTGCCGCTTGATCCGGCTGCCGTGAAGGGTCAGGCCGAGGGGACGCTCGGGATCAAGATGAGTCTCGGAGCAGGCGCGGCGTCAAACGGGGCGGCGGTCACCGTTACCGCAACCGTTACCAATTTTTCCGCTGAAAACCTCCTGGGAAGCCAAAAGCTCGAGGGGGGCACCCTTTGGGTGAGCGCGGATCCTGCGGGATTCAAAGCAACTGGCCATGGAAACATTTTCGGTGCCCCGGCGACCATTGCTATCGACAAGAGCTCCGGAAAACCGGCCGAAGCCTCGATCGGGATCGTTCTCGATGACGCGATGCGCGCGAAGCTCGGATTTGCCTCCTTCTCCGGGCTGAGCGGCCCAGTGGCAGCCAAGATTTCCTCCCCCATTGGCACTGGGGAAAAGCCGAGCCCGAAAATCGACATCGATCTCAGCGGCGCCACAATCGAGGTGCCCGGCATATCGAAACCCGCAGGCCGCCCAGGGAAGATCACTTTCACCCTCGTCACGAATGATGCGTCCGCCTCGCTCGATCACATCATCGTCGATGCAGGCCCTGTTCAGGCGCGAGGACGGGTTGATCTAGGCCCTGGCTATGCGCTGCTTTCCGCCACCTTTCCCCAGGTGAAGCTCTCCCCTGGAGACGACATGAAGGTCGACGTCACGGGGGCAGGGGAAAGCGTGAAAGTCGCCGTGCGCGGAAGCACGATTGACGCAAGGCCGTTTCTGAGGTCGCTCATTTTCAGCCCTCCGGGCGAAGCTTCGACGCCTGCCGCCGCCTCAGACCCGGCGCCGTCCGCAACGGCTTCAAAAGACATCGAATTCGATGTGCGGTCCGCGATCTTGAGCGGCTATAACAAGCAGGCCGTCACGGGCGCCGAGCTGCGCTTTGCCAAGCGCGGAGGGCAGATCCGTCAGTTCAGTTTTGCCGGCACTTTCGGCGGCCAGCCGATTTCAAGCAATCTTGTGGGCGGCGGCCCGGTGCCACAGATCAATCTCATGACCGAGGACGCCGGGTCGCTGCTCTCGTTTCTGGACCTTTACAAGCATATGGAGCGGGGGCGGCTCACCGTCGGCATGATTGCCGGGACGGACACGCTCAATGGCGTCCTTGTGATTAGCGACTTCGTCTTGCGGGATGAGCCTGCATTGCGGCGGCTCGTGGTGGAAGGCGCCCCGCCTCAGGACGCATCGGGCGGGGCGCGGAGAATCGACACCGGCGCCATCGCCTTCAACAAGCTGCAGGTGCGTTTTCAGCGCGACGGGAGCAGGCTCGTTCTGAGCGAGGGGTCCATGCAAGGCCAGGCGATCGGGCTCACCGTTGAGGGCGTGATCGATTTCGTGCATGATAGCGTCGATATGAAAGGGACTTTCGTTCCCATCTATGCCTTCAACAATATGTTTGCGCAGATTCCTGTTGTCGGCCTCATTCTCGGCGGCGCGACAGATGAAGGGCTGATCGGGGTGAATTACCGCATCACGGGCCAGGCAAGCGCGCCGACCCTCAGCATCAATCCCCTCTCAGCGATCACGCCTGGAATCTTCCGCCAGATCTTCGGCGTTGTCGATTTCGATCCCATGCATCCACAGCGTTGAGGCGGGCTTACGCGACCTTCAAAAGAACATGGCGCTTGCGCCCTAGCGAGAGTTTGACCGCCCCATTCATAAGCTGGCCCGGCCCGATAATCATACGCTCGTCGGTCACGGCTTCGCCATTGATCCTGATGCCTCCCGCCTTGATTTGACGGCGGGCCTCTCCCGTCGAGGCCACAAGCCCAGCCTTGACGAAGGCGGTGAGAACGCCGAGGCCAGCCTCGATTTCGGCAGCGGAAATTTCGATGCTTGGCAAATTGTCCGCCAGCGCGCCTTCCTCGAAAGTCTGCCTTGCGGCTTCGGCAGCCCGCAAGGCAGCCTCGCGGCCATGCACCAAGGCTGTTGCCTCGGTGGCAAGGATTTTTTTTGCTTCGTTAATTTCGGAGCCCCCCAAGGCTTCAAGCCTTGCAATCTCGTCGAGCGGGAGCTCAGTGAACAGCCGGAGGAACCTCCCTATGTCCTGGTCCTCGCAATTGCGCCAATACTGCCAGTATTCGAAGACGGGCAGCATTCTTTCATCGAGCCATATGGCGCCTTGTGCTGTCTTGCCCATTTTTGCTCCCGACGCCGTCGTCAGCAGAGGCGAAGTGAGCCCATAGAGCTGGCTCGTGCCCATCCGCCGGCCGAGGTCGATCCCGGTGACGATATTGCCCCATTGA
>DASRYK010000157.1:0-11905 GCA_035687205.1 Methylocella sp. | reverse complement strand
GGCGTGCTTTCCGAGGGGCTCGGCCCGGTCGATGTTCTCGCTGCGGCTTTTCCCGGCGGCTCCGTGACCGGCGCGCCCAAAGTGCGGGCCATGGAGATCATTACCGAGATGGAGCGCTATGCGCGCGGGCCCTATTGTGGCGCGATCGGCTACATCGGCTTTGATGGAACGATGGATACGAATATCGTGATTCGCACTGCAAGCTTCCGCAGAGGAACTTGCGTCATCCAGGCTGGAGGGGGGATCGTCACGGCGTCCGATCCTGCCGCCGAATATGACGAGACCCTGGATAAGGCGCGGGCCATGTTCGACGCCTTTGGCGCGCGGGAACTCGCCTTATGATTCTTGTGATCGACAATTACGATTCATTCGTTCACACGGTTGCAGGCTATCTCCGGGAGCTGGGTTGCGAGCTTGAAGTTCTGCGCAACGATGCGGGCCTTCCGAGGGAAACGCCCGAAGCGATTGTGATCTCGCCAGGCCCCTGCACGCCGGACGAAGCCGGCGTTTCGATGCAGCTTGTGTCCGAATTCTCAGGCCGCGTGCCGATCCTCGGCATATGCCTTGGCCATCAATGCATCGGCCAAGTGTTCGGCGGCCTGGTCACGCGCGCCAAGCGTCCGATGCATGGCGAGGCAAGCGAGGTGCGCCATGAAGCATCGCGCATTCTGAACGGCTTGCCAAACCCTTTGCGAGTGGGGCGCTACCATTCGCTGATCGTCACGCTTGGTGATCCAGGGGGGGCGCTTAACGCCACGGCCTGGTCCGCCGAAGGCGAGATCATGGCGATCGAGCATCGCGACCATCCAACATTCGGGGTGCAGTTCCATCCCGAATCCATCCTCACCGAGCATGGTCATCAGATGCTTCGCAATTTCCTTGGCTTCATCAAGCGCCAATGACGCGGGTGTGGCTCAATGGCCGGATCGTGCCCGGGGAAGAAGCTCATATCCCAGTCAGCGATCGCGGCCTCTTGCTGGGTGATGGCTTATTCGAGACGATGCCGGTATATAATGGGCGTGTCTTCGATCTCGGCGCCCATCTTGCCAGGCTCGCCTCGGGACTTGCCGTGCTCGGCTTTGCGGAAGCCGTCGATGCCCAGAAGATTCGCACGGCTATCACGCAGTTCGCGGCTGAGGGGAGCGCGGCGGGCGCTATCCTTCGGCTGACCATAACGCGGGGCGCCGGGCCGCGCGGCCTCAGCCCGCCCGATGCGCCCTGCCCCACGGTCTTGATGACGCTTGCGCCCATGCCGCCAGCACGCGCAGCGCCTTTCTCGCTTCGTGTGGCCCAGTCCACGCGCCGCAATGAAACCTCGCCTCTCTCGCGGATCAAGGCTCTGCCTTATCTCGACAATTTACTGGCCCTGAGAGAAGCGAAGGACCATGGAGCGGACGATGCTTTGATGCTCAACACAAAGGGGAAGCTTGCCTGCGCCTCCGTCGCCAATCTCTTTGTCATCAAGGGAAGCTATCTCTTGACGCCGCCAGTTGGCGACGGTGCATTGCCTGGGACGATGCGCGCGCTCGTGCTCTCACTTGCGCGGGCAGCCGGATTCGAACCCGCTGAAGCGTCGCTTGAAATGAAAGACCTTGCCGCGGCAGACGGGGTTTTTCTGACCAATTGCATCAGCCGGATAACAGAGGCGAAGGAATGCGATGGGACACCTTTAGCGCAGCTTCCGGGCGCCGCTTTCCGGCTGCGGTCGCTCATCCAATCCAGGTTCGAGGCGGAATAGGCGCGCTGGATGACCTGCCAATTGTCATCCGGTAAGAGAGGGGCAGCGATACTGGGCGCGCAATTGCTTTTCCAGCGCCAAACCCTATATTGCACTTCTGGAATACTTTCCTGTTGCTGGCAAGGCATGGCCAAGTGCCGTGTTTTGCGGGTGCAACTCTCCAGGATCAATCTCCGGCCGCTTTGCGCGCGGCGCCCCGCCCCTCGCCGCCGGACACCGGACGGCATGTGTGCGGCAGCAGGCGCGCGGCGAGGGCAATTTTGACAACGGCCAGATGGCAAAACATTCTTTCACCGGCGTGATGCCAATACCGTGCAATTTGCAATCATAGGGGTTAGCCCATGACGTTGATGCTTGCGAGCGTGGCCAGCCAAGCCGAAGCGGAGATCGTGTGGGCCGGAGGAGCCGATATCATTGATCTTAAGGATCCGGCCAAGGGCGCTTTTGGCGCGCTAGACCCCTGCGCGGCAGCCGAAATCGTAAGGCTTGTTGACAAACGCAAGCCCGTCAGCGCCGCCGCGGGCACTGCTCTTGGCGCCCCTGGCAAGGTTCTCGATGCGATCGGCGCAATGGCAGCCGCAGGTGTTGACTACGTCAAAATTGCCTTCTCGAAAGACAGCGCGGGGGCAGACTGCGTGCGCGCCTTGGGCCAGCACATCAATGGGGCCAAGCTCGTCGGCATTCTTCTGGCTGACCGGGATCCCGATTTCGGGATTTTGGCTCTCATGGCAGAGCATGGCTTTTCCGGCGCAATGCTCGACACTTCACACAAGGGCGCGGGCCGCCTCCTCGATCACTTGGGCATCGCTGCGCTCGATGAATTCGTCTCCCGCTGCCGGCAGTTTGGCTTGATGTCTGGCCTTGCGGGCTCGCTCGAAGCGCCCGATGTGCCTCGGCTTCTTCCGCTGCGGCCAGACTATCTCGGTTTCCGGGGCAGCCTCTGCCATAATAAGGACCGCGAGGAGGCCATCGATCCGGCAGCGGTGAGGCTTATCCGCGACCTTATTCCGCTCGACGCCGGGTCCTTGGGCGGGCGCAGCCAGCCGGGGGTCGATTGGCGGCTGGCGCTTGGGCGCGGCTATAATTCCGCTGGGGAGAATGCCGCCGAGACCGACCGGGTTTTCGTGCATGATCTTGTTCTTCCCTGCGAGATCGGGGCTTACGAATTCGAGCGCGGCAGGCTTCAGGATGTGCGTTTCAACATCGATGTCGATGTCCGGCGCAGCAGCGGGCGGCACGATGATATGCGCGGCGTTTTCTCATACGATCTCATCATAGACGCGATCAAAATCATCTTGGGTAAGGGCCATATTGATCTGATTGAGACGCTCGCCAGCAGAATTGCGGACGATGTGCTGCGCCATCCGGGCGCCATGCGTGTTTGGGTGCGTGTCGAAAAGCTTGACGTCGTCCGCGGGACGGTCGGAATCGAGATCAAGCGCGAGCGCGCCGCGGCGCAGGCCGCCGCTGGCGAGCGTGTGCCGGCCGTGCCGGGCAATGCTGCGCGACGGCTTTCCTGATCTGACGGTCGTCAAGCTTGGCGGAAGTCTTGCGCTTTCGCCTGAGCGGGCAGCTTGGCTCGACGCACTGACCGCCACTGGCGGCGCGCTCATTCTCGTCCCAGGCGGCGGCTTGTTCGCGGATTGCGTCCGCTCGTCGCAAGAAGTGATGGGATTCGGCGATGTGGCGGCTCACCGCATGGCGCTGCTGGCGATGGCGCAGGCCGGTATCGCTCTTGCTGCGCATTCGCAAATTTTCGTCCTCGCTGAGACGGAAGAAGATTTCGCCCTGGCGCTGCGGTCAGGAAGAGTCCCGGTCTGGCTTCCCGAAAAGATGGCGCTTGGCGCTGCGGACGTGCCCCCTTGCTGGGAGGTGACCTCGGATTCTCTTGCCGCCTGGCTTGCAGGCATATGCGGGGCAAGGCGGCTTTTGCTCATCAAATCTTGCGATGTCGAAGACGGCGTCTCATTGCATGAGCTTGCAGCGCGCAAGACCGTCGATGCCTTGTTCCCGCGCTTTGCATTGCTCTCTCAAGCCGGGGTCTGGATTGCCGGGCCCGCATCGCTTAAGACGGCGGCGCTCATCTTGCAGAAGGGCGCAATGCCAGGAAGGCTCATTGCAGTTTCTTAAAGGCGGCCCCGGCGCTTGATGACCGCCGGAAACTGGCCGTGGAATGGATAAGCGATATGGTCAAAGTCGTCACGCCGCGCTGGGGATGGGCGCTCACTGGCTCCGGTCACTTCTTCACTGAGTGCCTGGAGCTTGCACGCGAGCTTCAGCATGTCGATCTCTTTGTCAGCAAGGCGGCGGGAGAGGTGCTGCAGCAGTACAAGCAGAAGCTTGATCTGCCAAAATCCGCGCGCATCTACAAGGATACGGCGGCTAGCTCCCCGCAGGTCGGCTACTTCTATCATGGCGTGTACCATACGCTCGTTGTGGCGCCCGCAACATCAAATGCCGTCGCCAAGTTCGTTTATGGCATCTCGGATAACCTTGCGACGAATGTCTTTGCTCAGGCCGGAAAATGCCGGGTGCCCTCCATCGTTTTTGCTTGCGATACGGCGCCAGAGCTTTTGACGCGCTCCCCCGACGGCATGGTCAAGGTCTTTCCGCGCCGCATCGACCTCGAAAATTACGAGAAACTGAAAGCATTCGAGGCCACGCTCGTGGCAGAGAGTTTAGCGGACCTCAAAGATATGATAGCGCGCCGCCGACGCGAGTTGAGCCTTGAATGAGCGAGCGCCTCCTTCTCTTGACCGGGCATCTTGCTTATCCGCGGCTTGAAAGGCTGATGCGGTCCCTGGAGGAGACTCCTTTTACTTGGGAGGTGCGCGACATTGGCGTGAAGGTTGCGGCGTTGATGACCGAGCAGATCATCATGCACCGCCTCCGGCCGCCCATCCATGCCGGCCGCATCATTCTCCCCGGGCGCTGCCGCGCGAATCTCGAGCGCCTCTCAAGCCACTTCGGCGTGCCTGTCGTCCGGGGGCCTGATGAGCTAAGCGACTTGCCAAGCTTTCTTGGCCGCGGCGGCCAAGCGCCTGATCTGTCGCGCTATTCAATCCGCATTTTCGCCGAGATCGTCGATGCGCCTGCGATGGCTGTTGAAAATATTCTTGCGCGCGCGGCCGCCATGCGGAAATCAGGCGCGGATGTCATCGACATTGGCTGCCTTCCAGACACCGCCTTTCCGCACTTAGAAGACTGCATCCGGGCGCTGAAGGCGGAAGGCCATCTCGTCAGTGTGGATTCGGCTAACCGGCAAGAGCTTGGCCGCGCGGCCAAAGCGGGCGCCGATTTTCTCTTGAGCCTGGATGAAACAACACTCGACATTGCCATGGGCACAGGGGCAACGCCGGTCCTCGTGCCCGCCCCGCATGGTGATCTTGACTCTCTAGCCCGCGCAGCCGCCGGGGCGGAAAGACGCGGGCTTTCCTTCATCGTTGATCCCATTCTCGACCCGGTGCATTTCGGGTTTGCTCAATCCCTTGCCCGCTACATTGAGACGAGGCGTCGCCTGCCGGAGGCTGAAATGATGATGGGCACTGGAAATCTCACCGAGCTCACCGAGGCGGATTCTTGCGGCGTCACTGCGCTCCTGCTCGGCATATGCTCCGAGCTTGGCATCCGCAACGTGCTCACTGTTCAGGTGAGCCCCCATACGCGGCGAACCATCGAGGAGCATGACGCGGCGCGGCGGCTCATGTTCGCGGCGCGCGAGGACGGCTCCGTCCCGAAAGGATATGGGGCTGGCCTCCTTCAGCTGCATGACGCCGCGCCCCATCCCTCCTCGCCGCAGGAGATCGCTGAGATCGCCAGAGATGTGCGGGATGCAAACTTCCGCATCGCAACCGCGGAGGATGGCATTCACATCTTCAACCGCAGCGGGCATCATGTCGCGCGCGATGCCTTCTCCCTCTTTCCCAAGCTTGGCGTCGAAGCAGATGGAGCGCATGGATTCTACCTCGGCGCCGAGCTGATGAAAGCAGAGATCGCTTTTGCTCTCGGCAAGCGCTTCACGCAGGACGAGCCGCTTGACTGGGGATGCGGCGCGGATAAGCCGGAGGAGGATAAGGATTGTTTGCGCGAGGCTGGCCATACGCTGCGCAGGAAGGTCTAAAACATCCGGAGGAATGGGTTGCCACGGGAGACGCGACGTGCCAATGATCCGCGAAACGGTGGTCACTACCATGAGCCGCTCGGGCAAGGCGCATATCGCCCCGCTTGGTTTGATCGCGGATCAAGAAGGATGGATCATCGCGCCGTTTTGCCCTTCAAGGACGCGCGACAATCTCGCGGAAACGCCGTTTGCTGTCGCAAATTACACGGATGACCCGTTGATTTTCGCGGGCCTTGTCACCGGGCGGCATGACTGGCCGCTCGTGCCTTCGCTAAAGGTGCCCGTGCCGCGGCTTGCCGGAGCGCTGGCACATGCCGAGCTTCAAGTCACCCGCATTGAGGACGATGCCGAGCGCCCTCGATTCCATTGCGCGGTCCTGCACAGGGAGCAGCATGCGGCTTTCGAGGGCTTCAACCGGGCCCGGAATGCCATTCTCGAAGCGGCGATCCTTGTGACGCGCCTGCATCTCTTGCCGCGGGAAAAGATCGAGCAGGAGATGGCCTATCTCTCGATCGCCATCGAAAAGACGGCTGGGCCCAAAGAGCGTGAGGCTTGGTCTTGGCTCCTGCAAAAGCGCGAGGCTTTTTATTCTGGAAGCGGCTGAGCGGATGAGAGAAGCGCAACGGCCGATGCCGCGGCGCAGTCACATGCTTTGCCAAGTGCGTCCGGTGCCGCCTTTATAAAACTGCCGAACGCGGCATAAGGCCGGTTCATGCGGCGGGCAAGCTCTGCGATAATGCCCCGCCCGGCGCCAGCCCCTGCGATAGGCGCCTCTTCGGGAAGGATTCCGCGCGACAAAACAAGCGCCGCCGCATCCATAATCTCGCGGAGCTGGGCTTCCGCGAAAAACCGCGCAAGCCGCTCCCACGCGCCTTCATCTGCCTCGGCGCTATCGCGGCCAACCATGCGGGCAAGCCGCGCGCGCGATGCCGCGGCGCTCTTTTCGCGCCCGTCCGCAGCCTCCAGCATATCAGCGTCTTCCGGCAATTGCCCCAGGATCCGGTGGACGTCGGCCATGGCTGCAAACCATTCATTCATGAGAGGCGTCCACCTCCCAGCAAACGGCACCAGCCTCGGGCCGGCCATGAGAAAGGTCCGCGAAATGCCGGTGTAAACAAGCTCGCCATGTGCGAGACGCTCTGCGTCCGTGTATCCCATTGCTGCGGGCTTTCCGCCGGCGACCGGGATGATGTCCGTCGTCGTCGAGCCCATGTCGATGAAGAGGGTCTCGGAGATATGCAAGCCAGCTAGCGCCGCGCTTGCGTGCCAGTTGGCCGAGGCGATCTCAGCAGCGCGGGCCGAGACCCCGCTCTCTTGAATAAACCCAAAGCGGCCTGCATAAAAAAGGGCGCGGCGGTTGGAGAGGAGCCGGGCCATGATGGCTGAAAGCTCCTCAACGCCTTCTTTGCGCGTCGCGAAGGCGTCGCACAATTCCCCGGTCATGGTGATCGCGTTGACCGGCGCCTGGCCAAGGGCCGCCTCTGCTTCAAGGAAAGCGCGCTCGAGCTCCTGAACGCCAAGCCAGAGCGGGCAAGGAATCAGCGCCGCTTTTGTGATAATCCCGCTCTCTGCCCGCGCAGCCTTGAGATGCGCGCCGCCAATGTCCCATCCGATGATGTGCTGCATGATTAACAAGGGCCCAAGCAATGACCGCGGAAGCGAAGAAATGCCGCAAAGGGCGGTTGAAGTCATCCCTGTGATCGACCTTAAACGCGGCAAGGCCGTTCGCGCGCGCCAGGGCCTCAGACATTCCTATGAGCCGGCCGTGAGCGCCATCTCGCGGACAAGCGCGCCGCTCGATGCAGTGTCCGGCTACTTAAGCGTGTGGCCTTTTCTTGCCTTTTATATTGCAGATCTTGATGCGATCGAAGGGCTTGGCAGCCACGAGACGGTGATCAGGGAGATGTGCTCGGCATTTCCTGACGTGTCCTTCTGGATCGATGCCGGCGTCAGCGGGAAAGAGAGCGCTTTATCCTGGCTTGCCCGGCACAGGCATGCGCATCTCGTGATTGGCACCGAAACGCTTGAGGACGGCGCTTGCCTTGAAGAGCTATCCCGAAACAGCCGCATCATCTTGTCGCTTGACTATCGCGGCAGTGAATTTCTCGGCCCGGCGAGCGTCTGCCGCTGCCCGCAGTTCTGGCCGCAGCGCGTGATCGTAATGACGCTTTCGCGAGTGGGCTGCGGCGGCGGGCCCGATATGGAGAGGCTAGCGCAGATCCGGCGCCTCGCGCCGCATGCGAGGCTTTATGCCGCCGGCGGCCTTCGCGGCGCCTCAGATCTCATGCAGCTGAGGGAGGCGGGAATAAGCGGCGCACTCGTGGCGTCAGCGCTGCATGATGGGCGGCTGACCCGCGCTGATCTCTCGCGAATCATGCCCCCGGGAGAAATGTCTGCAAAATAAAAGGGGCCTGACGCCCCTTTTTATCCTGTTGATTTTTTCAGGCGCTCAGTTCGGCGCGAAAGGATGCTTCACGGCGTTGCGCTGAGCGACGACATATTGCGGCGTCGGCTCGCCGTTGACGGCGCGCGCAATGGCTTCTTTTGTCGCCTGGTAGTTGAAATCCTGAATCTTCTGATTGTCCTTGGCATCCCAGTGAATGAAGACGCCGACGCAGATGAAGAGGTTGTCCGCTTCGCTGACCGGAATGACACCCGATGCGACGCTATCGGCGACGGCCTTGGCGACGCCGTGCTGTGCCGGGCCGAACATTTGCACGGCCTGGGTTGCATTCTTGATCGTCACCTTGTTGAACATAACGGTCGCGGGCTTGACAAGGAGGTTCGGGGCGATGACTGCGAGCAGAGCAGTGAAACCGTCCTTGTTGTTCACGAGGCAATTCGCGAACGCCGACTCCGCCGGGCTGCCGCGCGGACCGATGATAAGGTCGATATGCGCGACCTCGTTTCCGTCACCGACGAGCGACTCGCCGACGCGGAGCTTATTTATCTTTGCCATACTGAAAACCCCCACAGTTATTTCCTCCTAGGAGAGAAATCCGCTCCGGTTGTCTGTCGAAGACGCTCGACAAATGCAGCCAGCGTCACGTGTTGTCAACGTCTCGCATTTGGCCGGGCTGGATGGGCCGGATGCAGCCAGATCCTCCTGGCGCGGTAGGCACTCAACCATTATTGCGCCGGTTTATCAAGATGCGTGTTAGCCTGTCTGCGAAAATGCTCGCAACGGTAAGATCCGCGCTTGTTCCAGGATTTAAGCCTGCGGTCTTCAGCTCTTTATCAAAAGCCAAGAGATCTTCCAGAGCGCCGCTCGGTTCTGGAGTTGCCATGAAGCGATCTCGCCAGGCCGCGCCTTTCTTTTGAACCCATGCCGCAGCGCTGGCTCCATGTTTGCGCGCGATATGGCTATCGGGAAACCGCGCAAGAAAAGTGAGATAAGCGCTCACCGCGGGCCACGGCGGCGGCCAGCCCTTCGCCCGCGCCTCGTTTAACGACGGGATGCCTATTTCAAATATATCTATGAAATTAAAAGAATATTGGCAGGCGATCTTGTCCCGGCTGGCGGCTTCACGCATGGCATCGAGAAGGGTCACCCCCGCCGCCCCATGAACATCATGCTTCGGAACGCTCCCCAGCCCTGCGGGCGCGGCGCGGGCAATCGCCCGGAAAGCGTCCTCTGCATCCTTGCGGGTGAGCCCTGCAAGCTGCACCCGCAAATTTTTGGCAAGCTCGCCGCCGGTTCCGGCGGCTGCGGCAAGAGGCGCGCATAAAAGGATGATGCCGAGATTGGTGTTCATTCCGGCAGCGGCAAATGTGGCTTCGACACCAGCGAGAATCCGCCCGCCAATGGAAAGCGCCGGATTGCAAAGCGCCGGGGCAGCGGCTGCTGCACTGCGCAAAAAATCGTCCGCCGTCATGCCGTGGCCAGACGCGAAAATGTGGACGTTGCCAGGTTTCGGCGCCTCGATTTCATCGCGGCATGCAGCGATGAAAGCCTCTGCAATCTCTTTCATCCGGCAGCTGCAGCCTGTGTCTTTTGAATCCGGCTGAGGATATCTGCTGCAAGCCGGCCCGCGATAGAAAAAGGGGCAACTTTTTGCAGTCCCCGCCATCCCGGCATGGCGTTCACCTCAAGGACCTGAAGCGCGCCAGATGCATCGCGAATCATGTCGACCCCGGCAAAATGCGCGCCGACGCAAGCCGCCGAACGGAGAGCAAGAGCTGAGATCTCAGGAGTGAGATCGAGCCATTCGGGCCTTGCGCCAAGTTTCACATTGGTGACCCAGTGCGCAGCGTGCCGTGTCATGGCGGCGATCACCTTGCCATCCGAGACAAAGGCTCTGATGTCGCAAAAGCCGTTGCGTTCAACGCCAACATAGCGCTGCAGATAGTAAACGCCCCCTGCCTCGTCGAGCGGCGGCAAATCCGCCTCCTGCCGGATCAGCTTCAAGCCGTAGCCTTGCGCGCCAAAGAGGGGCTTCAGCACGAGCGGGCCACGCCCCGCCTCGCGGCGGACGATCTGCCGGGCGGCCTGCCCGGACTGAACGCTCCATGTCGGCGGTGTGGGAATGCCGTTCTTAGCCAGGAAAAAGCTCGTTTCGGCCTTGTCCGCGCAGATTTCAACCGCGCGCGCGGGATTCAACACCGGCACCCCAAGGGCGCCGAGGCCGTGCAAGACGCCAAGACGCAGGGTCACGCTCTCAAATGTGCCCGTGCCGACAGCGCGCACGACCAGGGCGTCCGGCAATTGCGCGCCAAAGCCTGGGATGACGATCCCGCCAGGGCGCTGCGTGTCGAACCCGCATTGGGACAGCCGGACCGGAATGGCGGCAGCGCCCGCCCGCGCGAAGGCCGCCGCTAAATCCCGCGCATGCCAGTCAAAGAAATCGACGGCGAGAGCAATCCTGGGGCCGCTCAGGGCCGCGCGAGCGGCCCGGGCTCTATCCAAAAGAGGCATCGAGCAAAGCGTTGTCGATCGCCCCCGCGTGGAAAGTTTCGCCTGTTTCGATGGCTGTCACAATCGCCCGCGCGGGGCTGAACAGCATCGGGTCAATCGCATAAAAGTCGCCCTTGTAGGCCTTGAAGACTTCCGCGAAGGGGCGGCCATAATCCCGCGATGTTGTGCTTGGCAGCTTTTCCGCAAGCTCTTTGGCCTCGGAAGCTGGCCCCGATACGAAAAGATGCGCCTTGCCGCCATAGATGATGGCGTCATTGGTGCGCCCCATGGCCTGGACAAAATCGGGATGCGGCGGGCAAAGGGGAGCCGAAGCCAGCCCGTCGATGACACGTTCGAGAGGAAATTTGAGCTCATGCGTCTTGTGCAGCGCTACCTCAAGGACGCGCGCGACGACCTGGAAGCTTCCGGCAAGACTTTGCGTCGGGGCGAAAATAAAGGTTACATTCTCGCGCGGCACGCCGCAGTCACGCGCAACCTTCTCGGCGATCTCGGGCGGCGGCGCGCGGCCGGATTCGAGAACGATTGTCGCGCGGCTCGCATGATCCTTGTAATCGAGCTCCGAAAACAAGGGCTCTTTGCGGGCGAGCGCCCGTCCCGGCCCGGAGCCAAGCGCAAAAAACGCCGATTTGCCCTCGCCATGCGAAAGCGCCCAGCCGGCATATTGGCTCGCGAGGCAGGCGATGACCGGATCCGTGCTGCGGACGCAAATCTCGAAAGGCCATTTCGGGTTGCCGCCTGTTGGCTGAATGCTGACGCTGCCGAGGCCGCCGAGACAGATCTCCGCGATGGCTGCGCCGGCTTCGATGCCCCCAAGCGCCTTCGCGCCCGCGTCGATGACGGTTTCTCCCGCTTCGCCCTTGCTGACCTTCACCCGCAGCCGGCCTGCGTTGGCAATCAAGCGATCGACGGCGATTCCGGTGAGAGTGTTGATACTAGGCATGCCCGTGCTCAAGCTGCATTCCCTTCCCTGTCAAGGCCCCGTTGCTGGTGTTGGAGCTGGATCCGGTCAAGTTTGCCGAGGATTGCCTTCACGCGCGCCTCGGCGAGCGCGCGTGCGCGCCGGGGCTCTGTGGCCCAGGCCTTGACTGTGCACAATGGGTCATGCGGCCGCAAGCGGCTTTGCGGCTTCTGC
>DASRYK010000156.1:0-15613 GCA_035687205.1 Methylocella sp. | reverse complement strand
GGCGCTGAGATGTGCGGGCCTCAGTTCACTCCTGATCTGAAGACTTTGTTCATCGCTGTTCAGCATCCGGCGGAAGGAGACGGCTCGACCTTCGAGTCGCCCGCGACTCGCTGGCCCGATTTCGAGGAAGGCACGCCGCCGCGCCCCGCGATCATCGCCATCACGAAGAAGGATGGCGGCAAGATCGCCGGGTAAAGCGGTGCGGACACATCCGCCACAAGTTGGGGGCGGCCTCAGGGCCGCCCTTTATGTTTTCAATGGGACCGCCGATGCCCTTTGATTACAGCCAAAGCATTCGCAGCTCCTGCTGAAAGAACAGGAGCAGGGATCAAGGGCGAGGGCCTGCGCATCCGGGACCGCGCAAGAGTTTCCGTGATCCGGCGCCTTAGTCTTTGCCGCCGCCGATGATACTAGAGGGAACAGCCGGGGTGTGGAGGATTCCCGGCCTGGCTTCCATTAGCCGCCTTGGGGCCCTAATCTGCCCATCGCAAAATGAGAACTTCTGGCAAGCCTGAATCGCGGTGCTGCCGCTATAATTCGATAGAGAGCTTGGCGCGGAATGCGTGAACGCGTCAAGCCATCGCGGAGCAGTATCCTAACAAATCAATATTTACCGGATATACTGCGGCTCCACGAAAACAGTTTGCATGATCGCAATAACCTGACCAAAGAGCGTGGCTGCCTTTTGACGGCGCCGGTAATACACTGCGAGGCTGTTGCCGCCGATACAGTTGACATAATAGGTTATTTTTACCACAATATTGGCATTGCTCAATTAGGCCGTAGATGAGCATGATCAGCTAGGGCTGGTGAGAGCGAGCTGCTCTTCTGAGGTAGCCAAGGAAGTATGGCCGGTAATTTGCAAAAGTTGACGATTGTTTCGACGCCTGAGGAGCCTGCTGCGTGACCAGCGCAATCATCGGAGGCTTCCTGATCGGGGCTGTCCTGGGACGGTTTTATAGGGCCTTGATCCTCCTCCCCTCTTCGGCGCTGGCATTTGCAGCAGTCATGGCTATTTCCTTTTTTAATGACCATCATTTGTGGCACGCTGTTGCAAATTTCGTTGTTCTCGCCCTGAGCACACAGGCAGCCTTTGCGCTGACCCAGCTCTTGCGCGCCATTCCCGGAATGTGGCGGCGCTCAAAAACGGCCAGCCCCGCTGCTTTGCGCCATCCGGATTCTGCAATCTTGGCGGCCCCCCGCCGCGGCTTCTTCATCAGCATGCTGCGCCCCCCGTCCCGCCGCCACGGCGCTTCGGATATTTGACTTCAGGGCGATGCGGTGACAAAGCCGGATCATTGGCGAGCTCCAACGAGCGCTATGCCAGTTCAACGAAGCGGCCGGCACCCGTATTGCCCCGCGAGCGCTTTTGAATAGCCTCTCATGAGTTTCACGCCTGAACAGATTGCCGCGGGGCATGCTGTCTACACAAAGGGCATGCTCCGCATCTACGATTTTCTCGTTCTTGGCCTTTCCAATCGCCTGATCTGGCGCTGCCCTTCTAAGCGCCTTTTGACGCATTATAACCGGCATGTCAGCGCTAATCACCTGGATGCCGGGGTTGGAACGGGCTTCTTCCTAGACCGCTGCCAGTTTCCCTCAGCGGCGCCGCGTGTTGCGCTGCTGGATCTGAACCAAAACGCGCTTGCTTTCACCGCACAAAGGATCGCGCGATACAGACCAGAGATTTACATGCGGAACGTGCTTGAGCCGATCCTGCTCAATGCCCCGGTATTCGATTCCATCGGGATAAGCTATCTGCTCCATTGCCTCCCGGGCACCATCGCCGCGAAATCTGTGGCGTTCGATCATCTCAAGTCCCTAATGGCCCCGGGCGCAGTGATTTTCGGAGCAACCTTGCTCCAGGGCGGCGTGGAACGAAGCTGGGCCGCGCGGCGCCTCATGGGCTATTATAATACAAAGGGCATATTCTCGAATAGCGAGGATACTTTGGATGGGCTGCGGAGCGCGCTCGAAATGAGGTTCAAAGGGACCGTTCTCGAAGTTGCGGGCTGCGCAGCGCTTTTTTACGGCCGCGCCTAAGGACATGATGAGGAAGTTACCGCCTTCACTGCGATGGGTTTGCGGCGGCGCGCGCATTGAGACCGTTGCCCTGGCATGAAAGGTCGCGCCGTGCGATCCAGCCTTTGAAGCCAGCACATGGCATGTGAATACGCGCCCAAAGCCCATTCCGCGAGTGCCCGATGGCAATAACCATCCCGCTTGCGCCATAGGCAACACGTCCGCCCGGCGCATCGCGGACCACGGCCGAGGCAGGGACGATGGCGCAGAGGCTCCCCCGCGGCCGTGCGCCGCATGCCTGGGCCGGCGCCGTGATATGCCATAAAGCCAAGACCAGCCCGGACAAAAGGACAAAAATTCTCCGGCTCAATCGCCCGTCCTCATTGCGCACAGCCTAGCCCAGCCATCGCTGCGATTCTTTCGAGTGACGATCATGGATGTGGATTTGAGCACTGGGCATCGCCGTTGACAATGCGCATCTGAGCGCATGGGATTTGAGCGGTGCTTCTCTCGCGGCGCGGGCGCCAAATCGCCCCGCCAACAGGACGGCACGGAATATGAATGTCTCTGCCGAACACTTTGGTGGAGAAAGGCAAAGAATGCCGTAGATGACGAAACCGCCTAGCCCGGGGGGCGAAATCATTCATTCCGCTTGATCCGCACCTTTGCCGGGAGCAGCTTGCTTAAGGGCGGTCACGCTTTACCTTATCTTTTAGAATGATTATAGTCTACGCCCTTGCGCCGCCATGACCGCGGTTAATCCCACGCCTGAAGGAGCTTGGTCAAATGAGAGGCGACGAAAAAGTTATCGAGTACTTGAACCGCGGCTTGCGCAGCGAGCTGACGTCGATCAATCAGTATTGGCTGCATTACCGCATTTTCGACAACTGGGGCTATAAAGAGCTCGCAAAGAAATGGCGCGAGGAGTCTGTTGATGAAATGCGCCATGCCGACAGGTTCGTGACACGCATCCTTTTTCTTGAAGGTTTTCCCAATCTTCAGGTTCTTGATCCTCTCCGCATAGGGCAATCGGTGGAGGAAATCATTCGCTGCGATCTTGCCACTGAGATGACCGCCCGCGCGCTCTTTACTGAGGCCGCAGAATATTGCTTCTCCGTTCGGGACTTTGTTTCAAAGGAGCTTTTCGACGACATGCTCATCGATGAGGAAAAGCACATAGATTTCCTCGAAACGCAGCTCGAGCTCATCAAACAGGTGGGGGTGCAGCTCTATAGCCAGCAGCGTATTGGAGCAATCGAGGAATAATTTTGCAGGCTTTTTCGCGGTCAGCGGCCGCGCATTCACGCCTTTCTTGATAAGAAGGAGCCCTCATACTGGAGGCCGAAAGCCTCTTGCCATGAACCGACAAGCACTCGCCGCATTCGCGCTTGTGACGGCGGGAGGGGGGCTTGCAGCTGCCCTCATGACTGCGCTATCCCCTCAGGGCGGAGCAAGCCTTGCCTGCCAAGCGCGGGCAAAGCCGCTAGCGCAACTTGCTCTCGTGTTCGGCACCCAGCGCAAGGATACGGCTCCTGTAACCAGCAAAGAGTGGGAGGACTTTCTAGCCAATGAAGTGGCTCCGCGCTTTCCGGGAGGGTTCACGGTTCTCACAGGTTACGGTCTATGGCGCGGCCCAAACAGCGGGTTTGCCGGGGAGACATCGCATCTGCTTCTCATCTGGTACGAGCCTGCCGAAGGCATAGACGAGCGCATCGAAGCGATCCGCGCGGCCTATAAGGCGCGCTTCGGCCAGGAGAGCGTGCTTCGCGCGGATACAGCAGCCTGTGTGTCCTTCTGATAGAGAGCCATGTAAAGTGGCACGCATAGGCAGTTCCAGATGCTCGACCTTCACTTCCTCGCCGCCGCGCAGATCTTCTTTCTCGTGGTCGTGGCCAACGGCACGCCGGTGATCGCGAAAAAAATCTTCGGAACTGCCCGTCCGCTTGACGGGGGGATCGTCCTGGCTGACGGGCAGCCCCTCTTTGGCTCATCCAAGACGGCGCGAGGGATTCTGCTTTCGGCCATCGCTTCAAGCCTTGCTGCGCCATTCATCGGCCTTTCCTGGACGACGGGCCTCCTCGTAGCGGTCACGGCCATGGCGGGTGATCTCCTGTCGAGCTTTATCAAGCGCCGCTTGAAGCTTCCGCCGGGGAGCATGGCCCTGGGCCTCGATCAAATCCCCGAGTCGCTTTTTCCGGCCATGGCATGCCGGTGGGTCCTGCCTGTTTCCATCCCTGATGTTCTTGTCCTGACAGCGGTTTTCTTCGCCGGAGAGCTTGCTGCCTCACGGGCGCTCTACACGCTCAACATCAGGGACCGGCCTTATTGAGGCCCGGCCGCGCCTCTCTGCGCGAAGGCAGTGGAGGGTAATTTCCGGGCTGCAATTAAAACGCACAGGCACGACGGAGGAGCCTGCTCCGGCCGATGTGTAACCGGCCATTTCTCCATAGGCCCATGCCCCTGCGCCGAATGATCTCGGAAGAGCGGCATCGAGCGTGATGGGGATCCCGCCCGGGAGGCAGATCTGGCCCCCATGCGTGTGCCCGGCAAGCAGGACGTCGAACCCAGCGTGAGCCGCTTGCCTGTAGATTTCGGGCGTGTGCGAAAGGAGGATCGAAAAACTCCCATGCGGGATGGGCTCTGCGGCCTTCTCAATATTATCGACCCGGAAAAAATGCGCATCGTCGATGCCTGCAAGGTGGATCCGCTGCCCTTCCCTTTCCAAGGTCACGCATTCGTTGAGCAGCATGACGATCCCCATCGCCTCCAAATCGGGGACCATGCGGACCGTATCGTGATTGCCGAGGACGCCATAGACCGGGCCCGTTAACGCCTCGCGCAACCGCGCCATCCCAGCGATTGAATTTGCATAAGGCCCGAATGTCTTGGCACGGTAGTCGCCTGTGAGGACGCAGAGGTTGTAGTCGAGAGCGGGCAGAAGATCCAGGACGCGCGCCATGGCCTCTTGGCTCATATCCGTGTGCAAATCGCTCAGATGCAAAATCCGGTAGCCGTCGAATGCCGCCGGAAGCCGTGGCGAGACAATGTCGTTATGCTTAAGCTTAATCTTCGCCGCATTCCTTCGGCCAAGCTTATAAAGACCTGTCATCCGCAGGACCCCCCCGATGACGATCTCCGACAAGGCGAGATTCTCGGGATGGAAGAAACGCAGACCCTGGCCAAAGACCTGCGATTCATGGTCCCTCTCGATCCCGAGACGCTGACGGGCATGCAAGCGGCCAAGCCGCCTTTCAAGCTTTTCCTGACTCCCGTCCGGCAAGGAATGCGCTGCCGGAGAGACGAGATTCTGTTTCAGATGCAGTCCTGAGAATGGCATTGGTGATAGTCTTTATTCATGTGAATAAATTCATGGATTGTCAGAGAAGGCCGGCTTACAAGGCCAGGCTACAAAAAACTTTCGCAGCGCGAGTGTTTAGCAGCTTAAAGACTGGCCGGCGGTGCTGTCCATCACCTTCCTCCAAAGCAGCGGGGCCTGACCGCCTCTCGATCCAGGAAAAACCGGGCGGGCATACCTGAGTGAAATGGTGTGGCTTCCGGTATTTGCCAGCGCCGAGGGGGCGGCGGGTCAGACTGGCCCCAAAGCCCGCAAACGTGCATGCATTTGGGTGGCCGCTGGGACAGACGGGATTGACGGACAAGGGTGTGACGATTAGCCTCAAATTTCCCGGCTCCGCGGCAAGCGCGGCAAGAAAGTGTCAAGCATCCATCAGGGCCGAAGAGCTGGGGCGCAGGCTTTCCGCCAGCCGGGCGAGGGGAGGGCAAGATGAAGGTCAATGTCCCCAAGCTGGACGTGCAGCGCGCGGGCCTTGCCTCCATAGCGGTCGGGCATGTCGGAATCGGGCCGGTGACGGTCGGCGACCTGGTGCTAAACGACACCAGCTTCCATCTTTCAGGCGCGCAGGGACGTTTGCAGAATGTCGATGTAACGGTCACGCTGAAGTTTGTGGCCGAATGGCATGTCCATGTCGGCCTTCCTTGGCCGCTTCCGGACATCGATGTGGGCGATACCTACGATCTCGGATCATTGAATTTTTCCATGCCTGCGGGCGACATCACCATCCCTTCTCTCAACAACATCCACATCAATATCCCAAGCTTGACCGCGCAGAACCTGTCCGTTTCGGCAGATCCCCTGACGCTCGACCTCCGGAACCTTGCTGCCGAGCAAATCAGTGCTGAAATTGCAACGCTCCCACCGGCAGGTTTCACGATTGCAGGGCTCACTTTGAATTCGGTTGAAGGAGAAGCTGTCAGCGCGCCTGCCGCGCAGGTGAGCAAAGCAACCATTGGCCATGTTCACGGCGATCCCGTCACGATTGCATCGTTCGGGCTCAGCAATCTTCAGCTTCCAGCTGCGCAAATCCCGCTCGTCAACAGCTCGGCACCGCTCGATATCCCAGCAAATCTTCAGACACGGTCGATCGGCTTTGATGCGGGCATTTTGCGCCTAGCCATCAAGGTCACTCCCTCGGCGCGCTCCCATATTGACCATCTCGAAATAACGGGCGCGAATGCGAGCGCCACGGCTGGGCGGGTTGTGCTCCATAACGTCGTGCTGCCTTTCGACGCGCTCAACATCACCCTCTCCCAGATTGGGATTAACACTATCAACATACCGGCGTTCAGCGTTGCGTGAAGGAGGCTGAGATGCCCGAGGACGAAACGCCCGAAGTGACCATGGTTCCGGTGAAGAGATATGATGTCAGCCTGACGCTCGATGACATACTCACGCCGCTCCTCGATGCCGCAAGCCGCCTCGACCCCGCAATGCCGCAAGAGGAAGTGCAGCAGCTTGAGCCGCATTTGAGGCGTTTGAGTGAGCTTGCCCGCGAGCTTAAGGACGTCGCCGCTCACATCAACCGTATCAACCCCGCCGTGCTCTCGCCGCAGGGAAAGCGGGGCCCGGCGGCCGATTGACCCGCGGGAGCGTAAGCGGATGCAGCAGGACTCTTGGGCAGAAGGCTCTGGCGCATGTTCACGACCATCGCAGAAACCGGAATCAAGCAGTCACAAGCTGGCGTCATCAGCGTTGGACAAGTCGCCATCGGCCCGATCAAGATAGGCCGCCTCGTTGTGAGCGGCTTCGAGCTTGATGCAGCCTGCGATGGCGCTTTGCTCCGCAACTTCCGGGTGAGCATCTCTTATGCCATGAGCCTTGAGTGGGTGCTTCGCCTCGAAGCGCCCGGAGTTGCCTTCGCTGATAGCGGCACTGTGGACTTCGGCATCCAGAATTTCGAAGTTGGTTTCGGGGATGTCAAGCTTCCGGGACTGGAGACCTTCAAGTTCGGCATCGACAGTCTCACTCTAGACAGTGCCTCAGCGGCATCAGCGCCGGTCACCAATCTTCATCTTGGAACGGCCATCGCCGAAACCATCAAGGCAGAAAATCTCAAGCTTCCCCTCCATGGCTTCTCCCTTGCCGGAATAGGTCTTGGCAATCTGAAAATCGGCGGGCTCGGCGTCCCGGCCGCAAGCCTTGACACGGTGACCATAGGCCGTGTGCGCGGCGATGCAGCCCCTCTCGGTCATATGGCGCTTGCCAATCTTGCTCTGCCTGCCGCCTCGGTTGCCGATATCACCAGCCAAGGCACCGATCTCAGCGCTGCCCCGCGTCCAAAGGTCCTGCACGCAGACCTCGGCTGTCTTGACCTCACCCTGAGGGTCAGCCCCAAAGCGGAGGCGCATATCGACCAGCTGCTCATCCGCAACATTGCAGCCAGCACTTCAATTGGGAAAATCGAGCTGGAAAATGTTGTGGCACCTTATGAACTGCTCAACTTGACGTTAGGTCAAATCGGCATTGACACCATATCAATTCCTCAGGTGGCAATCGCTTGATGGAGCAAGCCCATGTCCGAAACAAAGGATGAAGACGCCGAATATGTGGAAGTCAAGGTGACGAGGAAAGTCTCGATCACGCTCGCCCCAGAGCAGCTTCTCGCTCTTTCGCGCAAGCACGGAAAAGTCGAGCTTGGCCCCTCACCAGTCAAGCGCCCTGGGATGTTTGCCCGGGCCGGGCAGAGCATCAAGAATCTGGTGTTTGGCAAGGGACAAGGATCAAGCGGCCAAGATTAGAGATGCAAGCGGCCGCGCGATAATTGCTTTCGCCCCAAAGTGATCTTTGGTCAGGCGTCATTCGTGACTGTGCTCTGGAGTAAGCGGTTTGAGGAAGACGCCCGCTCCTAGAACCGCTTTCCCCTGGCCATGAAGTCCGCTGTCATCTTCGCCTTGCGGCGGGCAAAGCCTGATGATAGGGAAGAAGAGTGCGCGGGCCTCGAAGAAGGCCCAAGCAGATGCATCTTTGAATTCTCCGGGTAAAGACCGCTGGCTCCTTTAGCATTCCTCCAGGGGGCGCTGCGGCCGTTTCTGCCTCTAGCCGACAAACCGCCCTTTGGGATCGCCGTTCCCGCATGGCTGTCCCGCGACGGAACAAGGGAATCTCCGTGAGCAATTGCCGGACCGCCCAGCCCACGGCATCCATTGACGGCAGCACCCGCCGCGTTTCCAGCTTCAAGGCGCGCTTCTTTCCCTGGCGGCGTTTCTCATGCGGCGCAGAATCTTTCTGTGCTCGTCAATCCCGTTACATGCTTTTCGAGATTTAAGGCCGGCAGCTCGCGAATCGAGCAGGATCCGCTGCTGGATGCTCAGCTCACATTCAACCCAAAGGAGGACTTATCATGAAGACATGGACAAAGACGGCGGCCGTTGTCGGTCTTGCGCTTGGCCTTGCACTTACTCCGTGCATCTCAATCGCTGGCGACGATCACCTCGAAGAAGCAATCGAAGACACTAACGACGCTTTGAACCTCGGCAGGCAAGGCGAGGCTGAGAAGTTCATAGAGCATGCCCAGGAAGCCTTGGAGCATGCTGAAGCCTTGCTCAAAGAAAAAGACAATATGCTGACGAAAGCCGCCATCCGGGATTTGAAGACAGCAATCGAACAGGCCAAGGCTGGCAAAGTGAGCGAAGCCGTCGAAGCAGCTCAATTGGCCCTAGGCCACCTCAAGCACGCCAAATGATGCGACAAGACCCGCTGCCTTAATAAGGCAAAGGAAGCAAGGTCCGGAATCCAGGTTTGCCAGCAAGCCCCCCCCCCCCGCGGTTACCCGGAATCCAGGGCCGCTGGGGGGAGAAATGCCGCCCCACTCGCTGGCATGGCCGTCCGGCGTCGCCAGAGAACCCCAAGAGACAAAAGTCTCCCGGATGACCGGGGGCCGCGAGGATCTGCGGTCATCCCGCAGCGCGGCGAAGCCTGGGCGGCTGGGCCTTCCCTGCCAGAAAGAACCGGACGAACTCGCGCGAAGCGTCGGGGCCCCGCGGATCGGTATGCGTGCCTTCCGCTTGGCCGCCGGACCAGGCGTGACCCAAACCTTCTACCGCCCAATATTCAACCAATGGAACGCCGTCATAATCCTCGATGACGGTGCAGGCATAAGAGCGGCCGCGTAATCGGCCGGTATGCCGCTTCTCACGGATGGCACCGGTCAAGGCGGCACGAGCTTCGCTGAAAATCCGCCCACCATTCGAGGGATGAACTGCCCGGTCCGATGTCCCGTGGAAGACAATCGTCCGGATATTTCCAGGGGCGCGTTTTCGAGGAGGATTGACTTGCGTCAATCCGGGCGCGCCCCGCATGGCGGCGTAGGCCGAAGCGAGATCTTTGGCCGATCCATAGGCAAGGCCGGAATGAATCCCAACGGCAGCGTAAAGCTCAGGATAGGCCGCGCCCATGACCGCGGCCATAGCTCCGCCCGCCGAAAGGCCCGCAACAAACACCCGCCCCGGATCGGCGCCAAAGGTTTCGAGCACGGAGAGAGTGATCCCCGCGATGATCTCGGGCTCTCCGCGGCCGCGCATCTGATTTGCGGCATAGAACCAATTCCAGCACCCCTTTTGATTGGCGCTCGCGGATTGCCCTGGATAAGCGACGATGAATCCGTATTCTTCCGCAAGCAGGTTCATCCCGGTTCCTATCGCGAAATCGTCCGGATCTTGCGCACAGCCATGCAGCATCACCAGCAAGGGCGCATTGCGGCCTGCGGCATGGCCAGGGATATAGGCCTTGTAGCTTCGCGTCCCCGATTTGCATGAAAAGGTTCCTGACAGATAAAAGGCTCCCTTCCCAATGGGCACGGGCGGCGCTTTGCGCTGCCTTGCGGGCCAAGCCACGGCCGGTTCAAGAGCCGGAAAGCCGCTCAACTCCAGGAGATCAAACACCCCGGCGAGTGGCCTTTTGATCTGCGCGGCTTGAGCCCCCTTAGCGGCGGAAATTCCAGCTTCAGCGCCCCCTGCTGGCGTAGATCCGGCAAGGCGGCTGGAGCTGTCAGCCGGCCCGGCGGAAGGGCTTTGCCGCTCAAAGCGCCGCAGCTCTCCGCTTTTCCGGCGGCTGGGATGAAGCAAAGAACGCATCCAGGGGAGAAGGCGTTTCAATCGCTTCCCAGCCCCGGAGGCGCCAGCAAGTTTCGCAGCCTGCCCTATCAGCAGGCGGAAAGAAGTTCTCATCCGCGTCCCTTAATGGGTTTGCCTGGACGATTTCTTCATGTCCAGCGCTCGCGAAAGGGCTCGTCATTCCGGCGAGCATCCAAGATCGCACGGTACGGGAGACATCCTTCGGGAATATGGCACGAAGCCGGTCTTACGGCTGCAGCCGGAAGTGGCCGGCGCGAGGACGGACCGATTCCGCATCGCACTGGCGCGACGGAAAAAAATAAAAATTTAACGGCCGGAAGTTAAAACGCTAAAGTGAGTGCGGGCTCCAAGCATTCCATCGCGGTAACCGGGGGAGAAGCTTCAACCGGAAAGAATGAGGGCCGCTGGGCGCCAGAAATTCGCTGTCTGCGGCAATCGAGAACTGAACTATGCCGGAGACGGCTCTCCCGCCAGAATCGAGGGCGCCGGAGCGCTTCGAGGCCCAGCGAATGCTTCTTAGGGGTCAATTTATATATTAGCTCGGAGGGAAGACAATGGCCTTGAGTGGCAAAGCTAAGAGAGGAATATTCCTCGCGGTTGCGGTGATCGCCGGGCTTGCATCCACGCTGCTTTCGGTGCTGCTGTTGCTCGTTGCCGCGTTCTTCATCATATGGGGCCTGGATACCCAGCGCACCGAAGCGTTCGTGGGAGGGCTGCCCTATGGGAACGCGGTCCTTAAGGCCTTGGCCAAATTGGATTCCTTGATTTCGGACTAGGCCCGGCACGGGCGAAGCATGCGCCGTGATAATTTGGGTGCGGGGGTTTCCCCGAACCCGCCGGATAATTTCGCGAATACGGCAGACGAACGTTTGGAAACCACGCCGGCCCGCATGAAAAGAGCAGCGCAAGCATTTGCCCCAGGCAGGGCGGTCTTCCAGCTCACCCCCCTCTAAACCTTGCAAAGATCACAAAATTCTGGAGTGACGC
Organism: Methylocella sp.; assembly: GCA_035687205.1. Classification (GTDB taxonomy): domain Bacteria; phylum Pseudomonadota; class Alphaproteobacteria; order Rhizobiales; family Beijerinckiaceae; genus Methylocapsa. The sequence continues at coordinate 4,174 of DASRYK010000156.1, read as the reverse complement.
AAGGCGCCGTCTCCTGAGCATCACTCGCTCCCGGAACGGCTCTACTGTTGCCCCTCAACAGCGGGCAGCGCAACCGCCAGCCCCAAGCACCGGGATCATTCGAAGGGTCTCAATCCGGCTCCGTTGGAGAGGCAGCGAGCCCGATAAGGTACCCGAACTGAATGCTCGCGACAGCAGCGGCGATCTTGAGCAGCAAGGCGCCCAGGCCGAAATCCGCCTCGATGAGACATCCAAGAACAACGGCAATAGCCAGCAAAGAGACGGGAACGAGAATTAAGGATCTGAAAATCCGCCCCAGAAATATTCCAAGGAGGACACCCCCGATCGCCAGGATGCCCATTCAGCCTCCCAACCGTTTGATTTGGGTTCCTCTTTCATTTCAATGAAATATCTCCAATTTTTAGTTTCATTCAAAAAGCTTGCCGCAGCAAGTTCATTTTTACGTTCTTAACCGGTTTCGAGCCTGTCACCCTGAGCAGACAAAGGCGCCGTCACGCCGGCGATGAAAGGCACCGCGCCGTTCACACTCAACCTCGTGTTTCCTCTCCTCCGCCGGAGGGTGCTGCCTGCAGCAAGGGCGCTTGCTTTCGATGTGCCTCCCCGGGCCTGCCACTTGCTGATGCTCAACCGCCTTGGGCGCAGGCAAGGCCTGCAGTCTCGATGGTGTGAACCGCAATCATCGCCTCCTCATTGGCGGGGACGATGAAGACCGGGACAGGCGAGCCAGGCGCCGTGATGATTTGGCTGTGGCGGGCGTTGGCCTCAGGATCGAGTACGATGCCGAGCCATTCCAAACCTTCAAGCGACGCTGCGCGCACGCGCGCGGAATGCTCCCCGATCCCTCCCGAAAACACGACCGCATCAAGGCCGGATAAATTCACTGCGAAGCCGCCGAGCTCATGACGGATACGGCTGACAAGATAGGCAATCGCTTCCCGGCTTGCGGAGCTTCCCGAGGCTTCGAGGTCACGCATATCCTGGGATTCGCCTGACAAGCCCTTCAAGCCCGACTCCTCATAGAGGAGCTTTGCTAATTCGCCAGCAGGCATGCCTTCCTCTTGCAAGAGATAGAGAAGCACGCCGGGATCGATCTGGCCGCAGCGAGTTCCCATCGGCAAGCCGTCGAGCGCCGATAGTCCCATGGTGGAGGCGAGGGAGCGGCCATTCCGGATAGCGCACATCGAGGCGCCATTGCCAAGATGCGCCGCGATCATGCGCCCAGCCGCTGCAACAGGCGCAATCTCGCGCATCTGGCGCACGATATATTCGTAGGAGAGACCGTGAAAGCCGTAACGCCGAATCCCCCGCTCGTAGTAACGGCGGGGAAGCGCGAAAGTATCGAAGACGAAGGGGTGGCCCCTGTGGAAGGCGGTATCGAAGCAGGCCACTTGCGGGGCGCCGGGAAAGGCATCAGCGGCCGCCGCAATGCCTGCAAGGTTGTGCGGCTGGTGAAGGGGCGCAAGCGGGGCGAGCTTTTCGAGCCTTGCAATGACCTCTCCGGTCAATAAGACAGGCCCGGCAAAGTCTGGGCCGCCATGGACGACGCGGTGGCCGATGGCGCCAATGCTGGACAGGGGAAAGCTTTCTTCGATCCACCTCAGGATTACAGCAATGGCTTGACGGTGCCCATCGCCGCGCGCCGCATCAGCAAGATCCCATTTGGCACGGACCGCCCCTGCCGGATCCTTCGCGAGGAACCACATATCAGCCCCTATGCCATCGGCTTGACCGGAGGCAAGGAGTCGCGGCCCGGCCGGCTCGCTGGCGAAAAGACCGAATTTGATGGACGACGACCCGGCATTCAGGGTTAGGACATATTCGGCCATGGCGAAGCCTTCAGACTGCGGAACACCAAGACGGAAGGGGGATGGTGCCGCATCATGCTCGTGCGCTTAAGCAAAACGGATGGCTCACCCCCCTTGCTCTGCCCCGCCGGAAGGAAGCGGGCCGCGCGGGCTCCTGCAAGACCTGATTCCATCGTCTTCGAGAGCCAGGAGCGGGGCGGTCATCCTTCCTGACAGGAAGGATGACGGCCATCGAGACCTCCTCTCTCAAGGCTCCTTTCGCCACCAAGTGTCGAGGGTCGCACCGCCTGTGGCCGGGCCGTAGCGGGGAAGCGCCTGCGGCCGCGCCAGCTTTGCCGAGAAGGCGATCCATTGATCGGGAGAGTGAAAAAGCGGAACAATATAAAATCCCGAAAGCAGCACCCTGTCATAAGCGCGGACCGCGGCAACAAAATCCTCGCGGGTCTTGGCGGCAAGCAGCGCATTGATCATTGCATCGACCGCGGGCGATTTGACGCCAGCCAGATTGAACGATGCCTCCTGATCCGCGCTTGCCGAGCCCCAGCGCGCGCGCTGCTCATTGCCCGGCGAAGGGGAAGCAAGCCAGCTTCCAAGCATCATGTCAAAATCGAATTTCTGCCGCCGCCTTTGATATTGCACCTCATCGACCAGCCTGACCCGCGCGCCAACCCCTATCCTGGCGAGCGAATCGGCATAGTTCAGAGCAAGACGCTCCTGGCTCCTGTCCTTGACCATGATCTCGAAAGAAAGCGGCTCGCCTTCTTTGACCAAGCGGCCGCCGGAGAACTCGTAGCCCGCCTCCTTCAAGAGTTCGAGTGCGCGCTTGGGCTGTGTGCGGTCCGCGCCGAGACCGCCCGTTGAGGGGGGCTCCCAGCGCCCTTCGAGAATGTCACTGCGGACCGCTCCCGGGTAGGGTGCAAGAAGCGCGCGCTCCGCAGGGCTTGCGGGCCGCCCAGCTGAGGAGAGTTCGGAATCGTCGAAGAAGCTCTTCGTCCGCTTGTAGAGACCGTCGAAAAGATTTGCATTCACCCAATCGAAATCGAAGACAAGCCCGAGCGCCTCGCGAACACGGATGTCGCCGAAAAGCGGCCGGCGCAGATTGAAAACAAATCCCTCCATTCCCCTTGGCCCCCCCGCGGGCAGGGCCTCCCGGATCACCCGGCGCTCACGCAATGCGGCGAAATCGTAGCCGCGCGCCCAGCGGGCAGGGCTTGTTTCCTCGCGAAAGTCAAGAATGCCCGCTGCGAAAGCTTCAAACAGGCTGTTGGCGTCGCGGAAATATTCGATGTCGATCTCGCTAAAATTGAAAAGTCCGCGGCGCACAGGCAGGTCCTTTGCCCAGTAATTCGGATCGCGCCGCAGCAAAAGACGCTCGCCAGGCTTCACATCCACAATGCGGTAGGGCCCCGAGCCAGTTGGTATTTCAAGGCTCGCTTCATCGAACTTTGAGGGATCGGTCTTATGGTGCGGCAGAACAGGCATGAGCGCAAGCGTCAGCGGCATCTCGCGGTCGCCGATTCCTGAGAGATCGAAACGAATCGTTAACCGGTCTAGTATCTCCACCGATTTGACGAGAGCGTAAGCGGCGCGCTGCTGAGGCCTCCCCTTCTCCTTCAAGAGATCAAAGGTAAAGCGCACATCCTCAGAGGTGATGGGCACACCATCTGAGAAATGCGCCATGGGGTTGAGGTGAAAGATTGCAAAGCTACGATCTTCATCCGTCTCGATGGTTTGCGCGATGAGCCCGTAAAGCGTGAATGGCTCATCGAGGGACCGCGTCATCAAGGTTTCGAAAACATTTGCGTTCAGGCCCTGAGCCGTCGAGCCTGCCTTAAGATTGAATGGGTTGAGACTGTCGAAGGTCCCGAGAAAGCCGATAGCGAGGCGGCCGCCCTTAACGGCATTGGGATCGGCGTAAGGAAAATGATCGAAGGATTGTGGCAGAGCGGGCTCGCCGTGCATGGCGATCGCTGGCGAGGGAGCCGCTTGCGCATCCGCAGCCGTGGAAAAAGCCCCGGTGACGCTCCCGGCGAGCAGGGCAAGAAGGCTTAGAAATGCGCAGGCGCGCCTGGGCAAAAGGGCAATCATTTTTGCAATGGGAAAGATGAAAACATTTCACGGCCCGGCATTGTCCATGCGGTCTCTAACCAACTTCCCTTAGAGCGGAAAATGCATTATGAGTACTGTCGCGTCGTTGCTCTCGCAGAGTCCCGCCGCCGCCGGATGGCTGCGGGGGATGGTTATGTCGCAGCAGGGTCTGCCGCCATTTTGCGGGGCCTGACTTGACTTTTCCAGCAAAAAGCTCGACGTAACACATGCGACCGCGAATTTGCGGCGCCAAGATCAGGAACGGACCGGGAGAGGAGCAT
>DASRYK010000155.1:0-26579 GCA_035687205.1 Methylocella sp. | reverse complement strand
TCGCTAGGTTTCGATATCGACTATAAGCGCCTGCTCAAAGAATTCCAAAGCCGGGGGAAATTGATCCGGGCCTTCTATTACACTGCGCTTGTCGAGGATCAGGAGTACTCTTCGATCCGGCCTCTCGTCGATTGGCTCGATTACAACGGTTTCGCGGTCGTCACCAAACCCACGAAGGAGTTCGTTGACGCCCTTGGCCGCAGGAAGGTCAAGGGGAATATGGACATCGAGCTCGCTGTGGATGCCATGGAAATGGCCGATCACATCGACCATCTCGTGCTGTTCTCGGGGGACGGCGACTTCCGCTCCCTCGTAGAGGCGGTGCAGCGCGAGGGGGTGCGCGTGTCGGTCGTATCGACAAATGTCACCCAGCCCGCCATGGTCGCAGATGAGCTTCGCCGCCAGGCGGACGAATTTATCGATCTCGCCCATCTCGCTCCCAAAATTGGCCGCGATCCCGGCGAGAGGCTCGAACGCGCCCAGAGAACCCAGGAGCGGCGGGCTGCCGCAGTCGAGCACTTCGACCCCGCGCTGGCAGAAGACCGCTCGTAAGTTTTCCCCGCGCCATTTGGATGCCCCTGGCGTGCCGGCCCGCAGCGTGACAGCGTTGGAGCCGGAGCCGGATTGCCCCGCATGCCCGCGGCTCGCGGCTTTCCGCAACAGCCTGAGATCGTCCGAGCCCAGCTGGCATAATGCGCCTGTGCCCGCCTTCGGCGATGAGGACGCGCGCCTTCTCATTGTGGGCCTTGCGCCCGGGCTGCGGGGAGCCAACCGCACCGGGAGGCCCTTTACCGGCGATTATGCGGGCGAGCTCCTTTACGAAACGCTGATCGATTGCGGCTTGGCAGCGGGAGCCTATGGGGCCGAGGCGGGCGATGGGCTAACGCTCATCTCCTGCATGATCGCGAATGCGGTGCGCTGCGTCCCGCCGCAGAACCGGCCTTCGCCTGCCGAGGTCCATAATTGCCGGAGCTTTCTTGCCGCAAGGATTTCCTCCCTTCCACATCTCCGCGTCATTGTGGCGCTCGGCCGCATCGCGCATGAATCAGTCCTTCGCGTCTTTGGGCTGAGGCTCACGAGCTTCCCCTTCGCGCATGGCGCAGAGCATATTGTGAGAGCTGGTGATCCGCAGCGGCCGGAACGCAGCCTTATGCTAATCGACAGTTATCACTGTTCACGCTACAACACTGCGACGGGGGTTCTGACGCGCGGCATGTTCCGTTCGGTCTTTGCCAAAGCTTGCGAAAGGCTGTGAAAGGGCGGGGATGCGGCCATGTTCGGCTCCAGCGGGCCTTGCGCGCTTGCTGCGGTATAACGGCGCAAAGTTGCAGCGTGCCTCAGAAACTTCATTCCTCTATGCATGGTTCCGGTCAAAGGTGATTTGCGGAAGGGTGAGGCATTGCGATGGCGGCAAGCATAATTGCCAGGAAGGGGGCGCTGCGCGGCCTGATGCAGCAGGCCTGTGCGGCAGCGGCCATGGCCTCCTTGCTCTGCGCGGGGGGCTTTGTGGCCCCGCCGGCTCCCGAAGAGCCCGATCCTGCTCTTGTTGAGGTGATCGAGGGGCCGCAAAGGAGCGATGCGAACAAGGCGCGCGACCGCTACCGGCATCCTCTGGAGGTTCTGACCTTCTTTGGGGTGAGACAAGATTCGAATGTCGTTGAGATCATGCCGGGGCCAGCGGGATACTGGACGGAAATTCTCGCGCCTTATTTGAAGAATCACGGCCACTATACGGCCGCTGGGGATGCCAAGCGCGATATTGCGCCTCTCAATGCGAAAATTGCGATCAGCCCTGAGCTTTACGGGAAGATTTCGATTGCCGAATTCAGCGGCGGCGATCAGCAAATCGCGCCGCCCGGCAGCGCCGACTTCGTTCTGACTTTCCGCAACCTTCACAACTGGATGCGCGCCGGGACCGAAGAAGGCGCGTTCCGCGCCTTTTACCGGGCGCTGAAGCCCGGCGGCATCTTGGGCATCGAAGAGCATCGCGGCAGCCCAAACGCGCCGCAAGACCCGCAGGCAAAGAGCGGATATGTGCGGGAGGACTATGCAATTGCGCTTGCTGCAAATGCGGGATTCAAGCTCCTCGGCGCCTCGGAGATCAATGCCAATCCCAAGGACACAAAGGACTATCCCGCTGGTGTCTGGACTCTGCCGCCGGTGTTCAGGCTGGGGGACAAGGACCGGGAAAAATATGCACAGATCGGCGAGAGCGACCGCTTCGTTCTGAAATTCCAGAAGCCGCCCGAGGCCAAATAGGAGGAAGGGCGCAGGAGGAGAAAGGCTTGCCTTGCTGGCTTCAGCGATTAGGCTTAGCCCCGCTTGCTGTAGCTAGCCGCGAAGGCCGTGTCATGGCTTCGAGCAGGAGCAGCTCCTTGAGCCGCGCCTCGGTCAGAAGGCCCTCCTCAAGGACGATATCTGCCACCTTGCGCTTTTCCTCAAGCGCGCGGCGCGCAATCCGCGAGCAGGTTTCGTAGCCGAGCACCGGCCCAAGCGCGGTGACGAGGCTGATCGAGTTTTCGGCGAGATCGAGGCATCGCTCGCGGTCCGCCTCTATGCCCGTGACGCAGCGCTTGGTCAGCGTGTCGATCGCAGCGCCAAGCATGCGCAGGGAATTCAAGATGCAATAGCCGATCGTTGGCTCGAAGGCGTTGAGCTGGAGCTGCCCGCTCTCGGCGCATATGGTGACCGTGAGATCGCTGCCTATGACGAGATAGGCCACCTGGCTCACAACTTCGGGAATGACCGGATTGACCTTGCCTGGCATGATCGTTGAGCCCGCCTGAAGCGGGGGCAAACGGATCTCGCCGAAGCCTGCGCGCGGGCCGGACGAAAGGAGGCGCAGATCGTTGCAGATTTTCGAAAGCTTCACTGCGATCCGTTTGAGCGCGCCAGAAAATAAGACAAAGGCCCCCATGTCGGATGTTGCCTCAATGAGATTGCGCGCAAGCATGAGCGGCTCGCCCGAGAGCCTTGCGAGCTCCTCGACCGCAAGCGAGGCGTAGCGGGGGTCGGCGTTGAGGCCAGTGCCGATCGCTGTTGCCCCGAGATTGACCTCGCGGAACAAAGCGGCCGCCTCTTTCAGCCGGTCTATGTCTTCCTTTACGGTTGTGTGAAAGGCATCGAATTCCTGGCCGAGCGTCATGGGAACAGCATCTTGGAGCTGCGTGCGCCCGATCTTGAGGACGTCGGCAAACTCGACAGCCTTGGCCTTGAAGGCATAGGCGAGCTCTTCGAGAGCGCTGATCAGCGGGGCTGTGGCGAAGATCACCGCGAGGCGCAAAGCCGTAGGATAGGCGTCATTGGTTGATTGCGACATGTTAACGTCGTCAAGAGGATGCAGATATTCATAGGCGCCGCGCTTATGTCCCATGAACTCGAGGCCGAGATTAGCAACCACCTCATTGGCGTTCATATTCGTCGAGGTTCCAGCGCCGCCCTGCACCGCATCCACGATGAACTGGTCGAGGAAGCGGCCGTCCTTGGCCAGGAGATCGCAGGCAAGCTCAATCGCTTCCGCTTTGGCAGCAGGCAACTGCTTCAGCCTGCGGTTGGCACGCGCTGCCGCTTGCTTGACCAGGGCCAAAGAGCGGACAAGCTCTGGGAAATGCCCGATCGGGACGCCAGTGATCGGAAAATTTTCAACGGCGCGCAGCGTATGAATGCCCCAATAGGCCTCGGCGGGAATTTCGGCATCGCCTAAAAGATCATGCTCGCGCCTGGTCCGGGGCTCGCTGGGCGGTGCGAGCGCGGGTTCCTTCGGAATGGCAATGTTCTGGACCGTAGGGGAGCGGAAGGGCATGTAATTTTCTTTTGTCATGGACAGAAAACCAGTTCAAAAAGAGAGGACGCGCAATGGCAGCGGCGGCATTTTCCGCTGTCCCTGGCTCGCCGCGACGCTGCTGCATTCATATAAGGCGCCTTGGTGCAAAATGCCGCAGGCCGCGCAATCAGGCGCGGCATGACGGCGTAAGCGCAGCGGCGGGAGGAGCGACACGTGCGAGGTTTTGTCAAGAGGCTGATTTCCATCGTTGCCGCGTCCTTGGCTTTTTCGCCTGCTGGAGCTCAAGACATGATGCGCCATGTCGATCTGTCGAGCCCCATGTTCTCCTCGGCCGAGATGTCACGGGCGGAGGCTGAAGCCGCGCTCCAGGCATCGGGCGGCGGCGCGGATTTTTCCAGCAAGAGTCTCAATGGGCTCGATTTGTCGGGCCTTGATCTGAGCGGCGTCAATTTCCGCGCCGCGCGGCTGAACAAGGCGAATTTGTCCAACGCAAAGCTCGACGGCGCCGTGCTCGATCAGGTCTGGGCGCTCGGCGCGGATTTCTCAGGGGCGAGCCTCAAGAAGGCGCATCTCTTCGGCAGCCAGATGCAGGATTCAAAATGCGATGGCGCTGATTTCTCGGGCGCCCGCGTCACGGCTGATCTTTCCCGAGCGAGCTTGCGCCATGCGAAATTCTCAGGCGCCGATCTTGCTCCTGATATGAAGAACCAGTCGATGGGCCTGATGCGCGCCGTCCTCAAATCAGCGGATCTTACGGGCGCGGATTTCGAGAATGCTAATCTTGCTTCGACCGATCTTCAGTTTGCGAAATTTCCCGGCGCCAATTTCAAAGGCGCTTCGCTTGCGGGGGCAGAGGCGGGCGGAGCGGATTTTCGCGGCGCCGTCTTCGAGCAGACGAATTTGACGGGCATTGATCTCACCTCGGCCAGGATTGATGCGGCCCGGGCCGGGGTTTTTGCGCAGGCAAAAAATCTGGACCGGGCGTATAAGGAGTAAAGCTAGGCATTCTCGCCGCCCCGGCAAAGGGCCGTCTGTCCCGGCCGCTTAATTCTCTTTGAGGCGTTCAGGCTGGCCGGTCCAAAGCAGAAGATCTATAGGCCGCCGGCGTTGATCACGACAGGGGTCGTTGCTCCCTGCGCTGGCAAAGGGATTGAGGGCGGCTGATTGGGCGTGAGAGATATAGAGGAGTTGTTTGCATCGTTTCCGTACAGGCTAATATAAAAATTTACCGTGTCGACGGCTGGAACATTTAGAATCCATAGGTATTTGAGAACAAATGTGCACGTACCCTTGCCGCTATTTACCGTGGCAAAGCGGGAAGTCGTTTGATAAACGTAATCGCTTACCCCTTGGTCACTCCCCCGCACGTTCAGAGAGAGAGAGCAATTGATCTTATTTGTTGATGGAATGTTGGAAAGAACCTGGAAACGGACAGTAATGTTCAGCGTGCCGGAGCGGGCAACGGCCGCGGCAGGAGGCACGGCAGCTGCCGTTTCAGGGCTTTGGTTAGGGAGGGGAACAAAGGCTCCCTTCGGGGTCATAAAGCCGAACTTGCCTTGCGCGTCTGGCGTTGCGGCTCCTCCCGGTGCCGCGTCTTGTGCAAGCGCGTTTGAAGGAACAGCACCCGCGAGGCTGGCTGCAATTGCCAAGAAAGTTAGTTTGCTGACAGATTTATTCATTACTATTTTCTCCCTTATTGTTTTGGTTCTTGTTCTGCTTCACATCATCGTGAATTGATTTGCATCATACGGATGAGCTCCGGCCCGTCAATGATGGCCTGAGCAAGAAAATCGCGCGAAGCAGGAATTGCTGGCTGCTCCGCCCATGATCTGCCAATGATAGCTTGGCCTATTGTTCCGGCTGCGGACGCCTGGCTCGTCCGCCTTAGAGATTGGCGGTGGGCTTTGCTTGGAGGCGGCCAGGAGCTGCCGCCTTGAGCGAGTATTTAGGGAGAGACTCGATGACCCATTTCAAGCTTCTGCATGGCGCATGGGTTTTGATAGGGGACGGCCAAAAGGCTCTGTTCCTGATCAACCGGGGCGACGAGAAATTCCCCAATTTGCGCTGCCTTTCCGTCGAGGAGCATTATCATCCGCCGACTCGCGAACTCGGAACGGACCAGCCCGGGCGCGCCTTCTCAAGCGTTGGAGACATCCGCAGCTCTGTCGAGGAGCCCGACTGGCATGAGGTTGAAGAGGAGCATTTCGCTGCAACGATTGCCGATAAGATCAACAAGGCGGCGCGCGCGGGAGCCTTCGATCAGCTTCTCATCATTGCCCCGCCGAAGATTTTGGGGGATCTCCGGCGCGAGTTCACGAAAGAGACCGGGGAAAGGATCGTAGGCGAGGTTGCAAAGGATTACACCAATCATCCCATCGGGGAGATCGAGAGACTGCTTTTTGCCGGATGAATTGCTATGGGCCCAGTTTGCAGTTCTGCTTTTCGATGGCCGTTTTCAAAAGGAGTTTGCGCATGTCCCGCAGCGTCAAGCAGGAGCGCCGGCTGCTCAGTGCCGATGAATTGACCCTCGTTGAAAAAACGCACTATCCAGCGCTGGGAGATCTGCCGGATCCGGAGCTCAACGAGCTGCGCAAGCTCGTGCGCGAGCGGCGGGATCGCGCTCAGGATATCGCCGCGCGGCAGCGCCGCGAGATGCGCGGCAAAGCTTCGCCGCAAGGCGCACGGCCTGCAATGGGCGACTGCGGGACGCGTAAAAAACACGCTGTGCTCGCTGCAGCGCTGCGGCGCGTGAATAAAGAGACAAGCCGCCGTGAGGCGCAAGCCGCCCGCCTGGAATTGATCAGCATGGCGAGAAAGGCGCTCGCCCTCCGCCTGGAAGCGGGGCTCGAACCGGCGCATCCTCAGCCGGGGCGGAGGGCCAAAGAAGGCTTCGTTCCCAAGAACGCGCCAGCCTACCGTCTGCGCAATCCAGCAAAGCTTGGCGCAATCAGCCAGCACAACAAGAATATGCAGGCCAATCGCGATTCGCGATAGACACGCTGGCAGGATAAGAGCAGCGCTGAGCTTGCCCGTGGCGGGGTAATCTTACAAAAGGGTTTCACGGGGAACTATTTTGTAAGAATCGCCCGGAAAACCGGACAGCTGCCGCGGCGGAAAGCACGTGAGCGGTAGAGAGCGCTGTCAGATATGGATTGCGCGCTTGTCCACAGCGAGCGCGGCTTCCTTCATTACTTCCGAAAGCGTCGGATGCGCATGGCAGATGCGCGCCAGATCCTCCGCCGAGCCGCCAAATTCCATGAGAACGCAGGCTTCCGCGATCTGCTCCCCCGCGCCTGCCCCCATGATGTGCACGCCGAGGACGCGGTCGGTTGCGGCATCGGCAAGGATTTTGACAAAGCCTGCCGTCTGGCGCATGGCCCGCGCGCGGCCATTTGCGGTGAAGGGGAACCTGCCAGCGCGGTATGCAATCCCCTTTGCTTGAAGCTCTTCCTCCGTGGCCCCGGCCCAGGCGATTTCCGGCATGGTGTAAACGACCGAAGGGACCGTTTCGTAATTCACATGGCCGTGCTGCCCGGCGATGATCTCGGCCGCGGCAATGCCTTCCTCTTGCGCCTTATGGGCGAGCATGGGGCCGCGCACCACATCGCCAATGGCATAAATTCCAGGAAGATTCGTCTCAAAACGGCTGTTGATGGCGATCCGGCCCTGGTCCATGGCAATGCCAAGAGCCTCAAGCCCCAGTCCCTGGGTAAAAGGGCGGCGCCCCACCGCGACGAGCACAACATCGGCGGCAAGCACGGACGCCTCCCCTCCAGCCGCAGGCAGGACCGTGACCCTGAGGCCCGTCCCGGATTTCTCGATACCCGCGACCTTCTGCCCAAGCCGGAAGGCGAATCCCTGCTTCTCCAAGATGCGCTGAAACTGCTTGGCGATTTCGCCATCGGCCCCCGGCAGGATCCGGTCAAGATATTCGACAACAGTGACATCCGCCCCGAGACGCCCCCAGACCGAGCCAAGCTCAAGGCCGATAATCCCTGCGCCTGCGACAAGAAGCTTGCCCGGAACGGCGGGAAGTGAAAGCGCGCCTGTCGAGGTGACAACCGTCATCTCATCGATCTCGATGCCTGGGAGCGTTGCAGGCTCTGACCCCGTAGCGACGACGATGTTCTTCGCGGCGAGCCTTTGCGTTGAGCCGTCCTCTGCGGTCACATCGACCGCTCCTGGCGCGGCGATGCGAGCGGTGCCCTGGAACGGCTCAACATTGTTCTTTTTCAAGAGATAGGCGACGCCGTTCACATTGGCCGCAACCGTCTCATCTTTGTGCCGCATCATGGCGGCGAGATCGAGTTTCGGCTTGCCCGTGATTACGCCAAAGCCCGCAAGCTCATGCGCAGCTTCGGCAAATTTCTCCGATGCATGGAGAAGCGCCTTCGAGGGAATGCAGCCGATATTCAGGCAAGTGCCGCCATGGGTCTTGCGCTTTTCGATAGCCGCAGCCTTGAGGCCAAGCTGCGCAGCGCGGATCGCGCAGACATAGCCGCCTGGACCGGTGCCGATGACGATGAGATCGTACACTTGACTTCCCCATGATTGGAAGGGGTCTTAGATGCCCGCTGCAACGGAGCCTAACGCTGCGCCGCGCGCCCTGGCTCCCCGAACGCAGCCGCCGCGCTTGCCCCGAACCCGACATAAGGCGCAATGCGCATGCGGTTCGCGGCATAAAACAAAATCATGGGGAAAATGGCGCCCGCCGCCGTCCCCAAGGAAAAATGAACGAAAGCGTTCGAGATTCCAAGCTTCAGCAGGAAAAACCGCATTCCCGCGGCAAAGATCACATGGGTTACATAGATGGGCAAAGACGCTATTCCGGCGGCGGCAAGAGACGGCAGGCGGATGCCGCGCAACTCGATCTGGCGGGCAAGCGTCAGGAAGAGCGCCGTTCCGAGAAACCCGGTGAGGAAGCGCAGCGCGCTGAAAGTGTCGCTATACGCAACAAAGCCCGCAGCCAAAACCCAGCTGGCCGCAAATGGGAAAACGCACTTTGGCGCAAGAATGACATCCATGATCCCGGGTTGCAGAGCGGCGATCAGGCCAAAGCCTGTGAACGTTCCAGCCTTAGCAATACGGCCAAAGGTCAAAAGAAAAGGAGAATCCCATTCCGGCCGGTTCAAAAAAAGCTCGTAAAAGAGATAGAAGGCCGAAAACGCAACAAAGAGCTTGAAGACAGCCCCCGTGCTTCTTCTCCCGGCGAAGAAATAAACAATCCTGGCGCAAAGGAGAGCATAGAGAAACCAATAGACGCCCACAGCGTCCCAGGGCAGGAAAACCCCCAGAAAATTCCACGCCGCAAAATGGTTGTTGGTGCTTCCTTGGAGAGCGTTGCTGATGAGAAGGAAGACCCAAGACCAGATGAGATAGGGCGCAGCGATGCCCGAGAAAGTCTTGCGCGCGAATTCCACAGGCGGCGCCGAGAGCAGCTTCGCCGAGAGATAGCCCGAGACGAAGAAGAACAAGGGCATATGAAAAGTGTAAATCAGGCTGGAGAAGAGGGTGAAAATGCTGGGGCGGTGGATGATGCCCAGCGGCAGGAGCCCTCCGATCGTATGACCGGCGACAACAAGGATAATGGCGAAGCCCTTGACGTAGTCGAGGTAGAGGAGTCTGTCCTTGGCGGGCATGGGCCTTCCTGAAATCATGAGGCGGGAGGGACCGTCATACCTGCCCGCGGCTCGAAGGCAAAGCGGCCAGAGGGCCTGCCGCCATCAGCGGGAAGGTTTTTGCGCCTCTGCGTAAAGGCTCTCGCCGCGTTTCACGTCCTGGTCCATTCCAGCGAGCCTCATATCGGCGCCTTGCTGGAAGCCGGCCTCCCGGACGTTGACGAAACCGCGCTCCTGAAGCACTTCCACCATGAGACCCGGATCCCAGACCGATTTATGGCCATGGTGCTGGGTTACGCGGGAGATTGCCTCCGCCCTTCGCAAATAGCTGCCGGGGTAGCTCTCATTGAGAACTGTGAAATTAATGAATTTATCGACATCCGGAACCGAGACTCGCAGCCACGCGCCAGGCTTCAATGTCCGGTAGCACTCGTCCAGAACGAAAATGGCCTGCCTGTAAGGGAAGTGTTCAAGGACGTGCTGGGTAAAGATTCCATCGAAATAATTATCGGGCGCCTTCCATGGTTTGGCCGCATCGAGCTGCCAATCCGGCCGGAACTCGCGCTGGCGGAATAAGCGGATCACGCTGCAATAGTCTGCATTGATCCAGCCGGGATAAATAAGCGGACCGCACCCGAGATTAAGCAGGCGCGGCTCGGGCGTTTGCGGAACACGCCTGCCGAGAAGTAAAGCTCCGACTGCCCCGTCCAGCTCGTAAATTGCCTCTTTCCAGGAGGTTGGCGCCCGTGACTCCTCCTTGGTCAGATATTCGCAAATGCCAGTTGCCATCGCTCAATCCCGGGATCGCATGTGTTTCGAATTACCTACCATAGAGTTCAGGATTGGAGAACATTCAGGCCTCCCTGGCCCCGTCCTCACAGAGGCAGAATCCTTGATGCGGCGAATTAATCTCTCTTTTGTGACCAATGTTGCCAAATTGCTGCCTTGGCCCGGGACCCTTCCGGTCACCGGCGCGCGAAGCTACAAGCCGAGGAGCAGGCGGGAGGGATCTTCGAGCGCCTCCTTCACACGGACAAGGAAGGTCACTGCCTCCTTGCCATCGACGATGCGATGGTCATAGGTGAGCGCAAGATACATCATCGGCCTGAGCTCGATCTTACCCGAGACCGCAACGGGGCGCTCCTGGATCTTATGCATGCCCAGGATGCCAGACTGCGGCGGGTTGAGGATCGGAGTCGACATCAGAGAGCCATAGATGCCTCCGTTGGTGATAGTGAATGTGCCTCCCTGCATCTCCTCGATCTTAAGCGCGCCGGAGCGGGCGCGCTTGCCGAAGTCGGCAATGGCGGCCTCGATTCCTGCAATGCTGAGCCTGTCGCAGTCCCGCACAACAGGGACGACGAGGCCCTTCTCGGTGCCGACGGCAACGCCGATGTGGTAATAATTCTTGAAGATGATGTCCGCGCCGTCGATCTCGGCATTGACGGCAGGGATCTCCTTTAAGGCTGCAACGCAGGCCTTGACGAAGAAGCTCATGAAGCCGAGCTTCACGCCGTGCTTTCTCTCGAATTCTTCCCGGAAGCGCGCTCGGAGGCCGATGACCGCCGACATATCGGCCTCGTTGAAGGTCGTGAGCATTGCGGCGGTGTTTTGGGCATCCTTGAGCCGCCGCGCGATCGTCTGGCGCAGCCGCGTCATCGGGACGCGCTCCTCCCGGCTTTCTTCGATCAACGGCTCGGGCGCAGGCGCGGGAAGCGGCTGGGCTGGAGCTGCGGGAGCTTTCTGCGGCGGTGCGGCAGGCGCAGGGGGCGCCTTAGCGACAAATTCGAGAACGTCGCTCTTTAGAACTTGGCCGCGTTTCCCGGAGCCTTCGATGGCGGCGGTTTCGACTCCGTGATCGGCGGCGATTTTGGCGGCTGCCGGCGAGGGAGGCATGGGCGGCGCCGGTGCGGGGGAAGGGGCCGGGGCAAGCGCAACGCGCGGAGGCGCAGCAGGAGGCAGCTCTGGGGGCGGGGGAGCCGCGAACGCTTCTTCAGGAGGCGGAGCCGCAGAAGCCGCAGCCTTTTCCTTGCTCACGGCGGGCGCCGCGCCCTCGCCAATCTGCCCAAGCACAGATCCGACTTTTACAGTCTCGCCAGTCTTGGCTGCGACGGAAGAGAGAACGCCCGAGACGGGCGCGTTCACCTCCAGGGTGACTTTGTCAGTCTCTAGCTCGACGACGGGCTCGTCCATCTTGACGAAGTCCCCCTCGCTCTTGAACCAGCGCCCAACCGTTGCTTCAGTGACCGACTCGCCCAAGGCCGGCGTGCGAATTTCCGTTGCCATCTTTTCCGTCCCAAACCGGAGATTTGACCGCCTGTGCCGTGAGGCCCAAGAGCTTGCCGCTCACGCTGCAAAGACCTGGTCCATGAAGGTTTTAACCTCTGCGAGATGCTTGGACATAAGCCCCGTTGCGGTGGCGGCGGAGGCGGGCCTGCCCGCATAGAGGGGGCGCTTCATCTTGCAGCCCGCCTGGGTCAGCACCCATTCAAGGTATGGCTCAACAAAAGTCCAGGCGCCCATGTTCTTCGGCTCCTCCTGGCACCAGATGATGCGCGCATCCTTGAAGCGCGAAAGCACGCCAACAAGGGCCTTCAACGGGAAGGGGTAAAGCTGCTCGATGCGCAGCAGATATGTGCTGTCCGCGCCCCGGCGCTCGCGCTCTTCAAGGAGATCGTAATAGACCTTCCCGGAGCACAGGACGGCCTGGCGGATCTTGCCGTCCTCCGCGAGCTTGATGGTGCCGCTTCCGGTCTTTTCTGCGTCATCAGGGAGGATGCGATGAAAGGATTCTCCGATGGCAAGCTCATCGAGTTTCGAGACCGCCCTCTTGTGGCGCAAGAGTGATTTCGGCGTCATAAGGATGAGCGGCTTGCGGATGTCGCGCTTAAGCTGGCGCCGCAGAATGTGAAAATAATTCGCAGGCGTCGTGCAATTTGCGACCTGCATATTGTCCTCGGCGCACATTTGAAGATAGCGCTCGAGTCTTGCTGAAGAATGCTCCGGCCCCTGGCCTTCGTAGCCATGCGGCAGCAGGCAGACAAGACCCGACATGCGCAGCCATTTGCGTTCGGCAGATGAGATGAACTGGTCGAACACGACCTGTGCGCCATTGGCAAAGTCGCCGAATTGAGCCTCCCACAAAACGAGCGCATTGGGCTCGGCGAGCGAATATCCATATTCGAAGCCAAGCACGGCCTCTTCCGAGAGCATTGAGTTGATGACCTCGAACCGCGCCTGCTCGTCGCGAATATTGTTGAGCGGGATGTAGCGGGCCTCGGTCTCCTGGTCGATCAGCACGGAATGACGCTGCGAGAATGTGCCGCGCTCGCTGTCCTGGCCCGAGAGCCGCACCGGATAGCCTTCGTCGACAAGCGTGCCGAAGGCGAGCGCCTCAGCGGTAGCCCAGTCGATGCCCGCGCCGGAATCGATCATCTTCCGGCGGTTTTCGAGTATGCGCTTGATCGTGCGGTGGAGGTTGAAGTCCTCGGGGACCGAGGTCAGGCGCAAGCCAATTTCCCTGAGCCGCGCGATGTCGACTCCCGTCCGGCCGCGCCTATCGTCCTCGATTCCGGGAGCGGCGGGCCTCAGGCCCGCCCAGCGGCCATCGAGCCAGTCCGCCTTGTTCGGCTTATAGGAATGGCTCGCCTCAAAGGCTGTCTCGAGATGGTGACGCCAGTTTGCCTGGAGACGCACGACTTCGCCATCGGTCACGACGCCCTCGGCCACGAGCTTCTCGGTGTAGAGCTGCACCGTCGTCTTGTGCGAGCGGATCTTCTTGTACATGACCGGCTGGGTGAACGCAGGCTCGTCGCCTTCGTTGTGCCCGAATCGGCGGTAGCAGAACATATCGATCACCACCGGCTTATGGAATTTCTGCCGGAATTCCGTGGCGACCCTTGCGGCATAAACGACGGCTTCAGGGTCGTCGCCATTCACATGGATGATCGGCGCCTCGATCATTTTCGCCAAGTCAGAAGGATAGGGCGAGGAGCGCGAATGGCGCGGGGCCGTCGTGAAGCCGATTTGATTGTTGATGATGAAGTGAATCGATCCGCCCGTGCGGTAGCCTTTGAGGCCCGAGAGGCCAAAGCACTCGGCGATCACGCCCTGGCCTGCAAAGGCCGCGTCGCCATGGATGAGGAGCGGCAGCACTTTGGTGCGGTCGACGATGTCATGCAGCTGGTCCTGCTTGGCGCGCACCTTGCCAAGGACCACGGGATCGACGATCTCAAGGTGCGAAGGGTTCGCAGTCAGTGAGAGATGGACCCGGTTGCCGTCGAAATCGCGGTCCGAGGACGCCCCGAGATGATATTTGACATCGCCTGAGCCCTCGACATCATCGGGCGTGTAAGAGCCCCCTTTGAATTCATTGAAGATCGCGCGGTGCGGCTTTCCCATGACTTGGGAGAGCACGTTGAGGCGGCCGCGGTGCGCCATCCCAAGGACGATCTCCTGAACGCCAAGCGCGCCGCCGCGCTTGATGATCTGCTCAAGGGCAGGAATCATTGATTCCCCGCCGTCAAGGCCGAAGCGCTTCGTGCCCGTGTATTTGATATCGAGGAACTGCTCGAATCCTTCCGCCTCAATAAGCTTGTTGAGGATGGCGCGCTTTCCTTCCTTCGTGAAGGTGATCTCCTTTCCCGGCCCTTCGATGCGCTGCTGCAGCCAGCTTTTCTCGGCCGGGTCCGAGATGTGCATGAACTCGAAGCCGATCGTCCCGCAATAGGTGCGGCGCAGGATCTTGAGCATCTCGGGGATGGTCGCAAATTTGAGCCCAAGCACGCCATCAAGGAAGATCCTGCGGCTGTAATCGGCTTCGCTGAAACCATATGCGGCG
The DNA here is from genome assembly GCA_035687205.1 of Methylocella sp. GTDB lineage: Bacteria > Pseudomonadota > Alphaproteobacteria > Rhizobiales > Beijerinckiaceae > Methylocapsa. The sequence goes on along the minus strand of DASRYK010000155.1, from coordinate 12,337 downwards.
GGGTGCAGCTCCTCATGGTCCCGGGGCGGCGCAATGCCAAGAGGATCGAGATTGGCGTGGAGGTGGCCGCGCATGCGGTAGGCGCGGATCATCATCAAGGCGCGCACGGAATCGCGGGTTGCGCGCAGGATTTCCTCAGGCATAACCGCGCCCGCGGCTTCTGCCGTGAGCTTGGCGGATATGGCGGCATGCGCCTCCGATAAGCCGCTATCAAGCGCCGCGAGAAGCTCATCCGTCACTGGCGCGCGCGCTGGCGGCTTCCAGCCAGGGCCGCGGGCGAGCTTTGCAACGGCACCGCTGTCGTCTTTGAGCGAAGAGAAAAAATCCCGCCATTCCTGGTCAAGGGAGGAAGGATCGCGGCTGTAATTCTCTTCAAGCTGTTCGATGTAGGGCGCATTGGCCCCATAAAGAAAAGATGTGCGCGCAAAAGCGGCGTTGGGGGCCGAGCGCCCGCCTGGGCTGCCGCCCGAGCCATTTGCGCTTCCATTCCATTCGCGGCGTGCCATCGCCTTCTCCTTTTGCGCAGACCCCGGGCCGCTTCGTCTCAACTTAGACTCCGGTTAAGACTCTAGTTAAGCCGCAGCGGCCGCCTCTGCGCCATATCTCTCAATCACAATAAGTTCACTGCAAAGCCTTGGGGCCGCAAAGCGCCCTGCGGATGTGCTCCAAGGCCCGTAAACATTCCTTAAGCCTGCAATTCAGCGGCGACTCGCAACCTCTATATTCCTTATCTATATTCCTTAGATGCGGGCGCTTGCCGATTTCTCAAGATTCCGCTCAGCCGCGCAGCAGTTCGGCAAGGGTCTTGCCTAGCTTTGCAGGGGAGGGCGAGACGCGGATTCCTGCAGCCTCGAGGGCGGCGATCTTTTCCCCGGCGCCGCCCATGCCGCCTGCAATGATCGCGCCAGCATGGCCCATCCTGCGCCCGGGCGGAGCGGTGCGGCCAGCGATAAATCCCACAACCGGTTTCTTGCGGCCGCGCCTTGCCTCATCGGCAAGAAATTGCGCAGCCTCTTCCTCCGACGAGCCGCCGATCTCTCCGATCATAATGATGGATTTGGTTGCCGGATCGGCCAGGAACAATTCCAGAATATCGACGAATTCGCACCCCTTGACAGGGTCGCCGCCGATGCCCACGGCGGTCGTCTGGCCAAGCCCCTCGCGGGTCGTCTGATAGACCGCCTCATAGGTCAAGGTTCCCGACCGCGACACGATGCCGACCGAGCCTGGCATGAAAATATTTCCCGGCATGATGCCGATCTTGCATTCCCCCGCGGTCACGATGCCTGGACAGTTCGGCCCGATCAGACGCGATTTCGAACCGCAAAGCGCGCGCTTCACCTTGATCATATCCGCTACGGGGATCCCCTCGGTGATGCAGACGATGAGCGGCATTTCCGCGTCGATGGCCTCGCAAATGGCGTCCGCGGCGTTGGGCGGGGGAACATAGATAACGCTGGCATCGGCGCCTGTTTCGGCCCGCGCCTCGGCCACGGTCTCGAAGACCGGCAGCCCAAGATGGGCCGCGCCGCCCTTGCCCGGCGCAGTGCCGCCAACAATCCGCGTGCCATAGGCAATGGCCTGCTCGGAATGGAACGTCCCGTTCTTCCCGGTGAAGCCCTGGCAAATCACCCTTGTGTCCTTGTCAGCGAGGATTGCCATGAGGATCAGACCTTTTCAGCAGCTGCGGCGACGGCCTTCCCGGCGGCGTCGCCGAGGTCGTCAGCCGGGATGACGTTCAGGCCAGAGTTGGCGAGAATGGCTTTGCCAAGGGACGCATTCGTTCCTTCGAGCCGCACAACGAGGGGAACGCGGAGCCCAATCTCCCGGACTGCGGCGGCAATGCCCTCGGCGATGACGTCGCATTTCATGATGCCGCCGAAAATATTGACAAGGATGGATTTGACGTTCGGGTCGGCGGTGATGATCTTGAAGGCCTCAGTGACCTTGTCCTTTGTTGCGCCCCCGCCGACATCGAGGAAGTTCGCCGGCTCGCCGCCATGAAGCTTGATGATGTCCATGGTTGCCATGGCAAGGCCCGCGCCATTGACCATGCAGCCGATCGTTCCGGAAAGCGCGATATAGTTGAGGTCATGCTTTGCAGCCTCGATTTCCCTTGGATCCTCCTCGGTCTCGTCCCGCAGCGCGGCAATCTCGGGATGGCGGAAAAGCGCATTGTCGTCGAATGAGATTTTGGCATCGAGGCATTTGATCTGCCCTTCCGCGGAGAGAATGAGGGGGTTGATCTCGAGCAATGCCATGTCCTTGCAAGCGAAGGCGGCGTAGAGCTGCGCAGCGATCTTCTCAGCCTGCATGGCAAGCGCTCCCCCAAGCCGCAAGGCATTGGCGGCCGTCCTGCCGTGGTGCGGCATGAATCCCGTCGCCGGATCGACGGTGAAGCGCGTGATACGTTCGGGCGCGCGCCGCGCGACCTCCTCAATGCTCATGCCGCCTTCTGCCGTGACCACAAAGGCGGCGCGCCCAGCCGAGCGGTCGACGAGAAGCGAAAGATAGAATTCCTTGATGATATTCGCGGCTTCCTCAATATAGAGCCGGTGCACCACTTTGCCTGCAGGGCCTGTTTGTGCCGTCACCAGGGTGCGGCCGAGCATTTCCTGGGCAAAGGTTTCGACTTCCTCAGCCGACTGGGCGAGACGGACGCCGCCCCGCCCGCCCGCTTCCTTCTCCTTGAAAATTCCCCGTCCGCGGCCGCCGGCATGGATCTGGGACTTCACCACCCAGGGCGGCCCGCGAAGCTCGGCTGCGGCTGCGGCCGCATCCGCGGCGCGCAGCACGGCAACGCCCCGCGGGACCGGGACCCCGAACTCTCTGAGCAGAGCTTTGGCCTGATACTCGTGGATATTCATCTGCGATCCCGATGCCGGAGCCGCCGCGCTCATAAAGCGAAGCAGATTCCACGCCAGAGTTAAATAACCGCCCTCCGGCCGGCCTGAGGCCAAGCCGGATCGCCCCGAAAAGGTAAAGTCTAATTCTAGCAGCGCCGCTTGAAGCTTCGCCTATGCCGCAGCATGGCTGAGTTATTTTCAATTCTTATAGCGGCGGGCAAAGGCACGGTCTTCCTCCGGCGGCACAGCGTGCCCTGATGTTCTCAGGTTGCGAGCGCCGGATTGATTGATTTGCAGGCTTCAACTAGTTCGCGCACCGAGCCAACAGATTTTTCAAACATTTGTTTTTCGGCGGAATTGAGCTCGATTTCGACGATTTTCTCAACACCCTTGGCGCCGATGATCACAGGGACGCCTACATAAAGGTCCTTCACGCCATATTCCCCATCGAGCCGCGCGGCGCAAGGAAACACCCGGCGCTTGTCTTTGAGATAGGAGTCAGCCATGGCGATCGCGGAAGCTGCGGGGGCGTAAAAAGCCGAGCCCGTCTTGAGCAGAGCAACAATCTCGCCGCCGCCCTTTCTTGTGCGCGAGACAATCGCATCGAGGCGCTCCTGCGTCGTCCATCCCATCTTCACAATATCCGGCAGAGGGATGCCCGCGACGGTCGAATAGCGCAGGAAGGGAACCATGTCGTCGCCATGGCCGCCGAGAACGAAGGCGGTGACATCCTCGACGGAGACTTTCAACTCCTCGGCAAGGAAATACCGGAACCGCGCCGAATCGAGAACGCCGGCCATGCCAACCACCATGGAAGGAGGAAGACCCGATGCTTTCTGCAAGGCCCAGACCATGGCGTCGAGGGGGTTGGTGATGCAGATGACGAAGGCGTCCGGCGCATATTTCTTGATCCCGGCGCTGACCGATTCCATCACCTTGAGATTAATGCCGAGGAGATCGTCGCGGCTCATTCCAGGCTTGCGGGGGATGCCGGCCGTGACAATGACGACTGTGGCGCCTTCGATCGCTTCATAGCTGTTGCTGCCCGTCAGAACGGAATCGAACCCGTTAACCGGGCCGGACTGAGCGAGATCGAGCGCCTTGCCTTGAGGCGTCCCTTCCGCGATGTCAAACAGCACAATATCGCCAAGCTCCTTGAGAGCCGCGAGGTGAGCCAGCGTGCCGCCGATCTGGCCGGCTCCAATCAGTGCGATTTTGCTTCGCGCCATGAGGTGTCTATCCTTGCTCTGCCGCTTTGCTATTTTTGTCCCGGAGATTCCTGCGGGGGGCGCTGTAGGAGGGAAATGAGACACTGCCATAATCCCGGATTGCGAATCGGGCACCGGTGTGCGACCCGCGCTGGCAGCATCATCCTACCAGCTTTGCAGGCAGGGGTGAACCTGGCCTTTGTAGAGAATTGCGTGGGGAGGGGCTGTGGCATGGAGCGGGGGAGCCCGGCCGTGTCTGGAGCCCCGCGCCGCAGGTCAGCGCGGGAAAAGCCAGTATGCTTTATGGAGCTTTAACGGCGTGCGTGGCGAGGACATGGCATAAGCCGGGCAATGTGGCAGTCCTGCCAGGATCCCGCCTTTATGTTTTCGCAATAGCCGCCTAGCATCCTGCCCGGGCTTGCTAATGAGGGCCCGCAAGGGGATAAGCTTGCGGGACGCTGGCGCGACAGGAGAAAGCGACATGGTGCATAAAGGTGGATGGCACGCCGCTGCCATTTCCGTCGTCCTTTTTGGAGTTTCCGCCAATGCTTCCGCCTTTCCTCTGAAACCCCATTCTCTGCCGGAGTTCGAGGCGCTTAAGGCCCAGCCCATCGTCGTTTTCGGGAAGAACAGCCGCCGCACCTTGGAGGAATTCGCAGCTGCGCAAAAGCTCGATGCCTCAGAGCTTCGCAGCCGCTTTTCGGGCTCCGGCCTCATCGAATGCGGAGAAGCGCATGGGGCAGGCCAGCTCACCCTAAGCAACAACCTTATCACGACGGCGGCCCATGTGTTCTTTGACGAGAGGGGCCTGCCGCGCGCCAAGACCTGTTTCTTTTCGATGGAAAATCACGGCAAGGAGATCAAAGTGCCGGTCGACCTTGGCTCGATCATTGCCGGAAGCACCAATCCTTATGCGATCTCAGCCGTTCATGATTGGGCCGTCGCGCGACTTATTCATCCCATTGAGGGGGCCACGCCTTACAGTCTTGCCGATGGAGCGGGGCGGAACATGCCTGTGGAATTTGTGGCCCGCGGCCACATCGACTGGGGTGACGGGAAGAAGCTTTCGATGGAGAAATGCAAGCTTCGGGACCAGCTTGAGACCGGCGCCGAAGGCACACGGGAATTTTCCTTCGACTGCGAGACCGGGGATGGAGCTTCTGGCGGCGCGGTCGTCATGGGAGACAACAAGCCGGTGATTGGCGCGATCTTGGTGGGATGGCGGAGCAACAAGCCTTTCCGTTCGGCGCCGTTCTCAAGGACACATTACAACTTCGCGGTGACGATCGAGGGGGCTTTCCGAAAAGCAGTCATCGCGTCGGCAAGCAAGGTGACCGCCTCCAAATAGGGGTCAATCCATCAGAGACTTGCCGCGAGTGCGGCTTGGCGTCTGCGGCAGGTTCCAGCGGGCAGCCTGTGAACGGCGCTAAGAAAGCGCTCCTACCACCGCATCAAAGCACTGCCCCATGTCATTCCGGCGCCAATCGCCATCATCGCGATGAGATCACCCGGCTTCAGTCTTCCTGCCCGGTTGGCCTCGTCAAGCGAGATGGGCAGCGATGCGCTTGACGTATTGCCGTAGCGGTCGAGATTAAGCCAGCATTTGCTGAGCGGAACCCCAAGCTTGCCCAAAACGGCCTCGACGATTCGCGCATTGGCTTGATGCGGCACGATATGGTCAATGTCATCAACGCAAAGCCCATTCGCCTCAAGGGCTTCGAGAATCGCCTCAGGCAGCGTGCGGAGGGCGAACTTATAGATCTCCCGCCCATTCATCGCGATCTTGTGCATTTTTTTGGCGAGGATTTCCTTGCAGAGCGGATGCCGGCTGCCTCCGCCAGGGATCGACAGAAGCGCTGCGGCCGTGCCGTCGGAATGAAGATGCGCCGAGATGAGCCCTCGTTTGGGATCTTGCGCCGGGCCGACCACCATTGCGCCAGCCGCGTCTCCAAACAGCACGCATGTGCCGCGGTCGGTCCAATCGACAAGCCGGCTTAAAAGCTCGGCGCCGACCACAAGCACCCGCTGCGAATTGCCTGAGCGGATAAACTGGTCGGCGATGCTCAGCGCGTAAAGCGAGCCCGCGCAGGCGGCTGAAATATCGAAGGCGAAGGCGCGCTTCGCGCCGAGTTTCGCTTGAATGAGAACCGCGCAGGAGGGCAGCGGCATATCGGCTGAAATCGTGGCTGCGATGATGATATCGAGGTCTTCGGCCTTCGTCCCCGCCATCCTCAGAGCGTGCGATGCCGCGATCGCTGCCATATCGGAGGTTGCCTCGCCTTCCGCCGCGATCCGCCGCTCCTTGATGCCGGTGCGCTCGCTGATCCACGCATCGGTCGTGTCAACCAATTTTGCGAGATCGTTGTTCGTTAGAATCTGTTTAGGGGCATAAGCGCCCGTCCCGAGAACATTCGAATAAGGCAAGGACCGCATCCCTTCGCTGGCGCAGGCTGGCTTCCCGCGAAGCCGCAGCATTGCCAGAATATCCGATAAGCCCAAACGCCGGGATTGGCCAGCAGGCGCGCGGCTTCTCCGGAAAGGATGCAACAGCCTTCGATCAACACTCGTTCATATTTGGAAATGGAAGGCGCTGCAGTGACAAAGAGGCAAGTCCAGCGCTTTCCTTCCGTCAGCCGCGCCGCTTGGCGCAGGGCTTTGCCTCGGCGGGGCTCAGCGCATAGAGCTTTTGCAGCCGCCCTATCGTCGCCCGCGCAGCCCGCAAGGAATTGTTGTCGACGCGCGGCCGCACGGCCGCAAGCGTCCAATTTGCTGCGCCCTCGGCGCAGTCGCGCGGCTGAATCACAATCTGATTCACCCGCTCGAAACCTGGGCATTGCTTGAGAGCTTTCAGGCAAACGTCTTGGAGCTCAAGGGATGACCGGATTTCGCGGCGCGTCACTTCATTTGCCATCGCAGCCCTCCTTGCATCTTGCGGCAGATGCAGGCTCCCGCCTGGCGGGATATTGTTTTGTCCTTTCTCTCTGGCCAGCACGCATAAGATTCTCTTCTGCCGCTTGGGAGCGGCGGACAAGCCCTTGATATTGATAAACGTGTCTGAGCCGCTAGCGTTCCCTGGCGCCCCCCGCCATCGCCGCGCCGGCTAAAACGCCGATCTTTCCGCCAATGACCGGCCGGGCGGCCTTTCAAACAGGCTGCCGCGCTTGACCGCCATCGAAGGCAAGGGCTAGAAGGGCGCCAGCCTTCCGGCGGTCCTCTGCGGAGATGGGGCGCTCATGCGGATATTCTTTGGAATTATCGTGGGTATTCTCCTGACAATAGGCGCGGCCTATGTTTCTGATGCCCTGCGTGACACAAGCGGCGCTGAGGGGGCCGCTGCCCGCCCGCTGGTCAATTGGGACGTTGCTGGCGAAGACTTCAAAAACTTCTCTTCCGCCGTCCAGGATCGGTGGGCGCGTTTAACCGGCCGTGGCAAGGAGGAGTGATCATCCGCTTCTCTGTGCGAGGGAAAAGGCTGCGCGTCGCGCAATCTTGCTGACTGTAAATCTCCATGAGCGGCTGGCGGCTGTTTTGGCCCGCCTATTCCTGCAGCAGGATGAAGGGCTTCCTTTTGCTTGGGGTCACTCGATCGTTTCGTTCGGGTATACGCCCCAGAGGTTTGATTGCTGAATATAGCCGTCAAAGCCTTGCCCTGAGACACGGCACCAGCTGCCATCGCAATGGCGCACATTTGCGATGACATTTGGCTGCAGTTTTGCGACAGGAGCGGAAGTCAAGCCCGGCTTGCTGTAAAGAATTGAATCGACGCCTTTTTTCCATGGAGTCACCAGGGCCGTGCGCCGGCCCGAAAGCAGTGAATGAAGCACCCAGCCCTCGGCGCCCTCCGAGTCGCGGACCTTGCGCCAGATTTCAAATTCGGCCGTGATCTCAACGGGAAGGCCAGCGCGCTGAAAGACCCAGATAGTCCGGTGGTCCTTAGAGGGGCCTTCGCGCAGATTTACCCGGTCGGACTTCAGGCTGACGTATCGCGGGATAGGAAGGCCGCTCACCGGCCCTTTTTGCTCGGCCTGGGCCCGTCGTCCGCCCTCCAGGCTCCAAATGGCAGCCGCAGCGAGCGCGGCTGCCAGGGCCGCCCTGAGACCTTTCCGCGCACGGCAGCATGAATCGAGGAAAATCCTAAGCATTGGCCGCAGGGCTCATGATTTGCAGCGCCAAAGAACAGCGCCCGAGCTTCACCGGAGCAGTCTTGCGCCCGCTCGTCGAAAGCCGGTCTTCTTCCGGATCGCAGCCAACAGGTAAAGCGCAGAGCAAATTCTTATCCGGCGGCAAGAGCGGCCTCGATTCTTGTCTTTAACTGGCCTTCTGTTAGAGAGGCGCGGGAAGCACAAGGGATCAGAAAATTGCTTTGTTTTGACCGGAACGCCGTTAACGTCTGGTGAAAACCCCAGTATTTGCCGGCTGCCCGCCAATGTTTCTCAGCCGGCTGGCGGCGGAAGGAGCTTTGGGCTCGAAGGACGCAACAGGAATGGGCCGGAAGAAGCCGCTCGTCATCGTGACGCGCAAACTGCCCGACGCCGTTGAAACGCGGATGTGCGAGCTGTTTGACGCGCGGCTGAACACGGATGACAAACCCATGACGCGCGCTGCGCTCGCCGAGGCCATGCGCAGCGCCGATGTGATTGTTCCAACCGTCACGGACCGGATCGATGCGGAGCTCATCGCGCTTGCCGGGCCGCAGATGAAGCTCATCGCTAATTTCGGGAACGGCGTCGATAATATCGACGTATCGGCCGCTGTGGCGCGCGGCATGGCTGTGACGAACACGCCGGGCGTGCTCACCGAGGACACGGCCGACATGACCATGGCGCTCATCCTCGCCGTCGCGCGGCGGCTTGTCGAAGGCGCCAGGATCATCCCCGCCGGAGAATGGGCGGGATGGGCGCCGACCTGGATGCTTGGGCGCAGGGTCGGCGGCAAGAGGCTTGGGATCGTCGGCATGGGGCGCATCGGGCAGGCGCTGGCGCGGCGCGCCATGGCCTTCGGCTTGCAGATCCACTACCACAACCGGCGCCGCGTCCCGGCGGCCATCGAGGAAGCGCTGGAAGCGACCTATTGGGAGTCGCTCGACCAGATGCTGGCCCACATGGACATTGTCTCAGTCAATTGCCCGCACACGCCAGCCACTTACCATTTGTTATCCGCCCGGAGGCTGAAGCATCTTCGCCCTCATGCCATCATTGTGAACACGGCGCGCGGCGAGATCATCGACGAGCAGGCGCTGACCCGCATGCTCGAAGCTGGCGAGCTGGCGGGCGCGGGCCTCGATGTCTTTGAGCATGAGCCTGCAGTTTCGCAGAAGCTCATCCGGCTCGCGAATGCGGGCAAGGTCACGCTCCTGCCGCATATGGGATCGGCGACGGCCGAAGGGCGCATCGCTATGGGTGAGAAGGTCATCATCAACATCAAGGCTTTTTTCGACGGCCACCGCCCTCCGGACCGTGTCTTGCCCTCGATGCTGTAAAGGCCAGGCGTTTTCTCAGAAGAGGGCGCGCGCCATTTCAGCGCGCGCCCCGCAATGCCCGCGGGTCAGTGCTGGGAGTGGACGTCCGGCGGCGGGGGATGCAGCGGCTCAAGCGACAAAATTTCAAGCTGGCGCGCGATCATCTCGGGATTGTTCCAGCTCTTGCTTTCGTCTGGAAGCCAGCGGGCGCGGATGTAGCCCGAACGGTCGATCAAGAACTCGGCATGCACCGGCGGAACGCGAACGACATTCTTTTGCCGGTTATAGACGGTCCGCGTGAAGAGGCCCCAGGTTGCGGCCACGTCTTCCGGCTCGTGATCGGCGATGGCCATCTTGCCTGCGGCAAGCTCACGCAGCGGCTCGCATATCGCGCCTGGCGCGATGAGTATGATCTTTGCACCTTGCGCCTCCAAGCGGCCGCGCACGGCAAGAAGCTGCTCAAGGCGCTCCTTCTCCCATGGGAGACTGTTCTCGGTGCAGGCGAACATCGCAACGAGGAACGCGGACTTGCCCTGAAAATCGGTCAAAAGGCTTGTCTTGCCGGTTTCATCGGTGAACTGGAAGTCAGGCGGGCCAAGCCAGTATTGATTGGGCTTGACATCAGGCTCGATAATGCGCGCCTGGTATCCCACAGCGAAGGCGCCGAGAAAATTGATAATGTCCCACCGCTCGTCGTCTTTGAGCGTGTCGCCGAACCCTGGCATCGGGCTGTTCTCAATGCCGTGGGTGATCCACCAATAAAGATCGCCTGAGGTGTGCAGAGCCGTGTGCGGAGCGGAAAGATCGGCAGGTTTCTTGTCGGCTGGCATATCGGCCGCAAGAGGGCCATCGCCATGCCCGCTGACACCGTGGCACGCCGTGCAATTCTCCTCGTAATGCTTGAGGCCGGCGCTGATCGAAGGAACGGCATAGGGAATATCGGTCGTGAGATAGGTGTCGCGGTAAGCCTGCACGGAAATAGCCGGAAAGGCGATAGCGCTTCCCGCAAGCACGGTTCCCGCCCCAGCCGCAAGGGTGGCGTTTGCGCTTAACCGGAACCAGGAAGGCTTGAGGGACGGGACGACGCGGATGAGCAGCGCCGCAAGGCCCGCCAGAATGAGCAGCATGCCGGTTATGAAGCGCGTGGGAACCCAGGGCACAGGCCAGGTTGCCGCAAAAGAGAAGCGGAACGGCAGAAGCCAGACGATATTCTCGTGCTCGGGCGGAGCAAGCCCCGCCATCTCGGACGCGACGACGACGATCAGGACTGCCAGAACTGTCTCGAACTTGACCCGGTTCGCATAGCTGCGGAAGGCCGCATCGCTTGGTTTGAGCTCGACCATCGGCAAAAGCGTCTGCTGAAGGCTATGAGCAATGCCGAGGACGCCTGCCAGCAAGGCCAGCTTAAGCAGCAGAAGATGGCCGTAGTGCGTGCCAATCAGCGACGGGAAATTGCGGACCAAAAACCAGGTGAGCAGCACGCCGCTGAGGAGGATCACCCCCATCGACACAGTGGCCGCGCGCGAGAAGCGGCGAAGAACGACTGCCGCAAGGCGCCTCGTGTCGTCGGGCAGGGGCCCAGCGCCGATCAGCAGAATGAGAGCTGGCAAGCCGCCAAGCCAGACGGCAAGCGCAAGCCTGTGCGCAACGGAGGATATGAGCCCGGCGACTTCCTGATCAAGCGTGACCGGGTGGCTGTTGAACGGATAGGTTGCCAGGCCAAGGCCGGCAATGGCGGCTGCTGCTGCCAGGCTCAGGTCGGAGATCCGCGTTTTCTTGAGCGTGACCCAGGCAACCGTTGCCGGAACGCATACGGCTAGAGAACAGAGGATTTCAATGATCGCAATCTGCCCGACGCCGGTGTGGAAAAGAAACGTTTGGATAATCGCGCTGTTCACGGAAAAAGCGCTGATACCGGCAGCGGCGGCCGCCGAGCCTACGACCCCAACCCATGTCGCAACAGCGCCAGTAAAAGCCGAAATCAGGATCGCGAGAACGACGCGCCGCCGCCAGATCGCCCCGCCCGCAGGTAAGAGCGCGTCCCGCGTGTACCAGATCAGCGCCCCTGAGCCGACGACGATCGCTGCGGCTATGGTTGCAAGGGCTCTTGCAACGGAGAAAGGGTCAATCATAGCGGATAAGCCTATGGAGCCTTGATCGTGAAGTTTAGCTTGTCCTCAATCGTATGCCCATCAACCGAGAGGACATGGAATCCGATGGTGACAGGGCCGGGGGGCACGCTATCCGGCATTGTGACGACGAGGAGCTTCTGGTCTGAGCTGTCGCCGCGGCTTTGCAAGGGGATGTCTGGCCCTTTCGCGGGGGCAATCCACACCTTGGCAAAGGCAGGCTCAACCTTTTCATTGAACCAGAGTTTGAGTTCTTTTGGCGCGGCGGCCACAACAGCGCGCGCGGCGGGCTCGGATTTTACGAGTCGCGAATGCGCTGCAGCGCTGGTGACGCCAGCCCCGAATGCCAGCGCGGCCATAAGGCAACGGATAAGGGCGGCTGGTTTGCTCCCCTGGCGGCGCAATGCTGTCGTCATCTCATGCTCCTCGCTGGCTGCTGCGTTTTCTTTGCAATCTTGCGCCAAATCTTACGGGCGCGACTGCTTAAGCCATTGATTAGAGCAAGCATTGCTCTGGATCAAATCGGTGATTTTGCCTCACCCCCGCCGCGGCGCGGAACGTGGCAAAAAAGTCATAGTGCCGGACGAATGCATTCGAGCAAGCAAGGATCATTTGACAAAGGTTCAATATCGCGTGAACCGTAAGGCATAAAAACATGGAGGGAAATTTCATGATCGGTGCTGTCAGAATTGGGGT
>DASRYK010000154.1:0-5051 GCA_035687205.1 Methylocella sp. | reverse complement strand
TCGAGCCATATGGCGCCTTGTGCTGTCTTGCCCATTTTTGCTCCCGACGCCGTCGTCAGCAGAGGCGAAGTGAGCCCATAGAGCTGGCTCGTGCCCATCCGCCGGCCGAGGTCGATCCCGGTGACGATATTGCCCCATTGATCCGATCCGCCCATCTGCAATACGCAGCCAAAACGGCGGAACAGCTCGACAAAATCGTAGGCCTGGAGACACATGTAGTTGAATTCAAGGAACGTCAGCTCCTGGTCCCTTTCCAGCCGCAGCTTGACCGAATCCATGGAAAGCATCCGGTTGACCGAAAAATGGCGTCCAACGTCGCGGAGGAAATCGATGTAGTTGAGGCCGCCGAGCCATTCGGCATTGTCGGGCATGATGGCGTCATTCTTTCCCGCCCCAAAGGTGAGGAATTTAGAGAAGATCTTCTTAATGCCCTCCTTATTGGCTGCAATGGTTTCAAGGGGCAGGAGCTGGCGGGCTGTGTCCTTGCCTGAAGGGTCGCCGACCCGCGTCGTGCCTCCGCCCATTAAAGCAATTGGCTTCCCGCCGGTTTTCTGAAGCCAGCGCAGGAGCATGACCTGCACGAGCGAGCCAGCATGAAGCGAAGGCGCCGTGCAGTCAAAGCCGATATAGCCGGCGAGATTGCCGGCTCGCGCCTGGGCATCGAGCCCGGCGAAATCGGAACATTGGTGCACAAATCCCCGCTCCATCAAAATGGTCAAAAAGTCAGACTGGGGGGAAAAGTCGAGAGCCACAGGCTTGCCCTTGTGCGGAAGAACGCGAGCCTTGGGAGGGAATGCGCGCGCTCTTGGCTGAAATCACGAAGCCGTGTGATTTAGGGGGAAGAATAAGGCATTGCAACAGGAGCGGAAGGCATTCTCTGGGCAGAGCGTGAGCCCTTTTTGCTACTTATGGGTTTCTCTCACGGAACGCTGCGCCTGAGGCTGCTCACGGTTGCAATGGCCGATTCGATCCTCTGCCGCTTGCGAATGCGCGCCGCGTCAAGAAGCATCCTTCCCGCCCAGAAATAAACATTGTCCTCGCGGACAAGCTCCCGCATCAGCCGCATGCGCCCGGCTTGCTGCTCGCGCGGCATTTTGAGCGCTCTTGCGATTGCCTCGGCCGTCGAGCGTGCGTCAAACGGGTTGATAATGATGGACTCCATCAGTTCGCGCGAAGCGCCTGCAAAGGTGCTCAGGATCAACACGCCTTGCTCGTCATCGCGCGACGCCACAAACTCCTTTGCGACGAGGTTCATCCCGTCGTGAAGGCTGCTGACGATGCACAAATCCGCGGCCCGGAAAACCTCGTAGACTTCTTCGGGCTCGTGATGCCGGGCGGAGAGAATTATGGGCTGATAGCCCTGGCGCCCAAACCGGGCGTTGATGCTGGCGGCCAGCTCCTTTGCCTCCTCTTGAACGTTCCGGTAAAGGGCGAGCTTGCTGCGCGAAGGGGCGGCAAGCTGAAGCAAGACAAAGCGGCCAACCCATTCCGGGTGTTTTTCGAAGAAAATCTCCAAAGCCCGGAACCGGTCAGGAATCCCTTTCGTGAAATCGAAACGTTCAACGCCAACGCCCAGCTTGATTTCAGGCGGCAGGCCATAGCGCTCGAAAACTCTGGCGCGGCATTCTCCGGCCGGGGCGATACCTTTCATGGCAGGCGGGGGCCACGCAATCGAGATCGGATAGGGACGGACATGAGCGGAGTGGCCGCTCACCGAAACGCTCTCCACTTCGCGGTCGATATGGCACTCAAGGAACCGGTCGGCAGCCGCTATGAAATTGTTACAAAACAATTGGGTGTGAAAGCCAACGATCGAGCTTCCAAGCAAGCCATCAATGATTTCCTCCCGCCAGGGGCAGACGCCAAAGACCTCGGGATTGGGCCAGGGAATATGCCAAAAAGAAATGATTGTGGCTTGCGGCAGCCGCTCGCGGAGCATGCGGGGCAACAGCGCAAAATGATAATCTTGAACAACGATAAGAGGATCTTCCTGCTTGGCCTCCTTTGCCGCCACATCGGCAAACTTGCGGTTGACCGCAACATATTGCTCCCAATCCGTGTGACGGAACACCGGCCTTGAAAAGGTGATGTGGCAGAGAGGCCACAGCCCTTCGTTTGCAAAGCCATAATAATAGCCATTCTGTTCGTCCTCAGTAAGCCATACGCGCCGCAGCGTATAGGAAGGCTCATCCGGAGGCACGGCGATATGGCTATGGCTGCCGGCCGTCTCGCGATCGGCCGAGCCGCTGCCGTGAGCGATCCAAGTGCCTCCGCAGGCGCGCATAACCGGCTCGAACGCCGTAACAAGGCCGCTGGCAGGGCGCTGCACGGTGATTTTCCCATCGTCTCCGCGCATGTGAATATAAGGCTCGCGATTGGAAACAACGGCAATCTCAACGCCGGGCAGCTCGCTATTGAGCACGCGCCGCAAGGTGTCTGGCGTCCAATCCACGCGGATGCCCGCTGCCGTCCGGCGCGAGATGTCAAGGTCCCGGATGATCTGCCGGATTTCCGAGATTACTGGCGCGATTTGCGGGTCAGTTTCCATGCTGTTCTCGGCGCCAGGAGCCTGCAGAATACTGCGAAATGACTTGATCCAGCCCGCAAGAGTGACACGGGCTGTAAGGATCGTGACCGTTGCTGACGCGGCACCGAGAGCCGCAAGCAGCCCCCATAGATAGAGCCGCGCAGCAAAGCTCCGCTTTTCAGCGAAGCTCAAATCATGCAAGACCACAAACTGGCCGCCATTTCCGGAATCAGTGGCTACGGGAAAACCAGCGTAGAGAACAGCTCCATGGCTCGTTGGCTTAGTTATGAAAAGAGGCGAATCAGGCTCAATTGCAGATCAGGCGACATTTTGCGGCCACGCTTTGCTGGCTGTCTCCAGGTTCCCAGACGGGCTGCACCATCCGATAGCAAGGATACGCTCGTCTTCGGCAATCCGGTCGAAGAGAAGCGTCATCTCTTGACGCGGCTCGCTGTTTGCAATCCGGGACAGCGCATCCTCGACAGAGTTGAAGATGAGGCGCGAACGGATTTCGAGGTCGTGCCGGAACCATTGGCTCACAAGCTTATCCACGAGCGGCGTAAGCGCTGCTGCCAGCAATAGGAGGACAGCGAGCAAAGGAAGGGCAAAGCGCAAAAGCAAATACACAACAAGACCGCCGTTGATTCCATTCTGGGGGGTGCAATAACCCGCGCGGGTTCCGTCCTGATCAGGAGAGAGAAGCCCAGCACGGCCATTGTCCGCCCCTGCGGCGGCCATGCCGGATGACGGCGCTGGTCGCGGCGCACCTTGAAAGCATACCATATTGTATGCAAAGCGAAGCAGGCTAAGAGCGGGAGCGATGCTCGAATGCTATTGCTGCCAGACTTTCATCGACTTCCATGATTTCGAGGCGGGCGGAGCGCAAGCTCTGCGGATTCCGTTCTTTGATTCGCGTGGAGAGCATTGAAAACGGCTGGCAAATGGGCGAGAAAGACCCGCTTCCGGCAGATGGGGGAGAAAGCCGATTCAAACCTTCCGCGCGATTGGCTTGATGAGCGGGACGTCGATGGATGGCGTTGATGTTGCCCTCATCGAAACTGATGGAGAGGATTTCGTCTCCCTCGGGGGGCGGGGATTCTTTCCGTACAGCCCAGCAGACCAGGCTCTGCTTCGGCGTGCCCTCGAGGATGCGGCTTCGCTAGGTGATCGGCGGGCGCGGCCAGGCGCCTTGGCGGATGCGGACACGATGATCACACTGCGCCACGCCGAAGCCATCGAAGCCTTTCTTTCTTCCGAGTCGATCGACCGGGCTTCGATCGATGTCATCGGTTTTCATGGGCAGACCGTCTTGCACCGGCCCGGGCAGCGATTGACTGTTCAAATCGGGGACGGCGCTGCTCTTGCCGACAAGGTCGGGATCAGAGTTGCCTACGATTTCCGCGCGGCAGATGTCGAGGAAGGCGGGCAAGGAGCGCCTCTTGTGCCTGTCTTTCATCGCGCGCTTGCTGCAGCAGCATCCTTTGCGGAGCCTGTCGCCTTCATCAACATTGGAGGCGTTGCCAATTTGACCTTGATCTCGCCGGGCGCTGATCCTGTGGCTTGCGATACCGGGCCGGGCAATGCGCTGATCGATGATCTGATGCTGCGGCGGCGGGGAGTTCCATTCGACAGGGATGGCGCGGCTGCTGCGCGGGGGCAGGTCAATATGGCAGTTCTGGAACAGCTTCTTGCGCATCCCTTCTTTGCGCTTCCTCCGCCGAAGTCGCTCGACCGGAACGATTTCACAGGCGCTGCTGCTGAAGGACTCGTAACAGAGGATGCCAGCGCAACGCTTACGGCCTTTACCGCGGCCGGGATCGCTAGCGTTTTCCCGCTATTGCCAGCGTTCCCCGCCCGCGCGATTGTTTGCGGAGGCGGAGCCCGCAACAAGACTCTGATGCGTGAGCTCAGAGACCGCCTGCCATGCCCCGTGGTTCCGGCGGAAGCCCATGGGTGGTCGAGCGATGCTATGGAGGCCCAGGCCTTCGCCTATCTCGCCGTGCGGCGCGCGAGGATGCTGCCGATCACCTTTCCGATGACCACCGGCGTGGAAAAAGCTTTGCCTGGGGGATGTCTCGTTGAGCCGCGTGCGGGGCGGCAGGTGGCCTGAAGCCGGACACGGCAGAATCGCCAGCCTTCGCTTTGGGATGCCCCAGCCTGAAGCCTGAAGCGGGGGAGTTCTACGGCCTGAGAGAGTGCAAAACTATATCTCTCTTGACGTCACGGCCGGTGCAGAGCTTGCCCCTTGAGCTGCGCTGCAAGGAGCCAGTGAACAGCAGAGCCTGAGATCTTATATTCTAAGATCCGAAAAGCTTCGGCCGTTTTGCCAGCTTCGAAAGCGCAGATGCTCGCAGTTTAAGCGGTGGCGCCGATGAGCCGCGCATGTCTGGATCCTTCCGGTCCAGAAATTTTTGCTGGAAAAGCCTGCAGAAATTACTTCATCCGGTCCTCCTAGGGAAACAGAAACTTGCGTCTCAGTCTCCTCGGGCTGGACCGGATGGGCAATTCCTGAAAGCTCGCTTAG
>DASRYK010000153.1:0-64753 GCA_035687205.1 Methylocella sp. | reverse complement strand
AGAACGCACAAAGATTCGTGGCTCAGCGGGAAAGAGCTTCTTCACGATCTCCCTGCGCGCTGCGGCGTCAGCCGCCGCCGTGACGGCGATGATCTGGAGGTCCCCAATGGCCCGCGCAACATGCTCAAGGCAGAGATATTCAGGCCTGAAGTCATGGCCCCATTGCGAGACGCAATGGGCCTCGTCGATGGCCAACACATCCGCGCCGGCCTCGCGAAGCAGGCTGGCCATCTCTGGGCGCACAAGGCGCTCAGGAGCCACATAAAGCAGCCGGCAGCGCTTAGCGCGGAGCGCTGCCTCAATGGCAGCGTTATCCTCGCTGGTGTTCGATGAGTTCAACGCAGCGGCGGCGACACCACGGGCGCAGAGCTGCTGCACCTGGTCGCGCATCAGGGCGATGAGCGGCGACACCACGATCGTAAGCCCCTTGCGGACAATCGCGGGCAATTGATAGCATAGAGACTTGCCGGAGCCTGTTGGCATGACCGCGAGCACATGCTCGCCCGCAAAGACCGCTTCCAGAATTTCCTGCTGGCCCGGGCGGAAGCCGGTGAAGCCAAAAACGCGCTTCAGCGCATCTTCCGCCTCGGCCATTGTCCCGTTCACAGCGCCTCCGCACCTCACAGATTTCGCTTGAGCCCGTTATCATCATCTTGCGGAAATTTCAGCAATTGATTCCAGATGCCTGCTGCCCTAGGGCTCTTGCGCCTTCGCCATCAGCTCCAATATCCCGGCCTTGAGACTTGCGGCCGCGGCTGGGGCAAGCGCTTGCCGTGGCGTATCGATCGGCAGGTCCGCGACGAGGCGCCCGGGCGCGGCGGAAAGCACAATGATCCGGTCCGCGACAGCAATGGCTTCGGCGACATCATGTGTCACAAGCAGCGCGGTCACCTTGCGCTTCAAGACAAGCGCAATGAGCTCATCACGCAGCTTCCTGGCCAGGGCGGGATCGAGCGAAACAAACGGCTCGTCCAGAAGGAGTATATCCGGCCTGACCGCAAAGGCGCGCGCTATAGCGGCACGCCGCGCAAGCCCGAGGGAGAGTTCGCCCGGAAAGTGATCGAGATGGCCGGTGAGGTGAAGCGCCGCTGCAATGGCTAGGAGATCGGCCTCGCCGCACGTGCTCACCAGCCTCAAATTCTGCGCAACGCTTCGCCAAGGCAGCAGTCTCGGCTCCTGGAAAACCATGCCGACCCGCTGCGCCGGGGCAAGCCCGGCACGGCCTTCGAAATCAGAATCAAGCCCCGCGATGATGCGCAAAAGGGTTGTCTTGCCGCATCCCGAGGGCCCAAGCAGCGCGCAGATCTCACCCTGCTTCAAGGAAAAGGCGACATCCCGCAGGACCATGCGGCTTTGCCCTGATGCCGTGCGCAGATCCTTGCGGGAAATGGAAAGCTCAAGCGCCATGCGGCGTCCGCCACCGCGAGAGATGCCGCTCGGCTGGCCGCACAAAGAACGTCTCGATGGCAAGCATAAGCCCGACAAAGGGAAGCGCATAGGCAAGAAGCCGTGTCACGTCGAAAAGCTGAAAAGCGACGCCGATCTCAAAACCGACCCCGCTCGACCGCCCAAGGAGCTCGGCGACGAGAACGATCTTCCACACGAGTGACAGGCCGGAACGCGCCGCCGCCGCGAAATAAGGCGCAAGCTGTGGAAGCACGACATGCCTGAGGCGCTGGCCGGGCGGCAGTTTGAACACAAACGCCATCTCATCAAGGCTTCTGTCGAGCGCCCGGGCTCCTTCGCGCAGAGTGACTGCCGTGTTCGGCAATTTGTTGAGCGCAACCGCCGCGACCGCCGCCGTCTCGTTGAGGCCAAGCCAGATGTAAGCAAGAACAATGGTCACAAGCGCGGGAAGGTGCAGGAGTATGATGAGCAATGGGTCGCACAGCCGGTCGAGCATTTTGCTGCGGCCCATGGCGACGCCGAGCAGAGCGCCAAGGGCCATCGCAAGAGAAAAGGACGCTGCAACCCGCGCAAGCGTCACACCGAGGTTAAAGAAAAGCGCCCCCGAGCGCGCTTCCGCCGCCATGACCGAGAGAACGGCAAGGGGCGCAGGCACAAGCCCTCCTCGCGCAAAGCTTGACCCCGCTTGCCAAGCCGCGGCAAACAGCACGAGCGGCAGCAGAGTCAGGGCAAGAGCCGTGACTCGCTCAAGGCTCTGTCTCAATGGGCTGGTAGAAGATTCCTTCGTCGAGGTCCTCTGCATTGCCGACAAGCTCCGGCCCTCCGGTTTTGGCAAGGACTCGGTAAAGCGCGCGGGCATCTGCGGCCTCCTCGCTGACCGGCCGGCGCGGAATGCCTTCTATATAGGTTTGCCGGTAGAGTGCGAGCTCCTTCTCACCCTCAATCCCAATCCGCGCTGCGAGCTTCTGCCAGGCCGCGCTGGAGCGGGAGAGAATCTCTTTCGCCCTCGCTGCAACCTTGAAGAACCGCGCGAGCGCAAAGGCATTGGCGCGCGCAAACTCTTCGCCGAAAACATAACCGACCATCGCCACGGGCCCCTTTGCGCCGAGACGCCGCTCGGCATCGGCCATGTCCATGAGCCTGCGGAAGCCGCGCGCTTCGAGCGCCACGCAGAAATTCCAGTAGTTCAAGGCCGCGTCCACCTCTCCGCTCAGGGTCTTCTGATAGATCAGCGCGGGCGCGCCATAGACAGGCTTCGCATCGGCCGCGAGGTCGAGGCCGGACGCAAGAGCTAGCGCCCTCAAAAGGAGCCAGCTCTTGTCCAAAGGGCCGCCCGCCACGGCAAGACTCTTGCCTCTCAGAGCCGCGAGATCGCGGATTGGCGAGGTTGCGGGAACCATCACGGCCCCAAGCGCTGTCGAATAGGGAAAGAAAAGGAGCTTGCCGCCGGAGCTTCTCTGTCTTGCAGCCCAGAGCCAGTCGGTGAGGATCACATCGGCTGAGCCGCCGAGCAAGGCGATCTTGGCGGCTTCGGGCGAAGCAATCTCCGTGATTTGAAGATCGAGCCCGGCTTCCTTGTCCAGCCCCTCATCGCGAAGAATGGCGAGCTCCCAGGCAAATGTCCCCGATTTTTGCACGGCGAGACGGAGCCTGTCCGAAGCTTGAGCTTTCCCGATCAGGCACGCCACGAGCGTAAAGGCCAGGAATATCCCTGCGCGCGGCCAGCGGGCCGACATGATGAGTGAATCAAGCCGCCCGGGCTTTCGGAACAGGGCAAAGAATTGCCTGAAAATGACTTGCCTGCCGAAGCTTTCAGCTAAGTCCGGGTTGTCATTTGCCATCGTCTCAGGATACATGTCTAACGCGAGCCTAACGAGGACCGTTCGTGGGCCAAGATTGCGTATGCCAGCCGGGACGGCTTCGCGCGCCCCGCGGCGTTGATAGGGAAGGGAACCGGATATGAAACTTAACTATTTCTGCCTTGTTGCCCTGGGCGCCTGGGCAGGTTCGATAGCGGGAGCTTGGGCCGCGGATGTCGCCGAAGGCGAGAAGATTTACAATCAAAAGTGCAAAGTATGCCATCAGATTGGTGAAGGGGCCAAGAATTTTGTCGGCCCGCAGCTCAATGGCCTGATCGGGCGCAAGACGGGATCGGTGCCAGATTACAATTACTCCGACGCCAACAAGGAGTCGGGGATAACCTGGGACGAGGCAACGCTCAAGGAGTATCTCGCCAATCCAAAAGCGAAAATCCCCGGCACGAAGATGATCTTTTCGGGAATACCAAAAGAATCCGACCGGGATAATCTAATCGCTTATATGGCACAATTCGATGCCAATGGGATGAAGAAATAACCTTTTTGCGCTTAACGTCCCTCGCGCCTGGGAAGCATCCCGCGCGAGGGATCATAGGCAGCGATCGCGCCTGCCAGAAACACGAGCGCTGCGCCAAGCACCACGGTCAAGGCAAGACCATTGATTTGCTCGTAAAACGCAAAGCGGATGAGCTCGACAGCATAGGTGAAGGGATTAAGCGCGCAGATATCCGCGAGCCACGGGCTGCCCTCCCTCACCCGCCATAGCGGATAGAGCGCGGAAGACGCGAAAAACATCGGGAAGATGACAAAATTCATCACGCCCGCGAAATTTTCAAGCTGTTTGACCAGAGATGATAAGAGCATGCCGAGCGCCCCCAGCATGAAGCCTGCAAGGATGAGCGCTGGCAGCACGGTCAGATAGCCCCAAAGCGAAGGCGGCTCGATTTCCCAGAAATAGGCAATGAGAAGAAAAGCATAGACCTGAGCAACGGATACGGCTGTCCCTGCAGCGAGCTTTGATGTCAAAAGAAACCAGCGCGGGAAGGGGCTTACAAGCAGCGTGCGCATACTGCCCATCTCGCGGTCGTAAACCATGGACAGAGAGGACTGCATGCCGCTGAAGAGCTCGATCATCGCGATGAGCCCCGGCGTGATATAGACCTCATAGAGCACATAGGTCTCATAGGGCGGGATGATCGAGACGCCCAGCACCGAGCGGAATCCTGCTGCGAAGATGAAAAGCCAGACGAGGGGGCGGACAAGCGCCGAAACGAAGCGCTCCCTCTGATGCCAGAACCGCAGCATCTCGCGCCAGATGATCCCCTTGAGGCATATGGCATATTGCAAGATGCCAAGCGGCGCTTCCAAACGCGGCAAGGAAAGGGATCTGCTCATACCGGCACGGGCTCCCCTTTGCCCCCGCTTCTGCCTGTGAGAGCCGCAAAGGCGGCGCCGATCCCCGCCGCGCCCGCCCGGGCGGAAATCTCCAGGGCTTTTCCTTTCTCGAGCACCTTCCCCTCGTGCAGCACGATGACATCGTCCTCCGGCTCTATTTCATCAATGAGGTGGGTCGCCCACAGGACGGCCATTCCCTCTTGGGCCACAAGCGCCCGCACATGGCGCAGAATGTCCGCGCGGGCCTTGATGTCGAGGCCGGTGGTTGGCTCGTCGAGCAAAAGCATGCGCGGCGCATGCAGCAAGGCGCGGGCGATCTCGATCCGGCGGATCTGGCCGCCAGAGAGGCTGCGCGCCTTGTCATCCGCCCGGCCGCTCATCGCAACCGTATCAAGAACGGCCCTTGCGCGCAGCTTGGCTTCCCGGGCGGATATTCCGTGCAGCGCGGCGTGATAGATCAGGTTTTGCATGACTGTGAGATCGAGGTCGAGCGTGCGCGGCTGGAATACGGCGCCGAGCCTGCGCAAGGCCTCAGACGGCGCGCGGCTCACATCAAACCCAAAAATCCGGATCGTCCCGCTTTGCGGCGAATAGAGGCGGGTGATGAGCGAGAATAGCGTGCTTTTTCCCGCCCCGTTCAGGCCCAGGAGAACCGCGAAGCTTCCGGGATCGATCGAGAAATGAACATCATCCAGTGCCTTGCGCTTGCCATAGCTGTAGCTCACGCCCGCGGCTTCTAGCGCCGCTGGCGCTGGAAGCGAAAAAGACGTCGAGTCAACCATGCCGGCCTGCAGGGCTGCAAAGCTCATTCCGGTGCAATCGCGACGCCCCAGGGAAACGAGCCGACCGGAATGGATTTCACGGTCTTAAGGCTTGCCACATCGATGACGGAGACGTCGTTTGAAACGCCATTCGTCGTATAAAGATATTTGCCATCAGGCGTGAATGCGAGCTGCCACACGCGCTGGCCCACGAGAAGATATTTCTCAGTCTTTTTTGTTGCGGCATCAACGACGGCGACCCGGTTCGCGGGGCCGAGCGCCACGAAAGCCCTCTTTCCGTCTGCGGTGAACCGAAGCCCCACCGGCTGAATGGCTTCCTTGGTGAGGCCCGGAATCTCGAAAGAGATCTTTTGCTTGACCTTGTAATCGCCTGTGCCGATAACGCTCACGGTTCCGCCAACCTCGGATGTCACCCAGAGTTCCGAGCCATCCGGCGTGAATTGGGCCGCGCGCGGCCGCGCATCGACAAGGACATTCGCGATAATCTTCCGGGTTTGCGTGTCGATGAGATGCGCCATATTCGTCGTTTCCGACGTATTGACAAGCACCCTGCCGTCCGGGCTCAGCCCCATGCCTTCGGGCTCGACGCCGACCGGGATTTCCCCTGTGATCTTGCGCGATACGGTATCAATCACCGTCACGAGATTGTCGTTCTCGTTCGCGACATAAAGCGTCTTGCCGTCCGGGCTTAGCAGAAGAAGCTCAGGATCTGGACCCGAAGGCAGAGTGCCCGCGAGCGTGAGCGTCCTTGTGTCGAGGATTTGGATCAGATCGTCATCGCCCGCGCAAATATAAAGCTCGGTTGCGTCACGGTTTAGGACAATTCCCCGCGGGCGGTGGCCGACATCGACGGTGCTTACGACCTCCATCTTATCGGTGTTGATGACGGAGACCGTATTGCCCTTCTCATTCGAGACATAGGCTGTGAAGGCCTGGGCTTTCAAGGCCGCAGCCGCAGAAAGCATGATGTACGCTCCAGCGAGAGAGACAAGCTTTGCGACTGCCTTTTGGCTAAGAGTCATTGCATTTTGCACCTTGTCTCCGGCTCGTCAAAGCCAAGCGTGTCAAGCACCGAGGTTTGATGCAGAAAGCCCTCCTGCGGCGAGACCGAGACGATCATCCTCCCGTCGCCGAGAAGTATGGGCTGGCGCAATTGCTGATTCCACTGGCGCAGCGTCTGCTTCTGGCCTTTGAAAGCGGCCACCGCGAAATCGGGGCCAGTGAGATAATTGCGGATCACGCCGGGCTCGCCCGATCCCGTTCTTGACACGGCTTCGCCAATCATCCGCATCGCGACCCAGGCATTGTTGTCGCGTGCGTTCATACGCCGGCCGGCGAGCTTCATAAAGCGGTTTTGCAACTGGACAGCGCCCCATTGCTCATGGCTGCCGTCCCAGCTCAAGGGCCTGAGCCCGGCAGAGCCTGCCACGGGGCGCGGATCCCATGTCCGGTAAGGCAGATAGCTCGCAAAGACCTCGCTCTCATCCGCTGCGACTAGCACATCGTAGGCTGGGGCATTCTGTGTCGCAACGGGAATAAGCCTTTGGGTCTGGACGCTGCCCGAATCCGAGCGGCGCCCTCCGCCCGTGTCCTCATAGAGCCGCTCCTCGACGATCTTGGCGCCGAATTTCTTCGCCGCCCGGCGCAGCGCTTGAGCATAAAGCTCGTCGGCCGGATGCGATCCTTTCATCAGGAGCCAGCGTTTCCACTGCTTCCAGACAAGATATTGCGCAAGGCCGTCGGCGAGCATGGAATAAGACGGCGCAACATGAAAAACATTCGCCCGGCAGCTTTCCTCGCGAAGCGAATCCTCTGGAGCGGATACATTGAAAATGAGGATCCCTTTGGCCTTCGCCGCATTGCTGAGCGCAAGAAGGAAGGGGGCAGGCAGATCGGCAAGAACGAAGCGGACGCCGCGCCCGGCAAGGCCGGCAAGCGCCGCCTCAGGATCCGTCCCTGGCTCAAGAAGAACATCCTCGATTGTGAAAATCTGGCCGAGGAAGCGGCCTGTAGTATTGTTGTCTTCGGCGGCGAGCCTTGCCCCAGCAATGCCGTCGTCCGGGGGCGGAATGTCGAGGATGGACAAGGTTTCGGGCGAATGCGGCATGCGGATGAAACCCGCCTTGATTTCCAAAGAATCTGCCCTGCCCGCAGCAGCAGAAAAGGCCCAGATCACGGCCGCAAGAAGAAGATGCTTGATATTCATGTGGCGATGCTGGGCCGGATTGGATTTCCGATCAAGACTCGGCCATCACGCGCCAAGGGGCGCGCCCCGCCCAAGCGGCGCTTCGGGCAGGACCGAGAGCGCGTTGACGATCGCGAGCATCGCTTGCTCGTCCTGGCTCTTGGCGACAAGCACAGCATGAATCCCTGCAGCGAGAAGCGGCGCTGCGGCATCTTGCGAGATGCAGACATGGTTGATCCGTGAAAAGTCAAGGCCCGCCTGCCGCGCGAGCGAAACGAAAATCTCTGCGCTGCGGTGGGAATAATGCAGCACCACGCTCAGCCGGCCCGACGCCGCAGCGGCCAGTGCCTCGCTGGTCAGGGTATCGGCTGGCTGCGCCGAATAAACTTCAACAAGGCTGATGGTATGGCCTGCCTCAACAAGCGCTTCCTCTAAACCCGGCTTGCGGTCGCGCCCCGCAAGATAAACAAAACGGCGTGGCTCGGGGAAGCGGGACATGATCAGGGGAGCGAGAGTCTTTGCGTCCGGAGCTATGAGCAGCGGGCCTTCAAACCCCCGCTCGAGCGCCGCCTCGCGCGTGCGCTCGCCGACGAGCAGCAAAGGAAACAAGCGGCGGGCCTCGGGTAAGGGCCATTCCGGCGAAACTGAGAGAAGCTCGAACCCCCGGGCGCTGGTCGCAAGCACACCATCAATGACACCAGAAGGCCATTCCGCGCCCGTAGGCACCATCTCGATAACCGGCGACAAGACCGCCTCATGCCCGTCCTGCGCCAAGCGTGCAGCCGTGCGTTTTGATTCCTCGGGAGCGCGCGTAAGCAGAACAAGCATGGCCCGATCTCGCCGTGCAGGATAGGCTCTCGCCCCTCTTCCCCGGCGCGCTCCTCTCTCCTGCCCATAGACAGGGAGTCTTCTACTTGAGCAGGATGCGGCGAATCAACCGGCAGCCCTTCCCTCGAATCCAAACGGGCCACGCGCGATCCTTTGCGCGGCATCCCATTCACCGCCTGCACTGGCTAAGAGCTGCTCCTTGAGCGTTTCCGTTGCCCTCTAAAGGCCCTATGCCCTCTCAAGGTCTTAAATGGAATTAGAATAGATAAGAAACATAGATGTTGTGAAGTATTTGTACAAGCGTATATCATGATCCTCTAAATTATATGGAGATGCATATGTGCGCAGCAATCGAAGAAAGAATTAGAATAGATAAAATATTGATGCAAACGGTTAGCCTGCGGCTTGAAAATAGGCCGGCCGATATAGCGGAGCTTACCAAGCTTTGTATCGCCGCCTTGCAGCTTTACTATTGCGGCGCATGCCCCGACGAATGCCTCGAAGCCAGGGCGCGGAGTTTCGCGGCATGGGAGCTTGCCCGCTGGAATCTCGCTCGTGAGAACCGCGAGGCGCCGGGCGGCTTTCCTTCAGGGGGGCAAAATGCGAAAAACAAGGCAGGGCGCGGGGCGCTGCAAAGACAAGAAGCAATAGCCTGAAAACCGCCAACCTTCCCGCGAGCTCTAAATTCCTTCGCCCTTCCTGCCTAGCCCCAGGCATTCCGGGCTTTGCAGCCGGCTTTTCCAGCGCAGGATCGCCGCATTGATCTCTGCGCCGAAAAGAAAAATCAAGGCCACAAGATAGAGAAACACAAGTGCAATCATGACCGAGGCAAGGCCAGCGTAAGTCGTAACGTAGCTGCGCGCGAATTCTGATAAATAAGACCCGAAAGCGATCCCCGCGGCGATCCAAAGAGAGAAGGTGAAAAGAATGCCTGGCACCGCCTCGCCCAGAGGACGCTTTCCTCCCGGCAAAGCCGCATGGGCAAGCGCAAGGGCGAGAAGAATCACAAGACTCGCGATGGTAAGCCTTCCAAATGTGACGAGATGGCTCAGAGGCTCAAGGCCAGGCGCGTAGCGCAGGGCGCCCGCCCAGATTAGCGGCGCAAGAACAACAAGCAGCGCCAGCGCTAGAAGAGCAAAGGCGCCAACAAAAACAAAGGCGATGGATTGCAGCCTAAGGCGCCACCATGGCCGCTCCTCCCTCACGCCATAAGCCCTGTTTAGCCCGGTGCGCAGAGCTTCAACCCCGTTCGAGGAGAAATAAACGGCCAAGACAACGCCAATCGTCAGCACCCCCCGCCGCGGCTGCGTCAAAACATTGTGGATCTCGGCCGCAATCGGCGCGGCAGCCTGCTGCGGCCAGGTTTGAAAAACGAGCGCCACCGCTTCCTCCGACAGCTCCTTCGAGCCGAAAAAGCCCGCCAGCGCCGTCAGAAAAATGAGAAACGGGAACATGGACATGAGGATCGACAAGGCAATGTGGCTGGCGATGGCCCAGCCATCGTCCCGCGAGAAGTGCATATAGGCATCGTAAAAAATGCGAATGGGAAGGGGCATGGCATCCAATCACCGAACAGGGAGGCTTTTGCCGGGTTACCGGCAGATCGCGCAATTCCTATGACTTCCTGCTCAAGCTTCAGGCAGATTGCGCCGCAGGAAGCTGCCCCTCGCCGTTTCCTTGCCTCGCTGGGGAAGAGACCCGCGCTGGGCTGCCTTGCTCAGATCCGCGCCATCCAGCCCCCCAGCTGCGGGCAGCCTTCTTTGTCTGGACAAAGCTAAGCCCCGCATGCTGCCTTCCAGGCCACGATCCAAACCGGGCAATCATTTTGCTTGAGGTTGTGGCATATAGGCATATCCCGCATCCGCTGATCACAGGAGTTGGCGATGGGCCTTGTTGAACTCATCCTCACCGTTTGCACTCTGGCGCAGCCTGAGTCATGCGAGGAGCGGCATCTCTCCTTTGTGGATGGCGGCGGCTCTCTCTTGCAATGCATGTCGCAAGCCCCTCCGGCGATGGCTGAATGGGCGGCGCAGCATCCCGGCCGCAAAATTGTGAAATGGCGCTGCAGCTATCCAGGGCTTGACGGCACGCCGGCCTAGGCGCTTCCCCCTCCCCGTTTGCGCCCGGATCCGGCAGGGTCTCTGGTCTTGCGGCGAAAGTTGCCCTGCGGGCTTTGGCTCTTTATAGTGCAGCATGCTGCCATGTTGCCGTTCCCGCCGGAAAGGGTGCTGAGATATGGTGCCGCGTAAAGCCCCCTCCTCAAAGCCGCGCCGCAGCTTCCCGCTGCCCGAGGCTTCCCACGGAGAATTGGCAGGGTGCCCATTCCATGACATTCGCATGAAGCTCAACGCCGCAGGTCTTCGGCCGACACGGCAAAGAATGGCGCTCGGCTGGCTTTTATTCGCCAAAGGCGACCGGCATGTCACTGCAGAGAAACTGCAGGAAGAGGCCCAAGCCTCGCGTGTTTCTATCTCACTGGCAACGATCTACAATAGCCTTCACCAGTTCACGCAAGCGGGCCTGCTAAGGGAGATCGCCATCGATGGCTCGCGCACTTATTTCGACACCAATACGTCGGATCATCATCATTTTCTGGTCGAGGGCGCAAACACTCTCATCGACATCCCCAAGGTCGAGGTCAATCAGAAGGGTTTGCCGCCCCTTCCGCCAGGCAAACGTATTGCGAGCGTCGATGTCATTGTCCGCCTGCGTGAGGACGGCTAAGCTTGGGTTTTGAGCGCCTGTCCTGGCGTAAGGCGGCCCACTTGGCAGATGGGCTCCGTTCAAGGTGATTCGCGCGAGGCCCTGCGCTCGATGTGCCGGAAGCTCCAGGTGACGGTCACATCGGCCCCGGTTTCGCCATGCAGAACAATCTGCGCGCAGCTCCGCGGGCCATCCGGCGCCGCAAAGAAAATGCTTTCCTCAATAGCCGCCTGTCCGGATTCAGTCTCGAAAACCCAGCGGCTCTCATCGGGGAGAACGCAGACAATGGCGAGGCCGTCCCGCACGCGCTTCAGGCGGATATTGGGATGGATATGAAAGCGCAGCGCAAAGGGGCGCGTCTCGATGAGGCGGCTTGGATCAGCGAGATAAAGGCGGTCAGCGCCGCTCAGCGCCTTACCATCTTTATGGAGCATGATACGCCGCTCATGCAATAAGCCGAAGCGCTCCTCATAGCCATTATGCGCGAGTACAACGGCCGTTGCATCCGCCTCCTCACCGCGCTCGGCATCGACTTTATCCGGGCCAGAGATGATCTCGCCGCCGAGCCATTTGAGCAGCCCCGTCTGGGAGGCGAAGCGGCAGGAGGAAGTGTCGTCGATTACAAGGGCCGAGTGTGCCGCCGTCATGCGCGCAGCCTCGCGCGCTGCCGCGCGGTTTGCATCGGGCGCGCCGCAATTGATGACAAGCCTCTGCGGCCCCACCGAAAATTCGAAAGATCCGCAGCCAGCATGCGCGCGGCTGGAAAAATTCTGTGGCGGAGGGCGCCCGGCATCAATGATGACAACGGCGTTTGCCGCCTCGATCCTCTGATAGCCAGAGTGGCGCGCGCTCATGAGCGGCTGCGCCCTGACGTCGTCGTAAGCAAGAATAGTCGCAAGCAGCTCCGGCGGCGTCACGCCCATGCCGTTGAACAGAGCGAGCGTGCCGTCGCCATGGCGGAAAAGGCGCAGCATCGGCATCATGCGGTCGATGGTGTTCAAGAGCTGCACGGGCGGCTGCAGCCCGCGCGCGCTATAGGCCTGGCGCAGTGGCAGCAGGTCTGGAAGGAGTTCGAGCAGCTTCTCAGGATTGCGGCTGATATGGCCTCCATCGGGGAGGATCTGCCTTTCGAGCTCTTCGGCAAGGAGCTTTGAGCCCTTGCGGAGAAGGCTGCGGCCGCCCTCCGTGCAAAGGCCAAACCCGGCGAGCGCGATGGCCGCGATGAGGCGGGCTTCGCCTTCGAGCCTTCCCGCGAGCCTGCGCTCGAGAAAAACCTCTGTCCGGCCAAGGCCCTTCATGAACTGCCGGTAATAGTTGCGGTCGGCGCCGTCGAGAATGACGGGGGACTGCGAGAGGAAAGCGATCAGCCGCCGTGCAGCAACCTCGGGCTCCCATGCCGGGGAGCGGTCCGGCGTTCCGGCAAGGCTCAAAAAATCGCCAACGAGGACACGGGCATTGGCGCGCGCAACGGCAGTGTCAGCGGCGCGCAGGTGGCGCAGCCACGAAAAACCCGCAAGCGCCCGCGCCCAGGCAGGTGAGCCCGATTCGATCTCGAAAGGCGAGCGGCCATGCGCATTGACAATTTTACCGCCAAAGGCAAAGTAGCCCGCGTAAATGTCGGCCGCCAGCGTCGGATCCTTGGTCCTGATGTCCTGCGGGGCAATGAGAAGGCGCTCGGGAGGCCGCCGCCCGAGGCCGGTCAAGGCGCGCAATGGGGCATAGAGGGCGCATTTGAAAGCCGCTTTCACGCGGCCGGCAAACAATCCCGCGATGCGCAACCGGTCCTTAAATGTGGCGCCCGGCAGGGGTCAACTCCTCCTTCTGCGCGCGGGCCCAAGATCCTCCGGGCCCGCAAGAATCATTCCGCAGCCTCTCTCTGCCGCAGCCCGGCGGTCTAGCACTGCAGCGGACCCTTATCATTAAAATTCGTTTCTGGCTTATTGACAGCGGCGCAGCAGCCGGGCGGCAAAAAATCCATCAAGCCCAGCCATCCTCGGGTCAGCCGCAGGAAGATGCGAAGGAAGCGTCCGCAGCTCGCCATTCTCATTCAAGAGCTCAGGCAGGCCGCCAGCTTCAAAGGGCTCAACCGGGATACGGGCAATGCCAGGATTGCGGCGCAAAAGCGCCGCGATCTGCAGCTCGTTCTCTTCGGGCTCGAGGGAGCATGTGCAATAGACAACCATCCCGCCGGGCTTCACCGTCTCCACGGCCTTATCGAGGAGGCGCGCCTGAAGGGCGGTCAGCGCCGCGAGATCGCGCGGTCTCTTGAGCCAGGCAGTGTCTGGGTGACGGCGAATCGTTCCCGTGGCCAAGCAGGGCGCATCGACAAGGACAGCATCAAAGAGCGGCAATTTCATGCTTAGGATATCGCCGATGACAATTTCGGCATGGAGCTTGAGCCGCGCGAAATTTGCGGCGAGGAGTTTCATCCGCTCCGCCGAACGGTCGATAGCCGTGACATCCGCCCCCGCCGCGGCAAGCTGCGCCGCCTTGCCGCCCGGGGCAGCGCAGAAATCGGCGATCCGCATTCCCGGCTCCGGCCGCAGCAGCCTCGCGGGCAGCGCGGCGGCCGCATCCTGGACAAACCATTTTCCCTCGGCAAAACCGGGCAGCTCTGTAACAGGCGCATGCGTGCGAAGCCGGAGCGACCCCGTCGGCAAGATGACAGCTTGAAGCCGTTCCGCCCAGAGCAAAGGATCGGCGAGGACCGTGACATCGAGCGCCGGCTCCAGCCTATGCGCGCTTGCAATCGCCCTTGCGGCCTCCTCGCCGTAAGTTTCGCGCCAGCGCGCGGCAAGCCACGCCGGCGTGTCGTGGTCCAGCGGATCGCTTTCGAGCAGAATCTTATCCCGGGAGCGGATCAGATTGCGCAAAATGCCGTTCACTAGCGCCGCATATGGCGCGGTTCTCCCTTGGAGTTTGGCGGCGCGCACGGCAAGATCCGCCGCGGCATGATCCGGAACATCGAGAAAAAGGATTTGCGCTGCCGCCGCGATCAGAGTCCATTCGAGATGAGCGGCCTGCCGAGGCAGCTCTTTTTCCATAAGCTTGGCGAGCGCGGCCCGGATTGTGCCGAGACGGCGCAGCGCAGCCGTCACAATCGAGCGCGCAAGCGCAACCTCCCGCTCGCCCAATCCGCCCAGCCGGGAGAAGGCTGCGCGCGGCGAGAAGCATTCATCAAGCGGGTGGCGGCGCGCGATAATATCGCCGATGATTTCGGCTGCCGCAAGGCGGGCGGGAAGGCCTGGAACTGCCCTCGCCTGCTCCTCCGCGGCGCCCCCTCGGGATCGGGCGGCCTTGCGGCTTGCGGACGGCCCGCTGCGCCGCCCTCCGCCGCGCGGAGGAAGAAATTCCCTCAACGCAGCGTCCTCCCTGCAGCAATGGCCGGAAGGCTCGCCATGATGCCCCCTTTATGAAGCAATTGCGCTTTGCAGAACGCATCCTGGAATATTAAGGGGAATGCCGCCAGAGCGTGAAGCCGCGGCGGCGCGGCAGACATATCAAGGGGAAGCGCATGAAAGGCGCCAAAGAGACAAGGACCAGTCCCGCTGCGGCCGCAGCGCGCGCCGCCCGGCTCCGTGAGGCGGCAGAGCGCGCTCTTGCCGAGGCCAGGGCAAGGCGGCTCTCCTCGAGCAGCGCGCCTTTGCCCCCCAAGGAAATCAATGGGCGCAGCGGGCCGGAGCCGGTCCGCTATGGCGATTGGGAAGTGAAAGGCATCGCCACCGATTTCTGAAGCCTCATCCTTCACGCGCGAGCGCAACAAAAAAGCCCCGCATGGGCGGGGCTTTCCGGGCTTAAAAGCCGTCATTACTCGTTCTGATTGCTGCCGCCGGTGAGATAGAGCAGCGCCTGGAAGATGTTGATGAAATCGAGGTAGAGCATCAACGCCCCATTCACCGATTTCTTCGTTGCGGTCTCGTAGTCGTCGCTCGCGTAATACATCTCCTTGATCGCCTGCGTGTCCCAGGCGGTGAGGCCGGAGAAGATCAAAACCGTCAGGATCGACAGAGCGAACTGAAACCCCGTGCTGTGCAGGAAGAGGTTGACCAGCATGGCGATCAAAAGGCCGATGAGGCCCATCACCATGAAGGCGCCCATAGGCGCAAGATCACGCTGCGTTGTGTAGCCGTAGAGGCTCAAGCCGCCAAATGCCGCCGCCGTGATAAAGAAGGCGCGGGCGACCGACGTGCCAGTATAGACGAGCAGTATCGTCGAAAGGGAAAGGCCCATCGCGGCCGCGAAAGCAAGGAACAGGCTGCGCGCCGTCGAGGCCGAGATCTGATTGATCCGGAACGAGAAGAAGAACACAAAGGCGAGCGGCGAGAGCATCACCAGCCATTTGAGCGGGCTCGCATAAAGCGCGACGCCAAAGGGCGTCAGCAGCAGGCGCCCGGCCTGGCCAGCCGCGAGGCCAGGATCCGTGGTGACGGAGAGCATGTGCACCCCGAGAGCCACCGCCCCGGTGAGCGCCAAGCCAACCATCATATTGTTGTAGACGCCCAGCATATAAGAACGCAGGCCCTGGTCGATTTCGGCGCGACCGGCCCGTGTGACACCTTGCGCCCAGCGGGCACTGGCGTTGCGGTCGAAGTCGGACATGGTTTCCTCTAAAGCGTTGCGCGGGCCTCAAGCCCGCTGACTGCCGCCCCGGGTGGGGCCAGCGCGGTCAATAATATGGCCCATGCGGAGAGGCGGCACAAGGCCAGCCCGCATGAACATTCGTTAAGGTCACTCAATGGGAAACAAAAATCAGCCGTTCAACCAGCGGCGATCACCTTAAAGCTCGCGCAAATAGGGCGCGGCCTTGCGGCCGAGAACCCGCCAGGTGCCTGAAAGCCCAAGCAAAACCGTGATGCACAAAGCCGCAGCGGCGCCCGCAAGCGCCTCTTCCCAGGTAAAAACGAAATCGAGATCCATCACGCCTCGCGCAATGCCAAAGGCTGCCGCTGTCCCCGCCGCCACGCCGAAGAGCGCTGCGCACATACCAATGATGCTGAATTCATAAAGATAGGCCGCAGCAAGGCGCGCGCGCGTTGCCCCAAGAGCCTTCAGCACGACGGCGTCATAAATGCGGGCCTCCTGCCCTGCCGCCAGCGCGCCTCCAATGACAAGGATCGAAGCCAGAAATGCCGCGCCTGACGCAATCCTGACCGCGAAGGCAAGCTGATCCGCGACTGCGCTCACCGCATCAAGCGCGTCCTTGACGCGGATCGCCGTCACCGCAGGAAAGGCGCGGGCAGCCGCACGCTGGATCGCAGCTTCTCTCTCAGGAGCCGCGCCGCCGGGGATCGTCAGGGTCGCAATCTCGTGATAAGGCGCGCCAGCAAAGCTCGAAGGCGGAAAGACAAGCACGAAATTAATTCCGTAGCTGCGCCAGTTCACCCTGCGCGTGCTCGCCACTCTTGCCGTGATCTCGCGGCCCAGCACATTGACCGTCACTTCGCTGCCAACCGCAAGGCCAAGCCCCCCGGCAATTCCGTCTTCGACGGAGACCAAAGGCGGCCCCGCATAATCTTCTGGCCACCAGCTTCCGCTGACAATGCTCGAGCCTGCGGGCACCTCTTTTGAAAAGGTGATTCCCCGGTCTCCTTCAAGCGCCCATGCCGCGCTTTGCTTGGGATGGATCTGGCTTGCAGGCACGCCGTTCAGCCTGACGATGCGTCCGCGCATCATCGGGACGAGCTCTGTCTCCCCGTCAGGCGCGAGGTCTTTCAGGAATTTGGCAAAATCGCTGGCGCCTGCCGCTGGCACATCGAGAAAGAAGAAGCTTGGCGCCTTGCGCGCGTGAGGCTGCTGAAGCTCGGCTTTTATGCTAGCGCCGCTGAGGCCAAGCGCAACGAGGAGGGAAAGCCCAAGGCCAAGCGAGAGCACGGCCGAGGGCATCAGGGCGCCTGGGCGGTGGATATTGCCGATCGCAAGCCGCAGCGCGACGCTGCGCGCATGGGGAAGCCGTTTTGCGCCTGAGGCGATGAGAAGCGAAGCGCCCCGCAGCAGCGCAAAAGCGCCAAGCGTTGCCCCAAGATAGATGAGGACAAGCCTGCGGTCGGCCGCAAAGCCGAGAACGGCCGCAACAAGGCCGAGCGCTGCAACGGCAGCGACCGCGAGGTAGCGCGGCCTCGGCAAGCCGCGCCGTGGCTCTGTCCCGGCACGGAAAAGCGCCTGAACCGGGATGTCATGGGCATGGCCAAGCGGCGCTGCCGAAAAAGCAAGGGCCGTCAAAAGGCCATAAAGAAGCCCCTTCAGAATTGCTGGAAGGTGAAGGGCGGGCGCCACCGGAAACGGCAGGAGAGGGCCAATCGCCGAAGCTGCGAAATAAGGCAAGGCGGCGCCAAGCGCCGCGCCAAGCGCTGCTCCCGCGGCGGCAACGAGCATGGTCTGGGTCAGCATCAAGACAAACACGGTGCCGCCCGCCGCGCCCAGGGCTTTAAGCGTGGCGATCGTTTGCCGCTTGCGCTCGACGAAGCCGCGAACAGCATTGGCAACTCCGACCCCGCCCACGATGAGCGAGGTCAGCCCCACAAGCGTCAGAAACTCGGTGAACCTGTCGAGATTGCGGGAGAACTGCGGGGAGATACTGGTCCTGGTGCGGATGTCCCATCCCGCATCAGGAAAGCGCTCTTTCGCTTCCTCTATCAAGGCCGCTATCTGCGATTCGGACGCATTGCCAAGGGCGATCCTGTACTGCCATTTGACAAGCGCGCCAGGCTGGATCAGGCCCGAGGCCTTGAGCGCCTCCTGCGAAATCAACACGGGCGAGCCAAAGCGGATGCCGCTTGCGAGCCTGTCGGGCTCAAAGCGAAGCACTGCGCGCAGCTCGAAACGCGCGCTGCCGATCGACAGGCGGCTTCCCGGCGCAAGTTGCAGCCTTGCGAGAAGCGCCGCGTCTGCGGCCATTCCGTAAACGCCTTCGCGCACGGCCAAAGCATCGGCCAATGCCAGGGGCGGATCGAGGGAAGGGCCTTCCGTCAGCGGATAGGCGCCATCAACCGCCTTGATCTCGACAAGGGCGGATTCACCATCGTCCCCGCGCGCCATGGCCCGCATCAGGGCAACCACCGCGAGCTTGCCCTTTCCGGCAAGATAGAAACGCTCCGCATCGGGAAGCGCGCGCTGAGGGAGATCGAAGGCGATATCGCCGCCGAGAATTTCGCGCCCCTGCCGGGCAAGCCCATCCTTCAGCGACAAGGACACCGAGCCGACGCCGGTGATCGCGGCGACGCCGAGCGCAATCGAGGCAAGAAAGATGAAAAAGCCGCGAAACCCGCCACGGAAATCGCGCAAGGCCAAGCGCACCGCCAAGGGCCATGCAAATTCCGCCCATGGACGGCCCCCGGCCGATGTCAAGGAAACCAATGCGCGCTCCTTCCAAAGGCCCCAAAGGCCAGAGCCGAGGCGGAATAAAGCAGGGCTTATGCCTCGCCGCGGATGTGAACGGCAAGCCAAACGGCGGGAGGCTCTTTGCTCGTCCATACGACACGGTGCTTTACATGCGCCGGGATCAGCACATAATCTCCCGCCGCCATCACCCTTGCATCGCTTTCGCCTTCAAAAAGAAGGCCCGCCGATCCGGCAAGAATCATGACCCATTCGGCAAAGGGCTGATCGTGCCAGAAGCCCTCCGGGCTCTTCTGGCCCATTGACACGATTCGCTCGATTTTGAGATGCGGGGTTTCGAAAAGAGGGGTCACAATTTCTTGATAAGGATCGCCAAGCGCTCCCTCGAAGAGATTGCCTGACAGAGCCGCCATGACCCCTCCTTAAGCATCGGCGTCGGCATCGGCCGCGCGGCGCGCAGAGGAAAGGCTTTCCGCAAGGCGGCGGACCGCCTGCCAATGGTCGTGAATCAGAATGCCTGCGATCATGGCGCAGACAAAGACGAAGGCCTGCGGTAGCGCAAGAGAGAGTGACGAAACCGCAGGCCCTGGGCAAAGCCCGCCCATCCCC
Source organism: Methylocella sp. (assembly GCA_035687205.1). Classification (GTDB taxonomy): domain Bacteria; phylum Pseudomonadota; class Alphaproteobacteria; order Rhizobiales; family Beijerinckiaceae; genus Methylocapsa. Next base: position 45,692 of record DASRYK010000153.1, on the reverse strand, counting down.
CAGCCAATGCCGAAAAGCGCTGCCCCGGCGATGAGCCGCGCGTCGATCCTGCCCTGCCCTGGCACATGAAATGCGCTCTCGAGAAGCGGGCGCTGCATACGGCGCGAGAGGGCATAGCCTGCAGCCGAAACCGCGAGAGCGCCAGCGAGCACAAAGCCAAGGGTCGGATCAAAGCGGCCCAGCACATCGAGAAAGCCGCGAACCCTTGCTGGATCCATCATGCCCGAAAGGGCAAGGCCAAAGCCAAAGATGGCGCCGCAGCCAAACGCTGCAAGCGCGCGCGGGAATGAAACGGTCATGGCGCTAGATTCCTACGGCATTCATGACAGCAACAGTGGCTATGCCAGTCAGAAGAAAAGTTGCAACCGCGGCGATTGAGCGGCGCGAAAGGCGTGCAAGCCCGCAGACTCCATGCCCGCTCGTGCAGCCGGAGCCAAGCCGCGTGCCAAAGCCGACGAGAAGCCCGGCCGCTGCGTAAATCCACAAATCTGCCCCGTAATGGACGGGAGGCCAGCTCGCGAAGGAAAGGCGGTAGATCACCGGCCCAAGAAGGAGCCCCAGCAGAAAGGCCGCATTGCGAAGCTGGTTGTCGCCAATGCGCTGGAGAGTGCCGCCGATGATTCCGCTGACCCCGGCGATGCGGCCATCGAGGAGGAGATAAAGCGCGCTCGCAAGGCCGATCAGCGCGCCCCCCGCGAGGGAATAAAGATATGTCAGATCCATGACGCCCGCTGTATCGTGGATATCAGATGGCTGGAAATCTATGGTCCGCCGCCCGCATTTGCAATTGCAGCCATTTGGCGCGGCCTTCGATGCCGGTGCTTACGCTTTGCGGGATTTCTCAATCACCCGCAGGACAAATTTTCCGTGTCATCGCACATCTTACGATGGGCGAGAGGAGAAAGCCTTGTCCGGTCAGCGCCGGGAACCGGACAAAAATGTTTCACGTGAAACATTTTGTCCGGCAAGATGCCCGTCTCACCCTTTTCCGGGCGCAACGGTCAGGGATGCTCATAGGCCGCGCCCCAGCACCGCCTGATGGATTCGAATCTGTCAAGATGCGCGCACAGCGCTGCGACATAGGCCCGCGGCGTGCGGCGCTTCGCAATGTCCGAGCCCTTGCGGATCAATTGCGCGCGGAGCCTTGGCCTTCTGTGGAGAAGGGCGATCTTGGCGGCTATATCGGCCGGAACGCAGGGGTCGAAAAGCAGCGAGGCCTCGCCAATCTGCTCGCTTGCCCCGGGCACATTTGCGGCAATCACAGGGCAGCCGAGGGCGAAGGCTTCAAGCGGCGGAAAATTGTCAGGCCCGAAGAAGCTCGGGAAAACAAGCGCCATTGCCGAGCGGTAGAGCGCATTGAGGTCGGCGCGCGGGATGAAGCCTGGGACGTGAACGCTCTTCGCAAGACCAAGGTCCCTGGCCGCTTGCATGACATGGCCCTGGTTCCCCTTGTCGCTGCCGCTCAGGACGAGATTGAAATCGAGCCCGTGCTGGCCGCGCAGGAGGCTCAGGGCTCTCAAGAGATTCACATGGTTCTTATGCGGCCAGAATTGCGCAGGATAGAGAAGGAAGCTGCCCGTGATGCCGTATTTTTCTTTGATCTCGTTTTCATTCGCAGGCCGCTCTTGAACGATGGCCGAAGGAGCCGGAAACGGAATGACCGCGACATTGCCGGAATTAAGACGGTAATAGTGAAGCAGCTCCTTCTTGCCTGTTTCCGTTCCGGTGATCACCATGGCGGCGCGCGGCAAGAGAGCGCTATAGGCGGCTTCGCGCTCCGCCCAGGCCCATCCCGTTGTGCTCACCTCGGGGAAGTAAGGCTGCTTGCGGTGCTCGAGATCCCAGACCGTTGCAATGTAGGGAAGCGCCAAAGGATCGCTCCATGGCAGCAGCAGCCAGGCGATGTCGATTCTTTCGTCCCGCGCGATCTTTTCGAGAAAGGCGGCGGTCTCGGCTTTGCTGAAGGGGATCTCATTCTTCTCAGAGCCGGCTGCCGCATTGCTGCTGTTCCAGCCTGCTACTTTCCGCGCCAGATGGGCCGAGGCTGCAGCAACGACGCGGGCAAGGCCATCCTCCTTCAGGGTGGGATGAGCCTTCCTTTCCGCCAGCTCCTGCTGCGCCTTCCGCAAGGCTTCGGTGAGGAGGCCGTCCAGAAGGATGAATTCATGGGGCCATCGCTCAGCCTGAACCGTCTCGAGCAGCGTCGCGGAGAAGGTCCACGCCCCTCCCATATGGAGATCGCAGGCTCCCGCCAGAATGCCGACGCGCAAACCCATGGCAGAGCATCACGCCGCGCAGGGAGCAACGGCCGCCACGAAAGTATTCCAAGACGATTGACCGGGCTTTCTCCCCGAAAGCCACTCGCCAAATTCAACCGGGATCAGGCCGTGGCGCGACAGGAGGGAATCGATTTCAGGCCAGAAAAGATACCGCATTCTATGGGTTTCTGTGATCTGCTCGCAGCGCCCCGACGGCTTGTCAATGACGGCAAGATCGTAGCGGACGTCCACGAGATTATCGTTCACGTGCAATTCCGGCGTGGCTATCCGGATGATCTTTAACGAATCGTTCTCGAAAGTCTTGATTCGCGGCGCGGGGCGGTCGGTGAGAACCGCAGGGCCATACCACTGATCGAAGACGAAGATGCCGCCTGGCTTCAAATGTTCCCGGACACAAGCGAAGGCTGCTTCCAAAGCGGCATTGGAAGGCAGATAGCTGATCACATGGAACAACGCCGCCACGGCGTCGAAGCGGCGCCCTAGCTGGAAATCCGTCACATCGCCTTCGTGCAAATCGACCGCGCCCTGTCCCGCCGCGCCCTCCTTGCTGCAGCGCTCGCACGCTTTAGCGAGCATGGCTTCGCTGCGGTCAAGGCCAGTCACCTGATACCCCATTTGCGCAAAGGCGCAGGCGTGAAGCCCCGTGCCGCATCCAAGATCGAGGACCGTTTTCGCGCCGGGCGCGTGGCGCTGGATCACCGAGGAGACAAAAGCGGCTTCCTTGGGATAATCCTTGCCCTCATAAAGCAGATCGTAATAGCTTGAATAGGCGCCAAAGACGCTCACTGCATCACCTCCCGGACCGCGCGGGCAACCCTTCTGATCTGGTCTTCGCTAAGCGCCATTCCGCTGGGCAGATAAAAGCCGCGCCGCGCGAGCCGCTCTGCCACGGGATGAGACTCTCCGGCGAAAAGCCCCATTTTGCGGAACACAGGCTGCTCATGCATGGGCCAGAAAAAGGGCCGCGTCTGGACATTGAGCTTAGCAAGCCGCCGCATGGCCTCTGCCGCGCCGAAAGGCACGCTCTCGTCAAGCACTATTCCATAGACCCAATAGATGTTTTCAGCATAGCCCGTGCGGCTTGGCTGATGGCAGAGCCCCGGCACGCCTTCGAGAAGCTCCCGGTAGAGGCAGCCCATTTTCTTCTTCCGGGCAAGGAACTCATCGAGCCTCTCGAGCTGCGCCACACCCACCGCAGCCTGGAGATTGCTCATCCGGAGGTTCCAGCCGAGATCTTCATGGACAAAGCGCTTGCCTTCCTGGAAACACAAATTGCGCAATGCGCGGCAGCGCGCGGCGAGCGCATCATCGTCGGTCACGATCATGCCGCCTTCGCCAGACGTGACATGCTTGTTGGGGTAAAAGCTGAAGGTGCTGATGTCGCCAAAGCTGCCGCAAGGCTTGCCGCGGCAGGCGCCGCCAATCATCTCGGCCGAATCCTCAATGACCCTCAGCCCATGCGCGCGCGCAAGGGCGAGAAGCGGATCCATATCAACAGGCAAGCCGTAGATGTGCACCGCCATGATCGCCCGTGTGCGCGGCGTGATCCGCTTAGCTGCCAAATCAGGCCGCATGTTCCACGTCTCAGGATCGCTATCGGCGACAACCGGAACAGCGCCCGCCCGCAGAATGGCCGCCGCGCAGGAGATGATCGTGAAGGAAGGCAAAATGACCTCGCAGCCCGCCTCCAGGCCCAGCGCTGCAACAGCCGCGTCGAGAGCCGCTGAGCCATTGCAGACGGCAATGCCATGCTTGCGGCCAACGCGTGCGGCGAACTCCTCTTCGAGCCGCCGCACGAACGGCCCTTCGGAAGAGATCCAACCAGTGTCGATGCACTCGGCGAGGTAGCGCTTCTCATTGCCGTCTAGAAGAGGCTCGTTGACAAGGACGGCATCCATCATCGTGCTGCCTTAAACGAGCCCAAGCTACTCACCGCTCTCTGCCATTTCGAGCGTAAACCGTGCTTGCTCGCCATTGATGCCTTCGAAGCGCGTCTTGTCCTGTTCTCCGGCGTAAGGCCCCTGCTTGACCTCGATCATCTCCACTTCTTCAAGCACCTCGAACCCGTGCCCGCCCTCGATCAGTAAGATGACATCTCCCGCCTCGAGAATGCGGCTTCTCAAGTAACATTGCTGGGTGTCGTAGAAATCAACCCGCATTTTTCCCTTGCGGATGAACAGGACTTCCTGAGTGTAATGCACCTGGCGCGGAACGGGGTTATGCACATGCGGCGCAATCAGCTTGCCTGCGGGATGCGCCATATAGGCGAGCTGCTGGGAAAAATCGGGAGGAGTGAAAAAATGAATGCCTGGCTTGCGGAACCTTTCCGGAATGATAAGGGCGAGCACGCGCCCCCCATGGGTGATGCTTTCGACAAGCTCCGGTGCTGCCTGCTGCACATCCCGTCTCCCTTGCAAGGCGTCTAGCCGCTGCGGCACGCCCGCCTTGCGCATGCCGCTATTCCCTCTCGATGAAAGAGGAGATGAATATAGACACGGCCTTGCGGGCTTGCGCAAGCTGATGAGGCGGCGCAGCGAGGATATCGGTGTAATAAATGGTCCGCGTGCAGCCATGAAATTGCTGCGATGCAACATAGCCATTCAAACTAATGAGATCGCGCGCGCTGCATTCCCGCAGCATTAGGTTTCCAAAATTGTCGAACACCCAAAAATGCTCGTAGCCCTTCCCGGCGAGGCTCTGATAGAGAGCTTCCAGATCCTGCCTCTGCGCGGGAGCCGCAAAATAATTCTCCCAAAAAAGAACAGGCTTTGACGCGGCGAGAATATCTTCCGCGGAAAAAATGACGTCGGCGTCATAGCCGTCCGTGTCCACTTTGAGAAGTGCGATGGCCGCTGCCGGCACATCCGCGGCGCGGAGGATGTCATCGAGAGAAGCCGCTCTCAGCTCTGCGCCTTTGGCCTTGGCAAGATGTGCCGTCGTTCCGTCGCTTTCAAGAGCCCCAGCGTAGCGGCCGGTCCCTGCTATCGCTTGGACACAGCGCACCACATGACTTTCCCGGGCCAGGATAGAAATATTTTTCTGAAGCAAATCGAAGAACTGGCTGTCGCCCTCGACACATAAGAGCGGGTTGCGGCATGCCTGCGCGGCGGCAGCCGCAGTGTCTCCGGCATTCGCCCCCACGTCGATAATCCATCGTTCAGGATCGTCCAATTCTTTGCAAAGGATGGGGAGAAAGCGGTCGTAAAGCCGGTGCTGAGCCTGATATCCGGGCAGCAAATGGCCGGAAGGCAGAAGAATGGTATGCCTGCCAATCCGGTATTCCTTGTGAGGCTGAGGCGCGCTCCCCGCCCGCTCACGCCCGGCTATGCGGCCGTGTCTCATAAACCTGCCAAACAAAACTCACCCTCTTCCGCTTGCCTGCGGCGCAGCGGCAGCAATGCCCGGCTTTCCACCCGCCTGATAAGGTTCGATCGCGGCGCGCAAGGGGCTCTCAGCTCATCCCCGCCGTCCAATCGCCGGAATAAAGCGGGTTTATATCCGACAGTCTCAGCATTTGACCAGTTTCAACATCGAGAACTTTGCATTCCTTGATCCGCCCGAGGCGCGCCAGCCCGGGCGTGAAGGTGAGCCTCCCCTGTCCGTCACGGCCGCCGCGGTGACGCGAAGGGCTGGCTTTTGGCTTCCCGATCAGGGGCAGGACGAAGTGAGCGAGATCATCGCGGACAAAGAAGGCGTTGTTGCCATTGGAGTTTGTTCCGATAAAGGAATATCCCTTGGTAACCGCGATCCGCTGCAAAGCCCCAATCGAGGCGCCGAAATAAAGGCCGCTCGGATGCGCCTTGAAGCGTTCGAACTCAGGATCATAGGGAATGACGAGAGGCCTCAGATCGCCAAAAAGAGAATTGTATTCACAGATAACGATCGCCGGCGAGACGCAATCGATCGCTTGCCAAACCCAATAATCGTTTCCATCGACATCAATGGAAAGGATCCCGAGAGGCCCCGAGAAGCCGGCGCCGGAAATGAGCTGGTTGATGTTTTCCGCCGTCACAAACGCGTGCAAAGCGGTGAGGTCATGCGTCCAGAGTTTGTGATCGGACTGAAGGCCGGCCATATAATCCGCATTGCTGTCGATGACGAGGCCTTTCCAGTTCCGGTTGAACATCAGAAAACGGCAATTCGCTTCAGAAAAACTTTCGACGCCAAACTCCACAAACCGGCAATTCGGCACCGCCACATGCGACACAAGCCATTCGATAATCCCGTCCTCTCCCCACTGGGAGAAGACCCGGAATTCGACTTCGGCGAGATCCTTGACCGGGGTGTTCCGCGGCTGGAGGCGCGCCGCTAGCCGGCCATTGAGAAGCAGGTTGCGCTCGATCAGATCTTCCAGAGCGGCTGGATCGCGTTGCGTGACAGGCGGCCGGCCCCCCCTCGCTCCTCCGGCAAAGCCGCGCAAGAGGCCCATGATGCTTTTTGTCTCCAACACTCTAGCGCCCCCCTTGTTAGCGAATCTTATGAGAGCGGGCCGCAGGCCCGTTGCGAGCCCCGCCAGCTGCTTGCCTGCCTCAGCCATCATGATCTTGGCGAGGCAGGGTGACTTACCAAATCCCTGCGGATTGGCGGGAGGCGGCAGCCCGCAGCAGGCGCTTCAGGAGAGCGGCTTATGGATCGTGTTCATGGCTGCAGGGCCGCCATATATCCCGCCCGCTGCATTGCGCCGCGCGTGAATTCCTCAACCATGGAAATCGCGTCATAATCCTCTCCGGTAAGCCGCTCCTTCCAGCTTCCTGCCTTAGCCGCTCCGATGAATTGGAACTCAGGGCCAATGCCGTTTTTCCCCCGGCTTTCGCGCACACGCATCGAGCGGGCGCTTGTGTCAGAAACGATCTCCTCGATCCGCGTCTCACCTGTCTCTGCCCCAAGCGCTTGCGCCAGAGCCTGGATTTGGCCCTTGGGATCTGCGATGAAGTCTTCGTAGCGAAAGACCGAAAGTTCGATATCCGCCGCGGCTGGCCGCGGCGCAAGCCAGGAGTGGATATGCTCTTGCCAAGAGCAGGGCCAGATGCGCCCGGCAATCCAGTCCATTGCGAATTCTTTCAAGCCCCCTTCATAGTGCGATAGAAACTGCGAGTAGCGGTAATAGGAGAGCAGAACGTCCCGCGGATCGCGAGCAAGGTAGATCACTCTCCGGTAAGATGCCGATGGCAGCGCTAGATTGAACGGAAGATGGGATTTGACAAGGTAGCGGCTGGCCGGGGGGACCGCTGATTTGGCTGGCAGCGCGTGCACATCGGGCACGATCGAATCGATCTCCGTCAGGCTATCCGGCGAAATGCGGAACATCAGCTCGGCGGCGACGCAGCTGATCCAGGTTGTTCCCGACCGGGGATAGGTGACGAGGAATATATCCCGGGCGGGATCCGGCGCGAATTTTTCCGGCGAATCAGAAATTTTCTTCCCCAGGAGCCGCCCTCTCAAGGAAACAAGCCTGTTCATCAGCGTCTGCTTACCCTGGGCTAATAAAGTTCCTGCGTCAGACAATCCGGCACTAGGCCGCCGCATATCCGGCCGCGCGTCAAGCTTGCTTCCGCGCAAGCTTGAAGTGTTGCGCTTAGCACGGAATTCATCCGGATTCGAGGTCTTGCGGCCAGCCTAGCTGCGGCCGCTGCCCCTTGCGGCTGGAGGCTGCCCCATTCGCATCCTGATCGAAGTTGGCCCGGGCGAATTGATCGACCGGATCACCATACTGGAAATCAAACTCGAAAATATCCGCGACGAAGCAAAACTTGTGAATGTGCGCCGCGAATATGCGCTTTCGATGCGCGCGCTTCGCAGCGAAGTCCCAAAAAGCGCCGCGCTCGATGCTCTCACAGCCGGGCTCAAAGAGGTGAACGGGCAACTGTGGCAGATCGAGGACGACATCCGCGCCCTCGAGCGCGCGAAGAGCTTTGGCGGTGAATTTATCAGACTGGCACGGAGTGTCTACCGTATGAACGACCGCAGAGCTGCCCTCAAACGGGAAATCAACCGTCTCTTGGCAAGCAGCATCGTCGAGGAAAAGAGCTACGAGGCCTATTAGGGCGAAGCTTCTGGGCCAGCCAGCCGCGCCTTTGCGCGGGGGGAGGGCGTCTATTGAGCCTTGGTGAGCTTCCTCACCCGCACTTCCTTGATGTAAAATTCATTGGGCGAGCCAGCGGCGTTCAGGCGGAAATCATAGCCCCATGCCCCGGCAAAGCTCGCGTCGCTGACCTTCCATGTAACTTTTTGCCATCCCTGGCCCGCCGGAATGCCCGCCCAGCCCGGCGCCGCAGCATAGCCATTCATCGACTCATAATCGAGGGTGAGCCCGGCAGGCTTATCGGGAGCGAGGCGGCGGACAAGGGCCGTGATTTCGAGACTCTTAACGCCAAAAGGCGCAAATCGGGGGCTGGTCCGGAAATAAGCATAATGCCCTTCGCCATCCGGCCGAGCGAAGTCGAGCCGGCGCGCTGGCACGCCGTCCACATTTGCCGGCACGGTCGTCCGGGGGCGGATCTGCCTGAGGCCCTTGTCCTCATTGTCCGCCTGCAGCCTGCAGCTTACGGTCTTCGCGCCCGCATAGTCGCCGCCCCAAGGAAAGGGTTTTCCCGCATTGCGCCTCGCTAGATTGGCAAGCGAGGGCGGCACCCTGGTGATAAGGACAGGCTTTCCTGTGAGCGCGTAGGGCCGCTCCGCCTCAAGCGCCGCGCTGCTGCCATCAAGGCTCAAGATTAGGACCTCGTTCGCGAAGCTGATCTTGTGCTCTTCGCCTTGAGGAGACCAGGCCGCCAAGACAGGCCCCTCCCGGCCCTGGAACAAAAAGCCATAGGCGCCGCGGTCCAAGTCGAGCCAGCCGAGATAGGAAGGCTTGGGGCCAAGCGCATCTGTGAGTGTGCGCAAGGCATAATAGGAGGGGCGAAGGCTCCAGCCGGCACGGATGAGCCCGAAATCGCCGTCCTGTCCATAAGACGGCCCGCGCGGCTCAAACCAGAAGATCCGCTCGAACCCCGAGGCAAGCCCGAGGATGAAGGCCTTGGCTAAGGCTATCTGCTGGCGATTGTCTCCTTCGGGGTCTGGCGCGCTTGGCGCCTTTACGCCGATTTCTGTGATCCACAAGGGCAGGCCGGGGCGCTCATGATTGGCGTTGAGCATCCTCCGGAGATTTCCCGCCATGCTGAGGAAATCGATTTCGCCCCCCTCCTCGACGCCATCGAGGATCTCGTAAGGATGCACGGCAACGAAATCGAAATGGCCTGCGGCTCCGGCCCCGATGGCGGCGTTCAGGAAGCCAATGTCGAAATTGGCTGCGCTGATTCCAATTCTAACTTCTGGATCGATCTTCTTGGCGGCGTCATAGGCGTCACGGACAAGATTTGCATAGACCGCTGGCGTGCCATTGACCGCAAAGCTGCCGTTGAACTCGTTCCAGACCTCCCAGTCATTAATGGTTCCGCTGTAGCGCGAAACCGCTGCCGTCACATAGTCGCGCCAGTATTGGGGGTTTTTCAAAGGGAAGGCGCGGGTGCCGCCGCCGGACGAGGCCCAGGGGGCAAGATAGGCGAGCACGCCGAGAAGCTGAAGATCATTCGCCTTCGCATCCGCCGCCAGGGCATCCGGCAAGCCCCACCTCCACTCCCCCTCTTTGGGCTCGATGGTTTGCCATTCATAGAAGCCGCGCAGCCATTTGACGCCCGCCTGGGCGAGCAGCGGGTTGAACTTTGGATAGGCATCGAGCCACTCCGCCCCGGACGCCGCGCCCCAGGGGCTCGCGCTTTCCCCGCTCCTGGCCGCTGCAGGGCCAGGCGCATTCTCTTGCGCCTGAGCCGCGGCAGTGAGGGGCGAAAGCCCAGCGGGCAGCGCCGCCGCAAGCGCAAGAGCTATCCTCCGCCCGGGGGGCCGCCTGCGCAGCGGCTGGGCTTTGCTTTTCTTCCAGAAGCGTCTCACCAGCGCGCGCTCATCCTCGCCATGCTCGCGGAGGCGAGACTTCTAGCGGAGCCTGGAATTTTTGCAATCCGCCGCGGCGCGATCGATACGGCCTGGCGGCGGCAGGCCGCCGCATCGAAAAGGAACGTGAAATCAATTTCCCGTGCGCCCCTGCCCTTGAGCCCTTTGGGCCGCTGCCGTTATGCTTTAGGGAGTGAAGGCCAAGATCCAGCGCCGGGAGGAGCTTTGCGGAACAAGGCGCCTCCAGGGGCGCCTCTTAGAAGGAATAGCCTGCTTCATGCCGCGCGTTCAATCGTCCTTCCTTTTCGATCTCGATGGCACGCTGGTCGATAGCGTCTATCAGCATGTGCTGGCCTGGCGCGAGGCGCTCGATGCCGAGGGGATCCCGCTTTCGGTCTGGCGCATTCACCGCAAGATCGGCATGAGCGGCGGCCTCTTCACGAATATGCTTTTGCGGGAAACCGGCATCGAGATCAGCCCCGAGCGCAGCGAGCGCCTGCGAAAGCTTCATGCCGAAGCCTACATGCGGCGCTCGGCCGGCGTCCGCCCGCTTCCCGGAGCGCGCGAATTGCTCGCGCATTTGACTGCTGCGAAAATTCCCTGGGCCATCGCGACGAGCGGCCGGAAGGAAACGGCCCGCCCTGTGATCGAGACTCTGGGGATCGGATTTGATTCGGTGCCGCTCATAACCCGGGATATGGTGAAATATGCCAAGCCCGATCCCGATCTTTTCCTGACCGCGGCCGAGCGCCTTGGCGTTGCCATTGAAACGTCAACCGTCGTCGGCGACAGCGTCTGGGACATGCTGGCAAGCCAGCGTGCGCGGGCGCTTGGAATTGGCCTATTGTCCGGCGGCTATGGCCAGGAGGAGCTCGAGCGGGCGGGCGCCTACCGGGTCTATGAGGACCCCGCCGATCTTCTCAAGCACATCGACGAGGTTGCCGCGCGCGGCTGAGAAGCCTCACTCCTCCCGCTGATCGATGAGCTGCGCTTCGCGCAGATCAAGGCTGCGCTCGATCCGCCGCCGCGTTTCATCCGTCATCTTACCTTGCCGGAAAAGCTCGTTGAGCTTTTGCCGCTCTGCGGAAATGACGAGCAGCTCGATCTCGTCATGGAGCTGCGCCAGCTTCTTGTGCTCGCCGTCTCCGTCGCTTTGGCGCTCCAACTGCTTGAGCCGGACCCGGTGCGAAGCGCGCAGCGGCGTCAGAACGCTGTCCACGAATTTGCGCTTTCCGGCAGATTCATCAAGCTGCGTGAGCGCCGCTTCGATGGCTTGCCTGCGGGCTTCATATTCCTCGGCTCTGAGGCTGCGCCGCTCGCGGCGTCCCGTATGCGCAAGGCCAAGCATGCGAATGACGTAGGGCAAAGCCAAGCCTTGGCCAACAAGCGTCACGAGTATGACCGAAAAGGTCAGATAAAGAATGAGATCGCGATCCGGAAAAGGCAGGCCAGCAGCTGTCGTGAAGGGAATCGCAAGGGCAGCCGCGAGCGATACAATGCCGCGCACGCCCGTGAAGGCAATGATGAACACCGGCTGCCAGGGCGGCAGAGGATCCTTCCGTCTGACCGGCGGAAAGACCCAGCCGGGCAAATAGGCGGCGGGAAAGACCCAGGCGAAGCGCGCGGCAATGACGGCGGCGCTCACCACTGCCGCTGAGGCCGCAAGCTCATAGATCGCGCCGCCATCGACGCGTTCAATGAGAGTGCGCGCTTGCAGCCCGGTGATCAGAAATACAAGGCCCTCGATCATATAGATCAGGAAGTCCCAGAAGAAGACGCCCTGGAGCCTTGTCGCGGCGCTGATGAAGCGGTAGCCATTCCAGCTCACATAAAGCCCCGTTGTCACTGTGGCGAGCACGCCCGAGCCGCCAAGATGCTCCGGCGGCCAATAGGCGAGATAGGGCGTGAGAACGGAAAGGGTGAGCTCGATCCGCGGATCACCAACCCAGCGCCGCAAACGCAGCATCACCCAGCCAGCGCCAATCCCCCAGAGAATTTCGCCAGCCACAATCGCGGCAAACATGCCCGCCGCTTCATCAAGCGCAAAAGCGCCGGCGCTGACGGCTGCAACCGCAAAACGGTAAAGGATCAGAGCCGTTGCGTCATTGGCGAGGCCTTCGCCTTCCAGGATGACGAGAACCCGTCTTGGCAGCTGAAGCCTGCGCGCGATCGAGAGCGGCGCCATGACATCGGGCGGCGACACGATCGCGCCCAGCACAAAGCCGGCAGGCCAGGGAAGGCCCAAGAGCCAATGCGCGGCCGCGGCAACAGCCGCCGTCGTGAAGATGACGGCGCCGACGGCCAGAAGGGCGATGGGCCCCAGATTGAAGCGGAACTCGCGCCAGCTCGTTGTGACCGCCGACCAGTATATGACGGGCGGCAGAACGAGAAGCAGCACAAGCTCGGGGGCAAGCTCAACAGCCGGCAAGCCAGGAATCAAAGCCAGAACAACGCCAGCCACCACCAAAAGAATGGACGCCGGTATCTTGAGGCGCGCTGCAGCTGCCGCAACCGCAGCCACGGCTGCAAGGAGAACCACCAAGATCTCAATCGTGAGAACCATAATTCCATCATGCCCCTGATCACAAAGCGCGGCGCCGGTTCGGCCGTCGTGTTTTTGATACCGCCGCTATCCGCGCTCGGGCCCCGGCAGGCCCTCAGGCGCATGCAATCAGCCGCTCAAGGGAGGCGAGGCTGGCTCTGTCGCGTGCTCTGGCCCGTAACCGGAGCCAGAGGCAGGAGGCTGCGAAGAAGGCGCCTTAGGCTTCTTTCTTTGCCTGCGCTCATCGAGCTGCTGCAGCACCACAAAGAAGGCAGGCACAAAGACAACCGCAAGGCAGGTTGAGGCGATCATGCCGGTGAAAACGCTAATGCCCAAGGACCGCCGCGCATTGGCGCCTGCCCCCGTGGCCAGGACTAGAGGCAAAACGCCAAGGATGAAGGCAAAGGAGGTCATCAAGATCGGCCGGAACCGCGTGCGGGCGGCGTCAACCGCCGATTCGAGAATGGGCTTGCCGTTGAAGATGCGGTGCTCGCGCGCAACCTCGACAATCAAAATGCCATTCTTGGCGGAGAGAGCGATCAGAAGCATGAGGCCGATCTGAACATAAAGATTGTTATCGACCCCAAGGCTTGTCAGCGTTGTCACCGGGCCGAGCAGGGCCAAGGGCACGGCGGAGATCACGGCAAGCGGCAGGATCCAGCTTTCATATTGCCCTGCGAGAACCAGATAGACGAGGAGCACGGAAAGGGCAAAACCCCAGTAGAGGAGATTGCCCGTCACCTTCTCCTGGTAGGACATGGCAGTCCATTCGTAGCCCACATCCTCGGGCAAAGTCTTCGCCGCAATATCCTCCATGGCCGCCATCGCCTGGCCAGAGCTGTATCCCTTTGCGGGCGTGCCGATGATCGTGGCCGATGGGTAAAGATTATACAAGGTGATGAGCGGCGGCGCGGTCAGCGGCTCGAGACGGGCAAGCGTCCCGACCGGAACCATGTTCCCGTCCTGGCTGCGGACATACATATTGAGGAGATCGTCCGGCTGCAGGCGGAACTTGGCATCGGCCTGGACATAGACCTGGAGCGACAGGCCGAATTTGTTGAACTGGTTCACATAGGTCGAGCCGACATAAGAGGTGAGCGCAGAAAGCACATCCCCTACGGGAACGCGTAGCGTCTCTGCCTGGATACGGTCGATGGTAAGCCCGACATGGGGCGCATCCGGCCGGAAAGTGGTGAGCACGCGCTGCAGGCTCGGATTGCTGCTCGCGGCTGCGACCACCTCCGCGGTCACATCATTGAGCCTCGGATAGCTGAAGCTTCCGCCCAGCAGCAGGAGCTGCATCTGAAAGCCGCCTGCATTGCCAATGCCCTGGATCGGCGGCGGCACGACCACGAAAGCCCGGCCGTCGGAAATCGATTCGACCTTCTTTTGAAGCCCCGTCAGGAGAGACACGAAATCCTGGCCCTTGGCCTTCTCGCGCTTCGCCCAATCCTCGAAGATGACGTAATTCACCCCCGCATTCGCGAGCGTCGCGCTGTTGTCGAGAACCGAGATGCCTGCAATCGTGATCACCTCTTTCACGCCCGGCGTATTGAGCGCGATTTTGGTTGCTTCGTCGAGCGAATTGACCGTGCGGCCGAGCGCTGCGCCTTCGGGGAGCTGCACGGCGATCATCGCATAGCCTTGGTCCTCGTTGGGGATGAAGGCCGTCGGCAGCCGGGCTATCCCCCAAATCGCGAATGCCGAGACAACAAGGCCCGCGAGCACGACAAGGCCAGCGCGCTTGACGAGCACGCCGATGAACCGCGCATAGAGGCCTTCAAAGCGGTTATAAACAGCATTGAAGCCGCGGTAGAAAATGTTGAGCTGGTCCGGCGGCACGGGGGCGCGCAGCCAAAGCGCGCATTGGGTCGGCTTCAAGGTCGCCGCATTGATGGCGCTGATGAAGGCCGTCGCCGCAATGACCATGGCAAATTGCGCGAGCATTTTGCCGGTGAGGCCCGGGAGGAAGGCAGCAGGAAGGAACACCGCCATCAAGACAAGAGTGATGCCGATGATCGGGCCAAACAATTCGCCCATGGCCCGGACCGCTGAATCATGGCCGGACATGCCGCGCTCGATATAGCGGGACACGGCTTCGACAATGACGATCGCGTCATCGACGACGATGCCGATGGCCAGCACGATGCCGAACAAGGTCGAAAGATTGACGCTGAAGCCGAGCGCCGCCATGCCCGCGAAGGCGCCGATGATCGTCACGGGAACGGTGGTCGCGGGAACGAGAGTTGCGCGGAAATTCTGCAGAAAGACGAGGATTACGACGAGAACGAGAATCCCCGCCTCGTAAAGCGTTGTGTAAACCTCGTTGACGGACGCCTTGACGAACACCGTGGTGTCATAGGGAATCCCATACCGCAGATCCTTCGGAAAGCGCTTGGCCAGCTTCTCCATCTTCGCCGCAACCTCGCGCCCGACCTGCAGCGAATTGGCGTCCGGCGTCTGATAGATCGCGATTCCCGCGGCCGGGCGGCCGTTGAGCTTGCATTGCTGCGAATAGGTCTGTGAGCCGAGCTCGATCCGGCCGATATCCTTGATCCTGATGAGGCGCCCGCCCTCGGCGGTCTGCCCCTTCACGATGATATCGGCAAATTGGCCTGGATCGTCGAGCCGGGACTGGATATCGATCGTATATTGAAAGTCCTGGCTTGGCGGCGCAGGCAGCATGCCGGTCTGCCCTGCAGCGACCACTTGGCTTTGCTGCCGGATCGCCTTGATCACATCCTCCGGAACGAGGCCGTAGGAATAGAGCTTTTGCGGATCCATCCAGATCCGCATCGCATATTCGGCAGCGCCGAAGACTTTGACATTGCCGACGCCGGGAAGCCGGGCGAGCTCGTTGACGAGATTGATCGTTGCATAATTGCTAAGATACAAGGCATCGTAAGTGCCGCCCGGCGAATCGAGCGTGATGATCTGCAAGATGGCAGTCGATCTCTTCTGGACCGAGACTCCCTGGGCCTGCACAGCCGCGGGAAGCTGAGCAAGCGCGTTCGACACCCGGTTCTGCACCAGCACCTGCGCCGTGTCCGGGTCCATGCCGATCTTGAAGGTGACGGTCAGCACATAGGTCCCGTCGGCCGCGCTCGTCGATTGCATATAAAGCATGCCGTCGACGCCATTCACCTGCAGTTCGATCGGCAAAGCGACCGTGTCGATCACCGTCTGCGGGCTCGCGCCGGGATAGCTTGCCGAGACTTGCACGGTCGGCGGCACGATGTTCGGATATTGCGCGACGGGCAGGCTGTAGAGCGCGACGGCGCCGATCACCACGAGCACGATCGCGAGCACATTCGCGAGAACCGGGCGCTCGATGAAGAATTTCGACATCATGGGCTGCTGCCGCCCGGATTGGTGAGCGAGGTCAGTCTGGGTGTGACCTTCATTCCGGGCGAGGCCCGCCAGAGATCGCCGGTGATCACCCGGTCAGAGGCGTTCAAGCCAGACAGAATGACGCGCAGCTCCCCCTGAAGCTCGCCGAGCTCGACATGCCGCTGCTCAACCACATTGTCGTTGTTCACGACGAGAAGGTAGCGCCCGCCCTGATCGGTCTGCAAGGCGCGGTCCGGCACGAGAAGGGCTTGATCCAAAACGCGCCCCTTGGGAACGCGGATCCGGACGAAGAAGCCTGGCAGCAGCGTGCGGCTGGGATTGCTTAGAATGCCGCGCACGAGCAATGTGCCCGTCTGCGGATCGATCTGCGGCGCCACATATTGGATCTTCCCCCGGTAGGGAAAGTCGTTTTTGTTTTCCAAGCCGACTTCGACCGGGATGTTGACGAGCTCGGCATAGGTCAGCGGCCGGCCGAGATTGGCGCGGACCCGCAAGACGTCCTGCTCGCTCAGATTGGCAACGACATAAATCGGGTCGAGCTGCATGATCTCGGCAAGCACCGTCTGCTGGCCTGCGCCGCCCACCGTATTGCCGGGATCGACAAGATGCCTGCCCATCTGGCCGTCGAAAGGCGCCCTGACCTCAGTATAGCTTAGATTAAGCTTTGCGATATCGACTTGAGCCCGGGCCGCGGCGAGATCGGCTGCGGATCTCTGTGCCTGATAATTCCAGTTGTCGACGACGACCTGCGCCGCGGCGCCTTTTTTTTCAAGAGCCGAATAGCGCTTCACCTCGGTCGTGGCGTAAAAGAGCGCCGCCTCGGTCGCCTTCACTTGGGCCTCGGCCTGGGAGAGCTGCGCCTTGTACTGGTCCTGCTGAATCGTGAAGAGCAAATCGTCTTTCTTGACGAGCTGGCCGTCGAGGAAGTGAATCTTTTCAAGATAGCCTTCGACGCGGGCAATGAGCTTCACTGTCGCAACGGAGGCGGCATTTCCCGTGAGGACAATATATTCGGTGACTTTTTCGACTTTGGGGTAAGCGACGGGAACGGATGGACCGCCCGCCGCGGGAGCTTGCGCCCCTTCCGGCGCCTTTGCGGCACTCTCGCCGCTCGTCTCCTGTTGCGGAGCGCCCGGCGCTGGAGCGGCTGGCTGCTCTACGGGCGGCTTTTTCTGGCGGAACGCGCGCTCCCACCAGGATTCGGCAAAGCCCTTCCCGGCAAGCCCTCCGCTGAGCCCAAAGGCAAGGGCGATCGCTGTGAGCGCACGGCCATAACGCGGCCGGCCCCCGGCCGCCACCGGGCCTCGATCCCGCGCTCTGCGCAACCCTGGCAGCATCGCTGACGCCCTTATTCTGATCCAATGCATGGTCTTTCGCCTCACCATTCCGGCAGACGGACCGTTGGGCCGCGGTCCTCTGGCCCGGGAAGGCCCGGCGCCGGGGGCTGCGGCGCAGATGGAGGCGGCAGCAGATCGCCCCAATCGGTCCTGCGGCGCATCTCCTCAGCGGTTGCCACATTCACGAATCCCTTGCCGTCCCGGATCTGCCAGCCGCCGCCCAGCGCCCGGTAAATGGCAACAAGCCCGGCCGAAATATTGCCTGTTGCGGCGGCAAGATTGTTTTGCGCCAGATAGAGGTTCTGCTCTGCGGTTAAGACGGTGGTGAAATCCCTTGTTCCTTGCTGGTATTCAAGCATGGCGATTCGCAATGCCCCGCTTGCGGCGACTGCGCTGTCCTTCAAATATTTCGCCTGAGAGCGCGAAAGCAGGAATGTGGCGATTCCATTCTCGACCTCCTGCTGCGCCTTCAAAACGGAATTTTGAAAATCAATTAGATATTGCTGCAAGGTTGCGTCCTGCAGGCGCACATTGTTGGTGATCTGGCCGTAATTCAAGATATTCCATTGAAACGAGGGGCCAACCGTGAAATTGCGGCCCGATGGCTGAAAGATATTGGCGAGACTGCCGCCGAGAAGCGTGCTCGCTGCGCCGGCGAAACTTCCATTGATGCTGATCGCTGGTAAAAGATCTGTCAGCGCGACGCCAACTTGCGCGCTTTGCGCGGCCGCGCGCAATTCGGCAGCGCGGATGTCGGGCCTGCGGCGCAGGAGATCGGCAGGGATTCCCACGGCAACCGTTGCGGGCGCCGAGGGAATGACGGCGGTTGAGCGGGCGAGCAGGAAGCCCAAAGGCTCGGGCGCCATGCCGAGAAGAACGCGCAGAGCGTTCAACCCATGCTGCAATTGGATCGTGAGCTGCGGCACCGCCGCTTGCGTTGCGCCGAGCACGTTTTCAGCCTGATAGACATCGAGCATCGTCGCGGCGCCGCCTTTGTATCTTTCGCGCGCGATGGTCACGGCCTCCCGCTGCCTTGCGGCATTCTGGCGGGCGATTGCAATCTGCTTCTCGAGCGTGCGGATGCCGATATAGGTCCTTGCAACATCACTGAGCAGCGTCACGAGAACGTCGTCATATGTGGCGATCGAGGCCAGATAAGCGGCATCCGCTGATTCCACGCCACGGCGGAACTTGCCCCAGAAGTCAAGCTCCCATGCCGCCTGGATGCCGAGGAGCCCAAACCAGTAATTGGCCGCCGTTCCGGAGGGGAAAGCGCCCGTGGAATTATTGGCCGTGCTGCGCAGATTGTAGGTGAGCAGGCCCGCGGCGAACTGCTGCTGCGGGTATAATTCGCCGATGGCGAGGCCCAGCGCGGCGCGGGCCTGGAGAACCTTTGTCCCGGCGCTCAGCAAGGTGAGGTTTTGCGCATAGGCAATCTCGATCAGCCGGTCGAGAACCGGGTCACGGAAAACGCGCCACCAGGCGCGGTCACTAGCATCGCCCGTCTTGAGCGACTTGTTCCGCCATTCGAGCCAGTGTGGCGCAACCGTCACGGAAGGTGTTTCAAAATCGGGCCCAACAGCGCAGCCCGCAATCAAAATTGCCGTTGCCGCGGCAAGAAAGCCGCCAAGCATCCGCCCAGCCAGGCGCGCGGCGCTCCCGCAAGCCATGGCGTTCATTCTCCTCCAGCGGCTCAGCCGCCGCGGCTCGCCGGAGAAAGCAGATCCTGGCGCGGCCCAGCGCGCGCTGGGCGTGCAAGAGGGCAACAAATTGTTGAGCATAGGTCAACTTGCTGGGGCGGCGAAATTCCACGGCGGCATCAGCTGCCTTCGCGTTCCGCCAGCTTGGTCTTCGCACCGCAATATCGTTAACACAGACGTTGCGTTTATGTTGTGATAAATCCGCAACTCTCAGCATGAAACTTCGCCCTTCCCCCCCAGCGGCGGACGCCCGCGGGCGCCGCATCCTAAAACATGGCCGTGGCTCCCAAAGCAGATACGGTCTTGTGAATTGGAATATTAGCCAATATCATTCGCAAAAAGGCGCCGCCGGCTATGATCCTCGCCGGATTGGCTGCCCAGCAGCCTTCCGAAGGCGCGGCGCCGCGAGCCCAAGAAGAACGGCCGAGTGCCGCTTTATTTCCGCTGGGTCCACCGCATGCTGCGGTCCAGGCGCAACGAATCAGGCGCACTGTCTTAAAGCCCCGGCACCCGGTCCCGCTTGCCTGGTTTTGCCGGTGCTTACATCAAGGGGGTCCCGTCATGCCCGATGCCAAACGCCCCACCTTTAAGACACACAAGAGAAAAGGCCGCCCGCCCTTCGAGCGCATTGCCCTCTTGCTGCAAGGGGGCGGCGCGCTCGGCGCCTATCAAGGCGGCGTTTATCAGGCGCTCGCTGAGGCCGATTTGCATCCGGATTGGATCGCGGGGATCTCGATCGGGGCGATCAATGCCGCGCTGATCGCGGGCAACCCGCCGGAACAGAGGGTGGAAAAGCTTCGGGCTTTCTGGGAGAGGGTTTGCACCTCTCCCTTTGGCATCCCCTCGTTTCTCGGCATCGAGATCAAGGACGACTACACCCATCAAATGATCAATCAGCTTCGCGCCTTCAGTATTTTGCTCGGCGGGGCGCCGGGGTTTTTCAAGCCGCGCATGCCGCCGCCCTACCTCTATCCGCCAGGCAGCCCTGAGGCGCTCAGCTTTTACGATGTGTCCCCCTTGAAAGCGACGATCGAGGAGCTCGTCGATTTCGGCCTGATCAACAATGGATCAACGCGTTTCAGCGTCGGGGCGACAAATGTCCGCACGGGCAATTTTGTTTATTTCGACAACGATATTTGCGAAATCGGCCCTGAGCATGTGATGGCGAGCGGGTCGCTGCCGCCGGGATTCCCGGCGACCGAAATCCAAGGCGAGCATTACTGGGACGGCGGCCTTGTCTCGAACACGCCGCTGCAATGGGTGCTCGACAGCGCGCCGCGCCAGGACACTCTTGCCTTTCAGATCGACCTCTGGAGCGCGCGGGGCGAGCTTCCCCGCAACCTCATGGAAGCTGATTTGCGGCAGAAGGAAATCCGTTTCTCAAGCCGCACCAGGGCCGCGACCGATCAGTTCAAAAGAGCGCAGAAGCTGCGCCGGGCGGCCTTCAAGCTCCTTTCTCAAATCCCCAAGGAGCTGCGCCAGACGCCTGAGGCCGAGATGCTCGCCGCCGTCGCCGACGAGAAGGTCTACAACATCGTGCATCTCATCTATCACGCAAAGAATTACGAGGGCACATCGAAGGATTATGAGTTCTCCCGCCGCACGATGGAGGAGCACTGGAAGGCAGGCTATTATGATGCCGTGCGCACGCTCAGGCATCCCGAAGTGCTCGAGCGCCCCGATGGCTATGACGGCGTGATGACCTTCGACCTCGCCCGCGACGGCCGGGAATAGTGCCCGCCCATCTTCGCGCGGAGAAAGCCGCGCGAAGCCACCCTCAGCCCCAAACGTTTCACAACACCGGAGCGCCTGCCGATGAAACTTGCCGACGTCCGCGCCAAAGCCTTTGCTATGCCTTTGACCGATCCGGCCTATCCGCCGGGGCCTTACAAATTCTACAATCGCGAGTTCGTGGTGATTAGCTACCGGACAGACCCGGATATTCTGCGCGAGGTTGTGCCCGAGCCGCTCGAAGTTGCGGGAGACACGGTCAATTATGAGTTCATCCGGATGCCTGATTCGACAGGCTTTGGCGATTACACCGAGACCGGTCAGGTCATCCCTGTGCGCTTCCACGCGCCCGACGGGACGGTCCAGGAAGGCGGCTATGTGCACGCCATGTATCTCGACGACAACTCGCCCATTGCCGGCGGGCGCGAGATTTGGGGTTTCCCAAAGAAGCTCGCCAAGCCGAAGATCGCGCATGAAAGCGAGACCGTGGTCTGCACGCTTCATTACGGCTCAGTGCTCTGCGTCTCAGCCACGATGGGCTATAAGCACCGCGAGCTCGACCCAGGGCCTTTGCTCAAGAGTCTGGCCAAGCCAGCTTTTATGATCAAGATCATCCCGCATGTCGATTGCACGCCGCGCATCTGCGAGCTTGTGCGCTATTATCTCGAAGATGTGACTTTGAAAGGCGCGTGGACTGGCCCTGCGGCCATTCAGCTTTTTGAGCATGCGATGTGCGATGTCGCAAGGCTTCCCGTCCGCGAAGTGGTCTCGGCGAGCCATTTCATCACCGATCTCACGCTTGGCCTTGGCGAGGTTGTCTACGACTACCTTGCCTGAAACGCCGGCGGCAAATCTGAAGGAGCCTGCTCTTGGCCTATGAGCTTTATTACTGGCCTGGCATCCAGGGGCGCGGCGAGTTTGTGAGGCTCGCGCTCGAGGAGGCGGGCGCGGATTATACCGACATGGCGCGCAAGCCCGAGAGCGAGGGCGGCGGCGTTTCCGGGCTTATGGCATTCTTGGAGCGAAGCGATGTTGCTCATCCGCCCTTTGCTGCGCCCTTTCTCAAGGACGGTGATCTCGTCATCGGCCAGACCGCAAACATCCTGCTTTATCTCGGCGCGCGCCATGCGCTTGCGCCGCAAGACGAAGCGCAGCGGCTTTGGGTGCACCAGATCCAGCTCACCATCGCCGATCTCGTCAGCGAGGCCCATGACACGCATCACCCAGTCAGCGGTGAGCTTTACTACGAGGATCAAAAGCCCGAGGCGCTGCGCCGGGCCAGGCATTTCCGCGAGGAGCGGATCCCGAAATATCTTCAGTGGTTTGAGACCATTCTCGCGCGCAACCCAGAAGGCCCTGGCCAGCTCGCAGGCAGCGATTTGAGCTATGCAGACCTGTCGCTGTTTCAGGCCGTCGCCGGCCTTCTTTATGCTTTCCCAAGGCGGATGCGGCAGGCGCTTCAAGCCGCGCCGCATGTTGCTGCCCTGCATCAGGCGGTCTTGCAGCGGCCGCGCATCCGCGCTTATCTCGAAAGCGGCCGGCGAATCTCTTTCAATGAGCAGGATATTTTCCGGCACTATCCTGAGCTTGACGGTTAGCGGCTCGCCTCAGACAAGGGCAAGGCCCATAAGACAGGCGCCTCAGAGCCTGCGTTGACCGCGCAAAAGAGGCTGGGCATGCCCGCCGTTTCTCGCGGGTGGCCGCTCCCCGGATTTGCCCGCAAAGCCCCATGAACCTATAGTTCCAATCACTTGCTTTTAGGGTTTTTTGCATTGACGGGAACAGGCGCCATTTGAGAGGCGTGACGGAATTTCAATGAGAGGCGCGCGCGTTTTCAAGCGGCTCGGCAGCCCGCTGCTCGCGGGGACCATTGGCGCGCTTGCCTTCATTGCGGCCTGGCATTTCAACCCCGGCAACATCGCTGGAACGCTGCGCGAGCTTTCCATCGACGCCATTCAGCTCTTGTTTCCGAATACCAGCAGCAAGGCAAAGGTCATCGTCGTCGACATTGACGACAAAACCCTCATGCATCGCGGAAGCTGGCCGCTGCCGCGGAGCGAGCTTGCCAAGCTGCTCTCCATCATCACCGCGGCGCATCCCTCGGTGGTCGCCTTCGACATTTTTTTTCCCGCCGGGGACCGCCACTCGTCGAAGACTCTGGCGCGCGAAATCGAGAGGCTTGCCGGAGGGCATAAGATCGCACCCCTCGTCGCCGTGCTGCCCGATTCCGACGAGGAGTTCGCCCAATCGCTTTCGGCTGGGCCGACGGTGCTCGGCGCGCTTGCCGCGGCAGGGCCGGAGCCGTCTTTTCTCAACGCCATCCGCTCCGAGGGAAAGCTCGGCCACACCTCGATCGCCCGCGTTGATGGCGTTGCGGAGCCGCATGAGCCGCTCGCGGGCGCGGCGCTTGGCATTGGCGTGCTGTCGCTCTCTGGCGAAGAAGGCGGGATCATCCGCAGAACGCCCCTGCTTGTCTCGACGGGCCGGACGATTGCGCCTGGGCTCGTGCTGGAAGCGGCGCGCATCGCGACAGGAGCCCCCATCCTCAGCGTGGATGGGGAGCGCCGGGGGGTCAAATTCGGCTCGCGCTTCGTGCCTTTGGGAGAAGACGGGACATTGCGCATTCGCTGGTCTGCCCCTTCCCAATGGGCGGCGCGGACCGTTTCGGCAACCGATGTGCTCGACGGCAAAGTGCCTGCGGAGCGCTTCGAGGGCGCCGCAGTCCTGATCGGAGCGAGCGCCCCAGAAGCCGGCGCGCTGCGGCCAACGCCGGTGAGCCCGCTCACCCCGACGGTGCAGATCCAGGCCGACGCGCTTCAGCAGATTCTCGACGACGCGGCCCTCCACCGCCCCGAGACAATGCCGCGGATCGAGATCGCCGCCATGCTCGTCATTGGCCTTGCCGCCACTTTCCTTGCGACGGCCAAGGGGCCGGTCTTCGGCTTTGCCGGAATCGTCAGCCTTGTCATCATCTGGCTTGCCGCGGCAACAGATGCCTTCCTGGCGGCGAAACTCGTCACCGATCCGGCAGGCCCGGCGCTCACCGCCGTGATCGCAGGCAATGTCGCAGGCGCGGCTTCCTTCGCGCGCACGCGCAGGCTCAAAGCGCTCATCAGCCGGAGGTTCGAGCAATACCTTGCCCCCGATGTCGTCAAGGAGATCCTCTCAAGCCCGGAAAGGCTGCGGCGGGCCGGGGAAATCCGCGAGATGACGGCTCTTTTCACGGACATCGAGGATTTCACGCCCATGACGGGCCGCATCGCGCCGAGCGAGCTTATTGCGCTTCTCGACATTTACTTCGACAATCTTTGCCGCCTCATCACGGAGCATGGCGGCATGGTGGACGGCATTGTCGGCGATGCCGTCCATGCCTTTTTCAACATTCCGCTCGAGAGGCCCAATCACGCCGAGGCGGCGATCGATTGCGGGCTGGCGATTGCGCGCTTCTCCGAACAATTCCGGTGCGAGCCCCGGCCTGCGCGGGCAGGTTTTGGTCGCACGCGCATCGGCATCGAAACGGGGCGCGCTATCGTTGGCGATGTCGGCGGCGCGCAGCGCCTTAATTATACGGCCCATGGCGATGCCGTCATCATCGCGGCGCGGCTTGAAGCAGCAAACAAATTGTTCGATTCGCAGATCTGCATCGGCGCAGGCGCTGCGGCCGCTGTCAAATACAAGGGCCTGAAGCCGCTCGGCCGCATCCAGTTAAAGGGCATCGCAACGATGACGGAGGTCTATACGCTCGATCCGGCGCGGATCATCGAGGCGCGCGGCGTGTCCCCCGCGCCCGTCATCGCCGCCAAGCCCGCAGAGAATGATGCGGGCCGCCTAGCATCCTAAGGCCGGAGGCGGCCGGAGATCTTGCTTCCGGCGGCGCGGCGGCGCGCTCAGCGCACCGAGGCAAAGGCCTCCTCCACCCTCGGCTTCCCCCAGGCCTTTGGCGGGCTCGGAGGGTCGCCCGGAGCCCTGATATCCGTTCCCTCACCCGCATAGAGCCGCACGGATTTCTGCGCCGTCCAGACATGCACGATCCCGGATTTGACAAAGACCCCAAACACGCCATTGCTCGGGCCTGCGAAAAACACCGTGCCGCGGGCGGCGAGCAGAGCGTAGGGCGTGTTGAGCTCGAACACCGGCTCGGCTCCCTTCCCCCGTTCAATAACCACCGGCCCGCTCTCAAGCGCAGGCACGGCCTCGACACCAGCCACAAAGCGGTCGATCCTGAGCGAGGCGCGCGCGCCAAGACGCAGCCGCGTCGCGCGGCCAAGACGCATGTCGAGCCGGGACTCATCACCCGTCACCGCCGTGTCGTTGAGCAGCACGCTCACGCCTGGCGCCGCTCTTTCCCGCATGTCATTGCGGTCCAAATAGGCGCTGCCGCGGGCCGAAGTCACCTCGCCCACCGTTTCGCCCGCAAACGCATGAGGGGCGAGGAAAATGCCTGCCGCGGCGGCCGCGAAACTCCGGCACGCTCTCTTTGAAAACCTTCTCTTTGCGAACCTTCTCTTTGAAAACCCAATGCGCATGACGCTGAAATCACCGGCAAAGGCGCAAGGCAGCCTCGGTTATCTCCTCTGCCTCTCTAAGCGCGCGAAGCGCCAGGCCCTCATATCTTTGCTTGAGCTCTGGTTCAATCGCCGCGCAGCGCTGCGCCGGCGCGCAAGCAGCAAATGTCAGCGCACCGAGTTGAAAGCGGTGTTAATTCGCACCTTTTCCCAGCACACGGGGGCGTTTGGCGCCTCGCCAGGCGCTTTGATTTCGATGCCGTGGCGCGCTTGCACCTCGACCGAACCGTGCTGGGTCCTGACTTCGACGGTCCCGGATTGCACAAAAACAGCAAATACTCCGCGGCTCGGCCCGGCAAAAAAGTTCGTCCCCCGCGCGGCAAGCACGGCGTAGGGGGTCTTGACTTCGAACTTCGGCTCCGCTCCCTTCTGCCGGCTCACAACAAGCGGCCCGTCTTCAAGCGTGGTGACAGCTTCGATCCCTGCGACAAATTTGTCGATTTTCAGCGACGCGCTTGGGCCAAGGCGTAGACGCGTGGCCTTGCCGAGGCGCAGATCGAGCCGGGCATCCTCGCCCGTGAGCGCGAGGTCATCGAGAAGCACGCCGGTGCCTGGGGTAGCCGACTGCTTGCCTGTCTCCCTTTCAAGGAAAGCGCTGCCCCGTGACCAATTCACCTCCCCCACCGGCTGCGCTGCATTTGCGGATGGAGCGAATGCGGCAATCAAGCAGCACAAGGCAGGGCCTGCCAGCCACGGCCGGCCAAGCGCTAGCAAACGCGCCATTGCCCTTCCATCTCTTGGCTGCGGTTTCCACCCCTTCATCATTCGCGCTCTCAAATAAGATCGATAATTAGGACGAGTTAGTTATCAATCGCAGAAATTTCCAGCAATCCCTTCCTTGCTTTTATGGCTGGTAAGCAAAGCCCCCTCTTGATTATTACAAATATGATCTATGATAATAGTAAAATAATAATATTATTCTAATATCGCATGGCGGGGGCGGAATACCTTCGGGCGGCGCAGGAAATGGCTGTTCAATCCAAGCTCCTTGAGCGCGCCGCCTGAGCCCGGCACGGAAATTCCCGGAAAAACTCTATTCCAGCCTGATGGACACGCTGTCTGCCGCGCCTTTGGCATCCATCACAGAGACCCGCGCGAAGCCCGCGCCATCGGGCGTCCACTGGGCTTGGCGGCGCATTTCCGGCTCGCCGAGCGGCACACCGTTCACGATCCAGCGCAACGGCAGCACCCCTCCTTCGGCCTTCAAGGTGAGGCGCGCCCGAGCGGATGGCGCATGCGAAAGCCCGAGATCGACCCGGGCGCCTGGGGGCGGAAAGGCAATGCGCAATTGTTGCGCGGCGGAGACGGCCAAGGTCTTAGGCGCGTCCTTGCGCAAATGCCTGAGCGGCGGGGGCAGCGTGGCAGTCCGTCCTGCAATAATGCCGGGAGGCGGCGCCGCAATGCCCTGCCCGCCGCCAAGCCTTGCAAATGCGTCGAAAAGAACAGGCGCCGCAGCCTGGCGCCCAA
This sequence comes from Methylocella sp., assembly GCA_035687205.1. Classification (GTDB taxonomy): domain Bacteria; phylum Pseudomonadota; class Alphaproteobacteria; order Rhizobiales; family Beijerinckiaceae; genus Methylocapsa. Next base: position 18,794 of record DASRYK010000153.1, on the reverse strand, counting down.
TAAGCCCGGGCACAGTGCCATTATCCGCCCGGCCGAGCCAGACAGCCACCGTATGCCTCTTGTCGAACCCGATAGCAAAGGCATCGCGGTAGCCGTATGACGTGCCCGTCTTGAAAGCAATGAGGCCGGAAGGCGCGTTAAGCGGAGGCGGAGCGCCGCGCAGAATGTCCGCCACATACCAGCTCGCGACGGGCCCCGCGAACCGGCGCGACTCTGGGCGCCTCATCTCGCCCCTTTCCAAAGTTTCGATAAGGCGGGGCGCGTCTCCGCCCCGCGCAAGGCCCGCATAAAGCGCGGCAAGATCATGCAGCGTGATGCCGAGTCCGCCGAGCCCGGCAGCAAGGCCAGGCGCAGACTCGCCCGGAAGGGCGAGCCTCGCGCCGGCATTGCGCAGCTCCGCCGCAAACTGCACCGGCCCGATCTCGTCGAGCAAGGCAACCGCAGGCACGTTCAGAGAGAGCTGCAGCGCGCGCCGCGCCGTGACCGTGCCCTGAAAGGTGCGGTCGAAATTCTCCGGCGCATAGCTTCCGTAATGCCGCGGCCGGTCCTCGAGCAGCGTTCCGGGATGCGCAATGCCATGCTCGAAAGCGAGCGCATAGATGAAGGGCTTCAGCGCCGAGCCCGGTGAGCGCAGGGCGAGCGTCATGTCGATCGAGCCTGCCCGCGGCTCGGAGAGATAATCCGCCGAGCCGGCATGCGCGCGGATCTCGCCGCTTGCATTGTCGATGGCAAGGATCGCGCAGGAGAGCTTGGGGCCGAGCGCTGCGGCCGCCTGGCGTGCCAATTCTTCGAGCGAGGCTTGGAGCCTGGCATCAAGCGTGAGGCGGTGAACGCGCTGATCTGGCGCGCGCCGGGCCTCCGCCTCGCTTGCATGGGGAGCAAGCATAGGGAAAGCTTGCCGGGCGCCCGGCACGGGCTCGCGCTTGGCGGCATCGCGCTCAGCCGCGCTGATGATGCCCCGCGCGAAGACCCGGTCGAGAACACGGCCGCGCGCCGCGCGGGCTGCGGCAGGAAAACGGTCCGGGCGCCTCAATTCCGGCGCTTGCGGAATGGCAACCAGAAGAGCCGCCTCCGCGATCGAAAGACGCTTCGGCTCGCGGCCGAAGTAAGCAAGGCTTGCCGCCCGGATGCCTTCAAGATTGCCGCCATAGGGCGCGAGCGTCAAATAAAGACCGAGCACGGAAGCCTTGCTGATCTCCTGCTCAATGGCAAGGGCCCGCAGAATCTGGGCGAGCTTTCCGGCAAGGGATCTTCCCGTCCGGGGCGCCGTAAGCCGCGCCGCCTGCATCGTCAAAGTCGAGCCGCCCGAGACGATATGGCCCTCCCGCGCCCATTGCAGAGCGGCGCGGCCAAGGCTCAAAAAATCGACGCCGTGATGTTCATAAAAACGGCGGTCCTCATAAGCGATCAGCATAGCGAGGAAGCGGGGGTCCACTTCATCTGCCTGCGCAGGAAGCCGCCAGCGTCCCTCCGGCGTCGTGAAGGCGCGCAGCAGAATGCCATTGCGGTCGAGGACCATGTGAGAGGTTCCGCTTGCGGCGGAAAGATCGAGCGGCTGGCGGAAGCCAAGCAAAAAAGCCGCGGAAGAGGCGAGAAAGGCGCATGCAAGAGCAAGAGCGCCAATCTTACCAAAATGTTTCACGTGAAACATTTTGGTAAGGAAAAGCCTTGCAACCGGACAAAGCCGCTTCATGACCCGCCCTATTCCGACGCGGTAATATCAACCGTGCCGTAAGCCGTGCGGCCGAAGCGCTCCGGCCGGTACATGTCCTCGATCGTGGCGGGCGGCGCCACATAATGGCCGGGCGTCACCGCGCGCGCGATATAGGCCACGGAAAAATTGGCCTTGTCCTTCCCGTCGCGGGTGAAAGCGGCCACGAAACGGTCGTCGCGGTATTCCGTATGAACCGGCTCCACGGTCTTTTTCAGAAAGGCGAGGCCCTCCGCCGAGCCGCCCTCGAAAAGCTCGGGATTGTCGATCTCAAGCCCTGCGGGCAGGCGGTCAACGAGAAGGAGACGGGCGAAAGCGGCTTCGTTCTCGGTGATGCTCAAGGCAACAACAATGCGTTCGTTCTGTTTGAGCGCCGCGGGATCGCGGGGCGCGCCATCAAGCGAATAATAGGACCGCTCGATCTTATATCCCCGTTCCGCAGGCGGCTCAGGCGCTGCGGGATTGCCTGAGGTGGTCAAGGCGATGCTGACTGGCGCCTGTCCGCCATTGGCGATGGTGACCGGCTTCTCGAGCGCCGCGGCGCGCCAGCTCCGGTACAAGGCGCCCTGATGCGGCGCGCCATCGATGGTCAAGGACATCGCACGGGATCGATCAGCAAGCGCCTCGGCGGCAAGCACCATGAAGGCATTTTCCTGGGTGCTGGTGAGCGCCGTTTTGGCGCGCGCGTCTTCGACGATCTTGGCAGCGCGCGCGATTTCGGATGCCGGCATTTTCGATTCCGCCGCAAGAGCCAAAAGCCCCGCGCCGTCGCGAAGGCGCGAGCCGTAATCGGGGCTCCCGTAAAGCGAATTGCCAAGCGCGCTCAGCCGGTCCGACGCCTTCATGAACACGGCTTCCGCGCGCGGGCGGTCGCCGAGCAAGGCAAGGGCAGCGGCAAGCTGCGCGCGGGCAAGCGCGGTATCAAAAGCTTCAATCTTTGTGTCGGCGAGATAGCGCAGATCGCCCATGACCTGGCGCCCGTTGCGGGCGAGAACATAGGCCGCATAAGCGATGGGCGCGCCCTGCCCCGCGCCGATCTCTCCCGCATTGGCGAGCAGGTTGCGCAGCCGCTCAAGGGCCAGGCCGAGCTTTCTCTGCGGCACGTCGAAGCCGCTCTCCCGCGCGCGGGTCAAAAAATCCGTGACAAAGGCATGAAGCCACATGTCCTCCGCATCCGCAGACGACCAAGCCCCGAAGGCGCCGTTCGAATCCTGGCGCGCGAGAACGCGCTCGATGGCCTCACGGACACGGTCCCCCGTCTCAGCATCCATTCCAAGGGAATGAGCTGCGGCAAGTTTGTTCACATAAAGAAGCGGCAAGGCGCGGCTGACGATCTGCTCCGAGCAGCCGTAAGGAAAACGGTCGAGCGCCTGAAGGAGTGCCGGGACATCGATGCCAGCCAGCGAGGAGACGGCAAGGGAAACCGCGCCTGTGCCCGGAACGAAGCCCGCGAAGAGGTCGCTCGAAAGAGTAAGGCTTTCCCCCGGCGCAAGCATGCGCACCGAGCGGCGGTAGAGACCGGATGTGCCGGGCGTGACATCGAGCGCAAGCGTCTGCGGCGCGGTGAAACCCGGCCCCGTCAGCGTCAGGGCAAGCTCCGCCCGGCCAGTGCCCGGAGCCATGATGGGAATTGCGAAGGACTTGCGCGCCTTGGCATCGAGCTTGAACTTGCGGTGGAGGGCGTCCTTGGCAGCCGCGAGCGGCCCTTTGGCCTCAATATCGAGCGCATAGTCCCCAGCCTTGCCTTCGACATTGTCGATTAGGAGATGAATTTGCGAGCGGTCGCCAAGCGAGAGAAAGCGCGGCGCCGTCACCTGCATGATGACCGGATCACGCACAATCACATCGGCGCTGGCGCTTCCCGTTTTGGTCTTCGTCCAGGCAACTGCCATGACGCGCAAGGTGCCGTTAAAGGCGGGAAGGCTGAACACAATTTGCGCCTTGCCATCGGGGCCTGCTTTGATGACCCCGGAGAAGCGGGCAAGCGGCTCCTGCGAAGGGCGCTCGCCGCTGAGCTCAGGGGTCATATCGCCGCCAGAGCGGATTGCCCCCCGGGTGCCTTGCATGCCATCGATCAAGAGCCCGTAAAGATCACGGATCTCGGCGCTGAGCTGGCGCTGGCCAGAAAAATACGCGCGCGGATCGGGCGGCTCGTAGCGGGTCAAGCTGAGGATGCCGGCATCGACAGCCGCAAGGGTCAAATACGCGTCTTCGCCCGCCGCTAGACCCTTGATCTCCACCGGGATGGCGAGCGGCCCGCGCGGGCGCGCCTTGGCAGGCGCCGCAAGCTGCACATCGAGGCTATGCGCTGCGGGATCAATCGCAAACCAGGCAAGCCCGATCGCCCGGCCCGGCATCCGCTTGGCGGATGTGTCGAGAGGCCTGTAGGCAAGGGCCACCGCATAGGCGCTTGAGCCCCAATCGCCCTTGACGGGGATGGATTTGACCGTGTCGCCTGCCTTGAGATCGATATTGGTGAGGTAGGCGAGGCGCTCGCTCACAATGGCAATGGCGGCCGTGCCCGCAAAGCGCGAGGCGATCCTGACCTGCATCTCTTCGCCGGGCCTGTAACTCGCCTTGTCGAGTGAGACGTCGAGCAGATCAGGCGCGGGCATGCCCGCCTCAGCCGACCAGCCGCTCTCGAAGGTCACGCTCGTAGGCAGATCATTCGCGTCAGGGCTTTGAAGATCGAGCCGGTATTGACCGAGGCCCACAACGGCCGAGATTTTGGCAGGCGCATCCGTGCCGATGTCGATCTTGCCCCCGGCCACGCGCCTTGAGGACTTCACGCGCTCGAAATTCCAGCGCCCGTCCGCCCGGTACCATTGGTAATCATTGCTCACGCGGTAGAGCGCCCAGGTCACGCCCTTGCGCGCGGCGCGCGCGCCATCCGCGCCGACGGCGATGACGTCGAAGCTCGCCGCGGAGCCCTCGCTTAGCGCGGAGAAGTTTTTCTTGACGCCGATGAGCCCTGCCTCCGGCAGGATCGGCAAAACAAGCGAGCGCTCAACGGCGCGCCCGCCAGGCTCGCCCGCGCGCAAAATGATCTTGGCTTCAAGCGGGCGCGGCGCCACGGCGTCCGGAACTTTCACCCGGACCTCCGCCTTCCCCTCCGAATCTGTGGCGGCCGCCTCCTCGATCTCCGTGACGGTCTTGTCAAAAGGCTCGTCCTCGAGCCCCGCGGCATAGCCTTTGAGGGCAGGCAAAGGCGCCTCGCTCGCGGCTTCAATTTGAATCTCGCCGGTGATCTCGAGGTTTGCCCCCGGCGCGCCGTAAAGATAGCGCGCGGCGGCCGCAATGACCGCTTCCCCCCCGCTTCGCAGAGCTGACGTCTCCGGCATCAGAGAGAATTCGAGCCGCTCGGGCACATAGTCCTCAACCAAAAAGCTCGCCTGGCCAATCGCAGGCGCTTCCGGATCGGCGAAAGCCTCGATCCGCCAGGTCCCGGTCATGCTGCCGGGAAGAAGCGGCAAGGCGAAGCTGCGGCCGCCATCGCCCTCATCGGCCGTCTGCACCCGCTTATATTCGACGCCATCCGGCCGCTTGACGGAGAGGATCAAAGGGACCGAGGCCACGCCCGTCCCCGCAGCGTCACGCAGCAGGGCGGCGATGAAGACGGTTTCGCCCGGCCGGTAAACACCCCGCTCGGCATAGACCATGGCATCGAGCGCGGCGGGCGCGGCGCGGCCCTTGACGCCGCGGCCGGAAAGGTCGAACGGCGCCTCCTCCAGGCTCAGAAAGCCATAATCGCCCTTGCCGTCCTCCGCGACGAGAAGGCTCGGCGCAACGCCGCCCCTCCCCCGCGAAAATCCCGGATCGAACTGGACATGCCCGGCGCCGTCCGTGCGCTTCGCAGCGAGAACTTCGTTGTCCCGAGCAATCAGGCGCACCTCGATCCCAGCGAGGGGCTCAGCGGTTGCAAGCGAGCGCGCAAAAAGATGAATGCCATCTTTCCCGGTGAAAGCCGTGAGCCCGAGGTCCGAGACGACGAACCATTGCGTGGCAGCGGTCTCATAACTCTCTTCGTCCCCGCCGGCGGCAAGATCCTCAGCCGGCTTCGCCGTCATGACGTAAACGCCGGGCTCGAGCTTTCCGGCTGCTTCCATGACCGGAAACGCCGCCGTCACCTCGGTATTGAGCTCAGGCGTGACATCAAGCGTGCCAGACCAGACCTTCCGGCCTTTGCTCTCCACATATTGCTTCATCCGGTAGAAACTGAGCTGGGAGAGGAAATCCTCCGAGCGCAGCGTGGGAAGAAGGTTGCGGTCGCCAATCCGCGCAATCTCGATCGCAATCTTGCGCGTGTTGACAGAAACAACAGGAATGCCTTCCTGCCCGGAGCGGGGGAGCACGAAATTGCGGCCGGTGAAATGGACAAGGGGCGAGCGGTCCCGGACATAGATTTCGTAATTGGAGGACCGGCGCAGCGGCTCGGCTGCCGCTGACGGAAGTCCCTCACGAAGCGCAATCTTGTAGCTTTCCCCATGCTTCAGCCCCTCGGCGCAGAGCTGCTGCTCTTCAACGGAGACCGCGGCGCGGGCAAAGCCCGAGACCGTCACAAAATTCGCGTAATCCGCCGCGCCCAAAGCGAGCGGCTCGGAAAACTGGAAACAGACGCGCGGCGATGCGGATTCGTTGTCAACCTTGTAATCGAGAATGCGGAAGCCGTGCTTTTCGCGCAGATCCTCATAGATGCCGCGCACCTTGGCGTTTTCAGCAAGATCGAGGCTCGCGCGGTAAGCATCGAGCGAGAGGCGCCACATGCTGCGTTTGGCAAAGACTTCGCCGAGCCAGGCGAGCGCCGCCGCCTTCCCGGGCTTTGTATCCGCGCGCGCAAACGCAAGATAGGCGGCAGCGGCGGCGCTTTCCTGCTGCTCCTCATCATCTCCCGCCAAAGCCATCGCCGCGCGGGAATATCCAAGCCAGGCGCCGGCATCCCCCGGATTGGCTGCCGCAAGCGCGGCAAAAAACTTTAGCGCGGATTCGAAATCATTGCGCGCCAAGGCCTGCTGCGCATCCCTGCGCAATTGGGCGGCGGGACGGCCGGCGATGGCCCTTAAGTCCCTTCCGATACTTTGCTCGAGCCGGATGGCGCTGTTTTCAAGATCACCTGTGACGAAGCTTTCCCGCGCCTTGAGCCCGCCTCCCCACAGGAAAATCGCCGCCAGAAGCAAAAGCATAGCTGTTTTGCGCATCTAGCACCTCGCCAGCACAGGGAGACCGGGTAAAGCATGCTAACATTATTTACTCGCCGGCAATATGCGGCGTGGCCGCGCCCGGGTTGAAGAACGGGGCGCAGCCCTCCCGCCAAAGGGAAAGGCGCCATAGGGAGACCCCGTTGGACACAAGCCTGGAACATCTCACGATTGCGCTGGAAGATGTGTCGATCCACGCCGCCGCCGCAGGCCCGCCGGAAGGGCGCCTCTTGATTCTTCTCCATGGCTATCCGGAATTCTGGCAAGGCTGGCGCAGCCAGATCGGCCCGCTAGCGGAGAAGGGCTTCCGGACCGTCGCTCCAGATCAGCGCGGCTATAATCTCAGCAGCAAGCCTAAGGGCTGGCGGGCCTATGCGCTCAAGCATCTCACTGGCGACGTCTTCGGCATCGCCACGAGCCTCGGGCGCGAGCGGTTTCTGCTCGCAGGACATGACTGGGGCGGGATCGTCGCCTGGTCCTGCGCGATGGCAGATCCCTCACGCGTCGAGCGCCTCGCGATCTTGAACGCGCCGCACCCAGCCGTGTTCAAGTCCTACATCCTCACTCATCCCGGGCAGATGCTGCGCAGCTGGTACATGCTGTTCATGCAACTGCCCTGGCTCCCCGAAGCCCTTTTCAAGGCGGGAAATTTCCGCGTGATGACAGAAATCCTTGCCCGGACGAGCCGCCCCGGCACTTTTTCTGAGGAGAATTTCGAAGCCTGCCGAGAGGCGTGGCGTCAGCCTGGAGCCCCCTCGGCCATGATCAACTGGTACCGCGCCTTGCGGGCAGGCTGGCGCTGGAGCCCGGGCAAGCCCGCGATTGATATTCCTGTCAAGATCCTATGGGGCGCGCGGGAGCGCTTTCTTGCGCTGGAGCTCGCGGAATTAAGCCTTAAGCAATGCCGCGACGGCCAGCTCACGCTCCTGCCCGAAGCGGGGCACTGGCTGCAGCACGAGGAGCCCGCGGTTGTTTCCCGGGAGCTGATCGAGTTCTTTATGCAAAGCCGACGCCTCTCTTGAGGGCTTGCGGGCGCGGTTTCCGGCCTTGTGATAGCCGGAGTTCAAGCGGAAACTCTCCCGCTTGCAGCCATTTGGGATTTGCCCCGCGAGCCCGCCGCCGTCATTTTGCGGCAACGCCATTCTGCCGTAGTGGCGGAGGCTTCAACAGCGGAAAAGCCTGCCGGCAATTTCATGCATGGAAAAAATAATGGGCCTTTGGAGAAAATTTGTCGATATCAACGTCAAGCTCTCTTCCTTTTTCAATCTCGACAACATGGCTGAGTATGGCACCCATGTCGAATATTTGCGGCTTGCAGCGCTTTTATTCTCCTCGCCGGACGTGAGGCGGGTGATGGATGTCGCGGCTGGCTCGAATTGGCAGTTTCCTCCTTTCTACAAGAGCGCTTACGGGCTCGAATTGTCCGGCATCGACATCGATGCGGAAGGCATTGAGGCAAACCGCCTGCTTGACTGGCGCTATACGGGCGATGTCTGCGGCGGGCAAAAAATAGGATCGGGCAGCTACGACCTGGTCACCTGTTATTCCGGCATCGAGCATTTCCACGACGTGGAGAAATTTCTTAATAACGCCTTTGCCGCGCTGAGGCCCGGCGGCGCTTTGATTGCCCAATTCCCATCCGGGCTTGCCCCTTTTGCGATCCTGAACAAAGCTCTGCCGCAAATCTTGAAGCAGAAAATCCTGAACCTGATCTACCCCCGCAAAACCGCTGAAATCGGTTATGCAGTCTCTTATGATAAATGCCGTTACTCCGAATTCAAGAAGGCTGCGGAGAAGGCGGGCTTTGTTGTCGAGTATTACTTGCCATCCTATATGTCGAGCGGTTATTTCACCTGGTTCGTCCCTTTATTTATAATATCGCAATTTCTAGATTTAATCCGTCTTGTCTTCGGGACGAAAGATATGGCGTCTTATAATCTTTTCGTTCTTCGCCGCCCCGGGGAGCATTTTCCAATTAAATGGACGTGGCACAGCAAATTTTAGGCTTTGCCTCCAAACAACAGGCCAAGGTTAAGAGCTGGGCTTCCCGGACTCTGCAGTGGCAAGCGCGCTTGCTTCCAAAAGGCGGGCCATGGCCTGCTCTCCTTTGGCTTCGGAGGCGCTGCTTGCCGCCCCTTCGCCCGGGATGAAAGCATCGAAGGCCGCCCAGAACTGGGCGCGCACCGCATCCCTCTCCATCAGAATCTCATGACGGGCCTGCTCCAGCGTGATGCATGTTCCCGTCTTCAGCCTTCGCGCAAATTCCTCTGCCGCGGCTGTGTCCACCAGCCTGTCCCTGCCGGCTGCCACTACCAGAGCCGGCGTGAATATCTGGCTCGCATAATCATATTCCTCGAAGCGCCGCATGAGGCGGAAGGCTGCGTTAGCCCAGCCGATGGTCGGCTCTTCGATTGCAAGGCTTGGCGCCGCTTGGATGATGGAGATCATCCTGGCGTGCCGCCTCTCGTCGGAGGTCAGGATATTGCCCTCGAATTGCGTGGCAATATGAGGATCCGGCTTGGTGCGCCACACAGAGAGCCGGCCTGCCCCGAGCCAGACAAGCGCTCGCGCCAGCATCCGCGGGGCCCGCCGCTTGCGCAGACCATAGACGTCAATCATTGGCGCGGTGAGCACGAGCCGCGCAAAGGGAGAGCGGCCCGCGCGCGCCTGGGCAAGGGCAATGGCCGCCCCCATCGAATGAGCAAGCGCGAACCACGGGCGCCGGCAGTAAGGCGCAAGCACATGTTCCGCAAAGGCTTCGAGGTCATGCTCATAGAAGCGGAAATTGCCGATATGCCCCTTGCGGGGATTCTTAACGAGGCGCCGTGAACCGCCCTGGCCGCGCCAATCCAAGATGGCCACATCGAAGTTCCGGACAAGAAGCTCGCCGATCACCTCAAAGTATTTTTCGATAAATTCCGCGCGCCCGGGGAGAATAGCGACGGTTCCAGCGCAAGCATCGCCCGTAGCCTTCCAATAGGCCGCTCTGAAGACAGCGCGCCCGCGCGCTGCAACAGGAAACACATTTGCGCCAGAAGGCGCCGGATTCCCCGGAATCGAGATCAGTTCCATTGGAGACTTTCACTGCCCCTTTGCTCAACGCCATAGCCCTGGCCGCAAGCTTCTGGCCTGACTGCAGGGATAACAGGAAGCTTTTTCCCTCCCCTAAGCCTCTTGCAAAGCCAAGCCCGCTTACCACATCAAAAGCGCGCGGGCCTCATGAGGACGCGCAGCAGGGAGCAAGCTTTGGCTCAGCGGGAAACCCGCGTGGGCGGCTCACGGGCTTGCCCCGCCCGGCCCGAATGCCGGTGCAACACCTCTTGTCGCTCATTCGAGGAGGATAATGAGATGCGTCAGTTTGATCTTTCCCCCCTTTACCGCTCGACCATCGGGTTTGACCGCCTGTTTAGCATGATCGATCAGGCTGCCGGTTTCGAGACGACGCCAAGCTACCCGCCATATAATATCGAACGCACCGGCGAAAATGCCTACCGCATTTCGGTTGCCGTTGCCGGCTTCTCCGCCAAGGACCTTTCGATCGAGACGAAGGAGAACACGCTCACGATCCGCGGCTCGCGGGAGAAGGAAGACGAAGCCAATAAGCAAAAGCGGGAGATCCTCTATCAAGGAATTGCTGCCCGCTCCTTCGAGCGCCGCTTCCAGCTTGCAGATCACGTCCATGTGACTGGCGCAAATCTTGAAAATGGCCTCCTGCACGTCGATCTCCTGCGCGAACTCCCTGAGGCGCAGAAACCGCGCCAGATCCCGATCGCAACGGATGGCGGCAAGCCAGAGGTTGCGGCGTCTAAGGCAGCGTGACTTCGCCAGCCGGGCGGCACCCCTCCCACGCCCGGAGGTGAGTGGAGGGCGTCTTGCAAAGACGCCCTTTTTTTTGCCTTAACGCAGGTTTTTGCCTTAACGCAGGCGGGCCGCACCCCGGCGGAAGCGCCAGTCTGGGCGCGCGAGCTTGATCATCATCATCTCTCCAAGAGTCTCCCGGGTCAAAAGCCCGACAAGCGTCCCTTCTTCATCGACCACGGCGAGCGGGGCGCCATTCGATCCATGTAGCTTTATGACGGCTTCGCTGAGATCAGCCCGGCTCCTCACGGTCTCAACAGGAGCGCGCATGACGGCGGTCACAGGCGCCTCCCTGTCCCAATTCTTGAGCGCCGCGAGCATATCGTCACGCATAAGAAGCCCTACGGGCTTGCCAAAGGCGTCAACGACAGGGAACTCGTGCTGAGCGGTTTCAAGCAGCAGGTCGATGGCCATGCCCAAATTCGCCTGGACAGGGAGAGCGTTGATGCGCGTCTCCATCGCATCCGCGACCGATAAGCCGCGCGCCGCTTCGTTGAAGGCGGACATCTGGGCCTCGCCGGCGGCGGCCATATAGACGAAAATTGCGATAAAGATCAGTAGCGGATTGCCGAAAAGGCCGAGAAAACCGAGCACGAAGGCCAAAGCCTGGCCGAGGGAGGCAGCAAGCTGCGTGGCCCGAGCCGCGCCAAGCTTCATTGCCAGCAGCGCATGGAGCACCCGCCCCCCATCCATGGGAAAGGCCGGGATCATGTTGAAAAGTACCAGGAAAATATTGGCGCCAGCGAGCCTCGCGACAAAGGAGACGCGCGGATCGTCGATCCGCTCCATATTTTCCGGCAGAACCGAGCCAAGAATCAGGATTAGCACGATCGCGATGGCGACATTGACGAGCGGCCCTGCCACGGCCACGGCGAGCTCCTGGAGGGGCTTTTCGGGCATGCGCTGCATGCGCGCGACCCCGCCGATCGGCAACAGCGTCACATCCGGCGTCTTGATCCCGAACCGGCGGGCCATGAGGATATGGCCGAACTCGTGAAGGACGACGCAAGCGAAGATGAGCACGATGAAGAGCAGGCTATCACGGACAGCACCGGCCCCTCCCTTCTGCCAGGCGCTGAGGCCAATCCAGGCCAGGAGAAGAAAAAAGGTGATATGAACGCGCACGACCGTTTCACCAAACCGGCCGATCGTGAATGACCACGACATGGAGTATCCTTTGCTGCGGCTAAGCGTAGGTAATTAGGGCGCAAGGCTCGCATATGCCAGACCGGCTGGAGGCCACAAGATGCGGCGGGCAAGCGCGGCGGAGGGCACTCAACCATGGCGGCAGACGTTTGAAATTGACTTGGACCCGTGAAATTGACTTGGACTTGGGCTGCCCGCATGAGGGATGCGCCGCAGCAGAGTGATGCCCCATCGCCATGAAGGACAAGACCATAGCCATCCTCGAAGGCCGCGCCAGGGAGCAAATGGCGGAGCTCATCCGCAAGCGCGGCGGCAGGCCCTTTTCCGCTCCCGCGCTCGCCGAGGTTCCGGACATCGATCCCGCGCACATCAGAGAGCTGATCCATGGCTGGCGCTCTGCGCCGCCTGATCTTTTCATCTTTCAGACAGGCGTTGGAACCCGCGCATTTTTAGAGGCGGCAGACCGCCTCGGGCTCGCTGAAGACCTCCTGCGGATGACCGCTGCGGCTCTTGTGGTGGCGCGCGGCCCCAAGCCCGCCGCCATTTTGCGCGCGCGCGGCGTCCGCATCGGCCGCGCGGCCGCCGAGCCTTACACCACACGGGAAGTGCTTGCGGAGCTACAGGATATTCCTCTCGGCGGCAAACGCGTGGCGGTGCAGCGCTATGGGGAGAGTAATCGCGAATTGCGGGCCGCGCTTGAAACGGCGGGCGCTCAGGTTGACGAGATCGTGACCTACCGCTGGGCGCTGCCCGGGGATACGGCGCCTCTGCAGCAGCTCATTGGCGCGCTTGAACGTTCGGAAATCGACCTTGTCGCCTTCACCAGCGCCGCGCAGGCCGCCAATCTCTTTGCAGTGGCGCGAAATTGCGGGGGCGAGGACTCGCTTAGGCGGAATCTGTGCCAGACGCTTGTTGCTTCGGTCGGGCCGGTTTGCAGCGCTGCGCTGCGCAAGCGCGGCGTGCGCGTCGATATCGAAGCCGTCCCGCCAAAACTTGGCCCTTTGATCGACGCCATTGATGCCGCGCTTTCCGTCACCTCGCCGGAAAGCTGACGCTGGCCGATTACTTTCAGGATCGGCCCGGCGTTTCTGGGCCTCTGCTCAGGATTTTGGCAAGCCTGCCGAGAAAAACTTCCTGGCCCTTGATGATCTTGTCATGCGCCGCACTGAGGGTGAACCATCCGGCGCGGTCCACCTCGGGAACAGTGATGCGCTTTCCGCTCTTTGGCGGCCATTCGACCTCGCAGGTCACGCTCACGATCCTGTCCGGATCTATTTCGCCTTCAACGGCAAAGGCCACGACATGCTTGCCGCTTGCTTGAACCGTCTCGCCGAGCGGCAGAAAAACGCCAGAGGGGGTAAAGCCGGTTTCCTCTTCGAACTCACGGGCGGCTGCGGCTTCGTCCGGTTCGCCAGGGCCAGGCTCGCCCTTGGGAATGGACCAGCAGTGGCTGTCCTTGTTTCGCCAGAACGGGCCGCCGGGGTGAACGAGCAGCACCTCTGGCTCTTGGCCCCGCTGGCGGTACATAAGGAGGCCTGCGCTGCGCTTAACCAATCCGCGCCCCCACGGGAAAACCACGCCTGAGACAGCAGAATATCACGGAGCAGCAAATGTCACGGGCCCTGATCCTTATTGGGTTGATTTTGGTGGCGGCGGGGCTGCTTTGGCCCTGGATCGGCTCGCTCGGCCTTGGCCGCCTGCCAGGCGACATCGTCATCGAGAGGGAAAACTTCACCCTCTATATCCCACTAGCCTCAGGGCTCCTGATCAGCGTCATCCTGACGGTTCTGCTTTGGCTCTTGCGCTGGTAGCTTCAATTTTTCATGGGCCTTCCGCCGTTGCAGGAAGCGCGGCTGCGGCCAGCGCTCCAGGCCAGCGCGGCAAGCAGAGCTCCTAGCACTAGGCCGCCGGTTAATCCCGATGTGCTGGCGAGAGCATCGCGCATATCCGGGGAGCGGCCCGGTATCCATCTCTGGAGCAGCTCAAGGATGAGGCTTGCCGCGCCAAGCGCGGCCCATGCCGCAACCCGCTCACGGAATTTTATGTAAGCAAAGCTCAAGGCAAAGCCCGTGCAGGCATAGGCTGCAAAATGCTCAGCCTTGCCGGGAAAGCCGGTATGAGGCCGCAGATAGCCTGGAACAAGGGACAGGGTCACGATTGCCGTAATTCCTGCCCATATGGCGAGCCGGGCGAGCCGCGGGCCCGCGCGGCGTTTATCCGCTGACGGGCAGGCGCTGGCCAATTCGTTCAATATCAATTTTCGTTGAGGCAATTTCAGTATCCTTTTCGCATGCAATCTGACGCAGTCATGCCCTGAAATCCCGGGAATGGCAAACCTAGGGCCTCCCCGGCAGCGAAAGCCGTTCGCTCTGCCGGCAAGGCATGAAACTGCGCGAACGGAATTTTAATTACGGAAGGGAAAACCCATGCGCATTTTTCACGGTGGCTTTCTCATGCCCGTTGCGGCGGGGGCCTTTCTGGTGCTGCAGATGGCCCCGGCCGGGGCACAGCCCGCGCAACCGCTTTGCGCGGCAAAGGCCGATGACGACACTCTGCAGCCTTTGCCCGCGCCGCTTGTTCCGCAAGCGCGCGCACTTTTTGGGCTCTCGCCGGAGATGCCCGCCGCCTTGGTGCAAAAAAGCACGGTCTACCGCTGCATGAATGGCAAGGCCTGGCTTTGCAATTCCGGCGCGAACCTCACGTGCGGGAAAGCAAATACCAGCCGCAAATCTCCCGGCGCTGCAAGCTTCTGCAAGGAGAACCCCGGCGCCAGCGTGGTGCCCATGGCCGCCACGGGCCATGACACTATCTATCAATGGTCATGCTCGGGAAAGAAGGCCCGGGTTGCGCAGCAGATCGCGGATACCGATCCGCGAGGCTTTATTGCCGTAAACTGGAAGCCGCTCGAATGAGCAGCATCTCTGCCGCGAATGAAGGCTCCGGCCGCGGCGGGAGCCCCCCTCTGAGCCATTGGCTGCCCGGCCGCCAGAGCCTAGAAGAAAGGCGGCGCAGGGATCATTGCGCCTGCGCCGCCAGCAGGCCGGCCTTCGCGGTCTGCTCTTTCAGATCCGTTTGGCTTTCAGCGTGCGGCTGAAAACCGATGCCCCATTGATGTCCCTTAAGTCCACGGTCATTTCACGGGTGTAAGGATCGATGTTGACCTCACCGAAGAATTGGAACCCTGCGTAGGGCGAGGTGTTGGGCGCGGGCGGCGCTTTCTGGAACACCACCTGCGGCCCGAAGGTTTTGTCGATCTCATTGGGGCCGAAGCTTCCGGCATTGAGCGGGCCTGCGACGAATTCCCAGAAGGGAATGAAGTCCTGATAGGCGGCCTTATCCGGCGCGTAGTAATGCGCGGCGCAATAGTGGACATCGGCGGTGATCCAGACGACGTTCTGCACATTCCCCTGCTTGATACGGCTGAGAAGCCGCGCGATTTCGAGTTCGCGGCCGAGGGGCGGCCCATCCTTGCCATTCGAGACCGCTTCCCAGCGCTTGCGCCCCTGGGCATCGGTGCCGTCTCCCACCTGAAGCCCGAGCGGCATGTCGGCCGCAATCACTTTCCAGACGGCCCGGGACCTTGTGAGGTTGCTGACCAGCCAGTCGATTTGCTCGTTGCCGAGGAAAGCTGTCTGGCGGCTTTCGGCGGCTTGCAGATTGGGGGTGTTGGGCCCCCGGTAGCTGCGCATGTCAAGCACGAAGACATCGAGCAATGAACCATAAGGTATATGGCGATAGACGCGATTGGGCCGGCTGCCCGCGGGGGCGCCGAGCGAGGAAGCGGCGCTCAGAACTTGAGCGTCCCAGCGGATCGGCGCATTTTCGAGGAAGGCTTGCCGGGCGCGCGAGACCAGCACGCGAACATCCTTTTCAGTATAGCGCGAATCGCCGGATAAATCCTTGGATGGCGACCAGTTGTTCACGACTTCATGGTCGTCCCATTGCCAGATTTGCGGCACTTCCCGGGAGAAGCGGAGCACGTTCTTATCAAGCATGTTGTAGCGGTAGCGGCCGCGGAACTCCTTCAGTGTTTCCGCCACTTTGCTGACTTCCTCGGTGACGATGTTCTTCCAGATCCGCCCGCCCTCGGCCGTCACTTCGGCGGATATAGGCCCGTCAGCATAGATGCTGTCGCCGCTGTGAATGAAGAAGTCGGGGGAGCGCCGGCGCATCGCCTCGTAGATACGGGCGCCGCCGAAGTCTGGATTGATTCCCCAGCCCTGCCCGCACATGTCGCCTGACCACAGAAAACGGATGGGGCGGCGGTCAGCCGTGTGGGGGAGGCGGAACCGGCCCGGCAGATAGGGGCCAAGCCCCCCGCCAGACTGAACATCCTCGAAGGCGACGCGGACGTAATAGGGAAGCCCCGGCACGAGGTTGTCGAGAAGCACGCGGGCGGTCATGTCGGTCGCTTCGCTCGCGAGCGGTCCCGGGCGGCGAAACACCTGACGGAAGTCGGAATAGAGGGAATATTCGACCATCATGCGGGCCGGGCGGTCTGCCCGGCCCCAGACCAAGACGCTGTCGTAGGAAGGATCGCCGAGCTGCATTGCAAGCGGCAGCCCCGGGCGTGTTGAGGATATGATCGCGGGTGCCGCCTTAACAGCGGATGAGACGATGGAGGGTGCGCCAGCGCCGAGCGCTCCAAGACTGAGAGTGACGCTCGATTGGCGCAAGAACTGGCGGCGAGTTTGGTCGAATGGCTTCATCAGATTACGGCCTCTGCTGGGGTAGACCGGAACGCGCCCTGCGAAAATGGTTCAGATGAGCTCCAATCCCGGCGCGCGCCGTTGGCCGTTATTCTTCCGGCATTGCATGACACCCGATTAACTCTTGTTTGACGATAATGTTGTGGACGCGCGGCAATGCGCGATCCCGCAGACGCGGAGAGCCCTGCCCATCTTCGCGGCATCTCTGCTATGAACACCGGTCCATGCCAATCCAGGCGCGGCGCCACGCGGCCCTTGATTGGCGATTCAAGCTGTCAGATATTCAATTGCCGCCTTGAGATCATCCGCTATAAGGCTTGGCGGCTGAGCGAGGCCCGCTTCCTGGCCGGGACGGTATTTGCCGGTCCGCACGAGAACCCCGTGTAGGCCCGACGCCATCGCCCCGGCGACATCAGCTTCGGCATCGTCGCCGATCATCGCGGCTTCGGCAGCCTCGCAGCCAAGGCTCTCGACGGCGAGCGCAAAAAACGCTCGCGACGGCTTGCCAAGGACCGTTGCATTTCTGTTCGATGCATATTCGAGGCCCGCGACAAAAGGGCCCGCATCGAGGCTCAGCTCGCCGTCGCGGTCGAGGAAATTGCGGTTTTTCGCAAGCGCAAGAAATGGCGCGCCGTGGATGAGCTTGCGGAAAGCCCGGTTCAGCAAATCATAGGTCAGGAACTCGCCTGCGTCGCCGATGACGACCGCTTCCTTTCCGGCATCCAAGCCAGCGAAATCTTCGCGAAGATCAGGATGCACCACAAGGAAAGGCTTGAGGTTATGACGCGCCAAATAGTCATGCGCCAGGATTGCGGGCGTGAAGACATCCTTCTCTTCGATGCGAAGGCCAAGCCGGGCAAGGCTCCCCGCGATCCGGCTTCTCGGGCGCCTTGTCGTGTTGGTGATGAACTTATGCGCGATTCCGCGCTCCCGGAGAAGCGCGATGGCTTCGAGGGACCCAGGCAGAGCCGCGCCGCCCACCGTCACAACGCCATCGATATCGATGAGAATGCCGCGGATTTCCGGCTTGTCATGGGCCTTGGCCTGCTCTGGCACAGGCGCCTCCTTCGCTGGCATATGGGATGCCCTCGATGATATGCGGCAAATAAAGGAAAATGCCACTGCGGCCTCAATGGCGGAGCCAGCGCCGTTTCAGGCACGCGGACAACGCGCCTCCCGGCCAGCCATCTGCCTTTGCGCTCCGCGCGCGGCATGATATGGACCCTGACGCCACAGTCCGGCGCATGGCGAGGCGCGTATCGCCGCGGGCCGCGGCGGAGAGGCTGCCCCATAAGGCAGCGCTGCAGGCAACTCACGGAGATACCTTTGACTCCTCTCACGCGCTCCCCGCTCAACGAAGCGCTCACCTTCGACGATGTGCTGCTGTTGCCGGGTCATTCGCAAACCTTGCCCGGCTCAGCGGATCTGAAGACGCGGCTCACCGCAAGCATCACTCTCAATATTCCCATCCTCTCGGCCGCCATGGACACGGTGACCGAAGCAAAACTTGCCATCGCGCTTTCCCAAGCGGGCGGAATTGGGGTCATCCACCGCAATCTCGAGCCTGCCGAGCAGGCCGAGGAGGTCCGCAAGGTCAAGCGCTACGAAAGCGGGATGGTCGTCAATCCGATCACGATCTTTCCGGACGAAACGCTCGCCGAGGCGCTTGCGCTCATGCGCCGGCACGGGATTTCCGGGATTCCCGTGGTGGAGAGGGGGCCGGGCGGAAAGCCCGCCCGGCTTTGCGGCATATTGACCAACCGGGACGTCCGCTTCGCCGACAATCCTTTGCAGCCGGTGAGCGAGCTCATGACGAAAAACCTCATCACCGTCCGCGAAGGCGTGAGCCAGGATGAGGCGCGCCGCCTCCTGCATCAGCACCGCCTCGAGAAGCTCCTCGTCGTTGATGACGAGTTCCGCTGCGTCGGGCTCATCACGGTCAAGGACATGGAAAAGGCGACGCAGCATCCCTCAGCCTGCAAGGATGCGGAGGGCAGGCTGCGGGTTGCAGCCGCATCCACAACCGGCGACAAGGGCTATGAGCGTGCGCTTATGCTGATGGATGCGGGCGCGGATTGCATCGTGATCGATACTGCGCATGGCCATTCGCAAGGCGTGCTCGATCAGGTGAAGCGGCTGAAGCGGGTTTCGAACAAGGTTGCGCTCGTGGCGGGG
>DASRYK010000152.1:0-12806 GCA_035687205.1 Methylocella sp. | reverse complement strand
TCGATCTGCGCGGGATGGCCGGGCGAAGCTGCCTTATCCTGAATATGGAGGGCTTTGCCGAGGTTCAGGGGGCCTACCGCTTTTACGCCGCCAATCAGCCGGGGGAGTGGCGCATCGATCTCACGGCGGGCGTGCGGCCCTATCCCTGGCTTTTGGTCATGCTTCAGAGCTTCACCTCCATCACCTATGGCATGGGGGATTTTGGCCATGTCTCCTGGACCAAGCTGCAGCCTAGCGTGGTTTACGACCTCGGGCCGCGGTGGTCCTTGCAGCTTGGCGGCTTCGTCACGGCGGCGGGGATCAACGCTGGGCGCGAGCTCGGCCTTCTTGGGGCGATCTGGTATAGATTTTAGATGCGGCGATTGAGGTGCGTATGCTTTCGCGGCAAGAAGGCGCGAAGCTTTGAAGCGAAAATGAGCGGGCAGGCGCGCAGACGCGATGCAGCCGGGTGATTGTATCGGCATTCTCCTTGCAGGCGGCCGCGCGCGGCGCATGGGCGGCCGCGACAAGGCGCTTGAAGAGCTTGGCGGCGCCCCGCTTCTCGCCTGGGCGATTGCGGCGCTGCGGCCGCAATGCGCCGGGCTTATTATCAGCGCTAATGGCGATCTTGGCCGCTTTGCCGCATTTGGCTTGCCCCATGTTTCCGATAGCGTGCCGGGTTTTAAGGGGCCTCTCGCCGGTATTCTTGCCGGCCTCGACTGGATCGCGGCGAACCGCCCGGATATCCCATTGGCATTGAGCGCCCCGGCCGACACCCCCTTTTTGCCCGCTGATCTCGCGGCCCGGCTCGAAGCGGCAAGGCGCGCAATCGGCGCCCCGGTCGCCTGCGCAAGCTCTGGCGGCAGAGCCCATCCGGCGGTTGCTCTCTGGCCTGTCGCGATCCGCGAGGATCTGCGCCATGCCCTTGTGGCACAGGATATAAGGAAGGTCGATGCTTTCTCTGAGCGCCACGGCCGGGCAATCGCCGATTGGCCCGCCACGCCCTACGATCCTTTTTTCAATGTCAATGAGCCTGGCGATCTCGCCCAGGCGGAAGCTATCCTTGCCCGCATGAAAAGCCGGTTGCGCGGCCCCGCATTATTTATAGGATAGCCGGTTGCACCCCTGGGAAGGGCCTAGGCAAAGAAGGAGCGTGGGACGCGCGATGACCGCACCGCAGGCTATTGTGGAAAATGTAGATGCAGATGAGCTGAAGAAGGGTTTGGCCGACGGCTCGATCCTGCTTGTTGATGTCCGCGAGCCCAATGAATATGCCGCGGGCCGTATCCCTGGCGCCATGCTCAATCCGCTCCAGAAATTCGATCCCGCGGCGCTGCCCTGCGTGCCGGGCAAGCGTGTCGTGCTGTCCTGCCGCTCAGGCAGGCGCTCGCTCACCGCTCTGGAGCTTGCGCAAAAGGCCGGGCGGACCGACGTGCGCGCGCATTATCCCGGCGGCTTTCTGGAATGGTCAAAACTCGGGGAGCAGATCGAGGTTTAAGGATAAGCGGCGCTAAAACGGCCAGGGCGAGGGGCGGGGGAGGACACGCGCGGCTAGCGCGGGAAAGAGCAGCACCGTAAGAACAGCACCCGACACAAGTGCCGCCGCTTGGTCGCTTGCCATTTGGCCGCGTCGCATGGCAATGGCGGCGATGGCGATGACGAGGGCCAGCTGGGTGCTCGAATGCAGCGCCAGCGCCATGCAATGCCTCATGCTGAGATCGCGGCTGTAGAGAGCGAGCGCTGGGACGCCGCGCACGGTTAGCATCAATAGCGCATAGACCCCCGCCATCGCCAAGGCGCCCGGGCTGCTCGTCAGCATTCCGACATCAAGCCTCATGCCGGAAGTCAAAAAGAACACAGGGACGAAAAAGGCCGAGCCGATCCCGTCGAGCCGCGCGGCCATCGCTTTGATCTCGCGGGCTGGCAGCGCGGCCCGGACGACGGCGCCCGCAACGAAGGCGCCAAGAACAAAGTCGATCTCAAAGCGCTCTGCGACCACAATAAGAAAAATCAGGAGACAGAGCGCGAGCCGCATAGGCAGCTGTCCCGACGTTTTCATCGTCCGGTCCATGACCGAGGCGAATGCGCCATGGCTCGCATGAGAGGCAAGCATGATGGCCAGCGCGCCGCTAGCCGCGAAAGCCGCCATGATGATGGCTTGAAGCTCCGCCCCGCCCTGATGCGCTGAGATGACCGGAAGGATAAATAGCGGCGTTCCCTCCCCGACAGCGCCCGCGGCAAGCACCATCGCCCCATAGGGGGTATCGATTTGCTTGGAGTCGCGAAGCATGGGGATCAAGAGGCCGACAGCCGATGTCGAGAGCGCAAGCGCGGTCAGCAAGGCTGACTGCGCGCGCCCGGTCGCGGTTAAAACAAATCCAGCATAAAGCGCAATCGCCAACGAGAGACCCCAGCCTGCCGCCGCATTCCGGATAGGCCGTCCGCGCAAGGTGCCAGGCTCGATCTCGAAGCCCGCGATCAGAAAAAGCACGCCAAGGCCGAAGTCTGAAAGGAAGCCGAGAATGGCATCGGGCCGCGCAAGGCCCAGAATCTGCGGCCCGATCACGGCGCCGAGCACAATCTCCAGCACCGCGCCAGGAAGAATGAGCCAAGGCAGCAGCGCAGGAACGGCAGCGGTTCCGGCCATGGCAAAGCCAAGGACGATCAGATTGTCGATGGCTTCTTGTTCCATCCCCTCTCCTCCCTCAGGCCAGCGGACTCCAAGTCCGCGCCGCCGCTGGAAGCGCATTGTCTTGAGCAATGCTGAGGCTTGTCAATGGGGCGATGATTCCTTGGAAGCGCCGCCGCTAATCCATCACATGCAGCTTCCGGTTCCTTTCCATGATCTCCTGGCGCATCTCTTTGCGCATCTTGCCTGCTTCAAAAAGGCGCCGTTCGATTTCCGTCTCGATCTCAAGCGGCGGGACGGGGCAGGGGCGGCCATCCTCACCCAGGGCCACCATGGTGAAGTAGCAGGAATTGGTGTGGTGGGCCTCCTCGGCCGTCAGGCTCTCGGCGATCACCTTGATGCCGATCTCCATCGAAGTCCGGCCCACGTAATTCACATTGGCCTTGAAGGTCACGAGCTGCCCGACTTTGATGGGCGCCTTGAAGATCACCTGGTCGAGCGAGGCGGTGACGACATAGCGTTTGCAATAGCGCGCGGCACAGGCATAGGCGACCTGATCGAGGAGCTTCAAAACGATGCCCCCATGCACATGGCCCGAGAAATTGGCCATGTCTGGAGTCATGAGAAAAGTCATGATGAGGGATTTTTCCTGTTTGCTCATGGGGGGCTCAGGTCATGAAATGATGGCAAGGGTGCCTTTTTGCCGTGCCCCCCTGTATTACACATCCTGGCGGCTGGCCAGCGCCGGGCGGACGGCGGCGCCAGCATACTGCTGGCTCGACGGGGGAGGGGGCGCCTGTTGGGGGGCGGAGCGTCCGCTAACCTTGCCATCTTTCGCTTCTGGAGCAGGGGGCATGACCGGCGTTTGAACCGCGGGCGGCCTGGCCGGTCAAGAACCGCCTCCTTGCCAGCCAAGAGCAGAAGTGAGTTGCGCCGGAAGTCTCAATCTTGCCTCAGCGCGGGGAGCGGGCGTCTTCCGCCTTGTAAGATTTGGGGCGGCAACCGGACAAAAATGTTTCACGTGAAGCATTTTGGTAAGATAAGCCGCAAGCGTTGCTTCTGTATCTTGCCTCACACATAAAGTTTCCCGCCCTTCTCCCGAAACTCCGCGCTCTTTCCGGCCATGCCTTTCTCCCGCGCTTCGATGGCTGCGGCCTCCCCGCGCAGATCTTGCGTTATCTTCATCGAGCAGAATTGCGGCCCGCACATCGAGCAGAAATGCGCGCTCTTATGCGCCTCCTTGGGCAGCGTCTCGTCGTGGAAATTCCGCGCCGTCTCGGGGTCGAGCCCGAGGTTGAACTGGTCTTGCCAGCGGAAATCGAAGCGCGCGCGGGAGACCGCGTCGTCGCGGGCTTGCGCCGCCGGATGCCCCTTGGCAAGGTCGGCGGCATGGGCCGCGATGCGGTAGGTGATCACGCCTGTCTTGACGTCGTCGCGGTCCGGCAGGCCCAAATGCTCCTTTGGCGTCACATAGCAGAGCATGGCGCAGCCATACCAGCCGATCATCGCCGCCCCGATGCCGGAGGTGATGTGATCATAGCCCGGCGCGATGTCGGTCGTGAGCGGCCCGAGCGTGTAGAAGGGCGCCTCGCCGCACTCTTCGAGCTGCTTCTCCATATTGATCTTGATCTTGTGCATGGGCACATGGCCTGGGCCCTCGATCATCACCTGGCAGCCCTTGTCCCAGGCGATCTTGGTCAATTCGCCAAGCGTCTCAAGCTCGGCGAACTGGGCGCGGTCATTGGCATCGGCAATCGAGCCCGGCCGCAAGCCATCGCCGAGCGAGAAGGACACATCATAAGCGCGCATGATGTCGCAGATTTCCTCGAAGCGCTCGTAGAGGAAGCTTTCCTTGTGATGCGCGAGGCACCAGCGCGCCATGATCGAGCCGCCGCGCGAGACGATTCCGGTTGTGCGCCTGGCGGTCAGCGGCACATAGGCAAGGCGCACGCCCGCATGGATCGTGAAATAATCGACACCCTGCTCTGCCTGCTCGATCAATGTGTCGCGGAAAATTTCCCAGGTGAGCTTAACCGGGTCGCCGTCAGCTTTTTCGAGCGCCTGATAGATTGGCACAGTGCCGATCGGCACGGGCGCGTTACGGATGATCCAGTCGCGGATGTTATGGATGTTGCGCCCCGTGGAGAGATCCATGACGGTGTCCGCGCCCCAGCGGATCGCCCAGACCATTTTTTCCACTTCCTCGGCGGCGGACGAGGTCACCGCGGAGTTGCCAATATTGGCGTTGACCTTGACGAGGAAATTGCGGCCGATGACCATCGGCTCGAGTTCGGGATGGTTGACATTGGCCGGGATGATGGCGCGGCCCCGCGCGATCTCGCTGCGCACGAATTCGGGGGTCACAAAGGCGGGAATGGAGGCGCCGAAGCTCTCGCCGTCCTTGAGGCGGGCCTGCGCTTCCGCAAGGGCCTCCTCGCGCCCGAGGTTCTCCCGCGCGGCGGCGAAGATCATTTCCTCGGTGATGATCCCCGCCCGGGCAAATTCATGTTGCGTGACAAGCGCCCCTTTCCGGCCCCGGCGCGGCAGCCGCGCTGCGGGGTGGGGCGGCACGAGGCGGCCTGGCGCCGGATTGCCGTTATCCTCCGGCCGGAGGGGCCTTCCCGGATATGTTTCGAGGCTCTGCCTTGCGGCAAGCCAAGGCTCGCGGATGAGGGGAAGCCCTTTGGCGAGATCAGGGACGAAGCTTTCCTCCGTGTAAGGCCCCGAGGAGTCATAGATCCTGAGCGGCGGCTCGCCGGAGGAAGGATCGAGCGCAATCTCCCGGAAGGGCACGGCAATGTCGCGCCGGCCTTGCGGGTTATGATAGATCTTCCGCGCGCCCGGCAGCGGCCCTGTGGTCACGCTTTGCGGGATGAGGCTTTGCGGCTTTTCCTGGATGTTCATGCGCTTCTCCGCGTCCGGGATTTGAGCGGCGCGGGAAGCGGGGGCTGGGCAGGCGCGGCCTGCCCTTGCTGTGCCGGTCCCTGCGCTGGCATTACCCAGATTCAGGTTCTATGGGTTTGATCTCAGCCGCCTTCCGGCAGCACCCCATGGCGAACGGTCACTATAGGACGGGCGGAGGAGAGGAGCAAGCGGGGGGCACGGTTTGGGAATGAAAAGCCCGAGGGAAAGTCAGTAAGAATCTCAACAGAGGGGGGATTAATTTTTTAAAACTCTGAGCGATGGACTTTCGGGACCGCGCAGGTGATGCATGCTCCAGCCCGCTGGCAGGATTAAGATAAGACTCCGGCGCTGGCGGTCTCACTAAGATTATGGGTGGTTAGGCGGTCATGATTGCCCGTCAGAGGAGGATTTCAAGCTTTGCCTGTGCCTGTCATCATTGACCCATATTCGCTAGCGGCAAAGCCGCTTCAGATGAACTTCCGAGAGACGCCGCTCTCAACCGGGACAGGGTTTATTTGGCGTGCGAAGGGGGAAGTATTCCTTATCACCAACTGGCACAATGTCACGGGCATCAATCCGAGAACAGGTGAGCATCCGTCGCCATATGCCGGTGAGCCGGATAGGGTGTTGGTTCTGTTTGATTTAGCCGGTTCACCCCTAGGGACGCGCGGTCTGTTCTCATTTCCGCTACATGACGAGAACGGTGTTCCTCTCTGGCTAGAGCATCCAGAAATGGCGCGCAATGTGGACGTTGCAGCCTTGCCGCTGCCGCTGAATCGGGACGCGGAGCTGTATCCGATTAACGAAATGCAGAAGTCCCCAATGCTGGAGTTCCCAATGCTGGTGTCCGTAGGTGTCGATGCGTTTATTCTTGGATATCCATTTAATATCAAAGTCTCAACTCTACCGATTTGGAAACGGGCGAGTATTGCGAGCGAGCCAGGCGTCGCGGTAGATGGGAAGCCGTGCTTTTATGTTGACACGGCATCGCGGCCCGGGATGTCTGGCTCACCGGTAATATTGCGCTCCTGGGGCGGGTCTCAGATTGATGATGGCGGGCTGATGATTGCTCCAGGTCCAGTGACAAGACTCATCGGTGTGTACTCGGGGCGCATTGGCGCGGAAGACGAACTCCAAGCGCAGCTTGGGATTGTCTGGAGAATAGAGGCCGTTGACGAAATCATCACCGCTGGGAGACGGGGCTCCGTGACCCCTTAGGTGCTGGCTCTTTCTCTCGGGAGCAGCCTTGCGTCACCAACGGCGCGCCGGATTCCGTCAAAAGGCGAAATTCAAATCTAACCCGCTACCAAAATCCTCACCTCTCCCCCGCCCCCGCGCTCTCATGCCAGCGCCCCAAGAGATAAGAGGAAAGCGCGGCGAAGGCGGCGTAGATCGCGATTCCCGTCAGAGAGATCAAGGTGAGCGCCGCGAACATGCGCGGGATGTTCAGCCGGTAGCCTGCCTCCGCGATCCGGAAGGCAAGGCCCGCGCCCTTGCCCGCGCTCCCCGCTGCAAGCTCGGCGGCAATCGCGCCGATAAGCGCAAGGCCCCCGCCGATGCGAAGCCCGCCCAGAAAGTAAGGCAGCGCGGCGGGCAGCCGCAGAAAAACCAGCGTTTGCCAGCGCGAGGCGCCGTAGAGTTTGAAAAGATCGGCGAGATTGCGGCTCGCGGATGAGAGGCCGAGCGCCGTGTTCGACAGGATGGGAAAGAAGGCGACGAGAAAAGCGCAGACAAGCACCGCCGCGGGCGCATCAAGATAGATCAAGAGAAGCGGCGCAATGGCGATGATGGGCGTCACCTGAAGCACGATCGCGAAAGGCAGAAAGGAGCGCCCGGCCCATGCCCATTGGGTGAAGAGGACCGCAAGGCCAGCGCCTCCGGCGGTGGCCGCAGCCAGCGCGCCGAAGGTTGTCTTGAGGGTCACGAGAAGCGCCGGGAATAAAATCGCCCGGTCTGAAACAAGCGTCGCGGCTATGAGGCTTGGCGAAGGCAGGACATAGGGCGGAACGGCGGCGAGCCAGACATAAGCCTCCCAGGCCAAAAGCACCCCCCCAAAGATGAGCGCGGGCGGCGCAGCGTTCAGCGCCCAGCGCGGCAGCCTCATGGGGCTGCCTGCGGCTTTGCCGCCGGCGCCGGCCGCGCGGCTTTAAGAAGCTTCATCAGCCCTTCGTGCTTTCGCAGCGCTTCTTGCACGCCTCCTCGAATTTGTCGCAGCTCGCGTTGCATTCGGACTTGCAGGCGACGATGCACTGCTCCTCCTCCTCGGGGTTGTAACATTGCTGCCGGCAGGCATTGGCATTCTCATGGCAATCCGCCACGCAGGCATCGCTTGCGGCGGATTGAAAGGCGCGAAGACGATCATTCGCCCCTGACGGAGCAGCGCTCGCAATCAAGAACACGCTGGCAAAGGCGGTCAGCAGCACGGTTTTCATGGACGTTTCCAAAAGCCCGTTGGTGAGTTTGAGACGGTTTGGGGAGCTTCCCTTAGCATGGCCGCGGGAGAGACGGAATAACGCTTTGGCGCCCGCGCCCAAGGGCGTCTCAGCTCGATGTCTGCCGGAGCGCCGCGGCGGCGGCAAAGGGCGCGCCTGCCGCGGCCATCAGGGTCAGCGCGCAAAGGATCGTGAAGGGCGTCGCAAAGGGAACCGGAGAGGATTCCCCGGCCTCTGCCGCAGCGACGCCGAAGATCAAGGCAGGCACGCACAGAGGCAGGATCAGAACCGCGAGCAGGAGCCCGCCGCGCCGCAGGGTCACCGTCAATGCCGCGCCAATGGCGCCGATCAGGGTCAGCGCGGGCGAGCCCGCAAGCAGGGAGAGGACGAGGTTGCGGATCTGGCCCGCGGGCAAATTGAGCATAACGCCGAAGAAAGGCGCAGCCGCGGCGAGCGGCAGCCCCGTCATCAGCCAATGCGCGAGGCATTTCACGAGAACGATCAGCTCGAGAGGCGTGCGGCTTGTCAGGAGGATGTCGAGCGAGCCATCCTCATGGTCGGCCTGGAAGAGACGGTCGAGCCCGAGCAAAGCCGCAAGCAGGCTCGAAATCCAAAGAATCGCCGGGGCGATCTTGCCGAGGAGCAAAAGATCAGGCCCGATCGCAAAAGCGCTCAGCGTGACGAGGATCAAAAAAAATACAATGCCAAGGCTCGTTCCCCCGCCGATCCGGCGGGCGATGCTCATATCGCGGAGAAAGAGCGCCACGAGCGGCGAGCGCCTTGGCGCCTGACCGGCATGAGACTTCATGCAGCTTCCCCGAGCCGCAGCGTCTGGCCGGCAAGATCGAGCTCGGCATGGGTTGCCGCAATGATGATGCCGCCCTCCGCTAAATGTGCCGCCATGATGCGCCCGAGCATTGCCTTTGAGGCCGAATCAAGCGCCGTGGAAGGCTCGTCGAGAAGCCAGACAGGGCGCTTTGCGATGAGGAGCCTCGCCAGTGCGGCGCGGCGCTTCTGCCCGGCCGAAAGGTAGGAGACGGGAAGGCGGGCGGCATGCGAAAGCCCTACCCGGGCCAGCGCGGCTCCGGCGGAAATGCCGCCATGCCCGGCATCGAGGATGGCGGCAAGAAAAGTCAAATTCTCGATCACCGTCAAATGCGTTTTAAGCCCGTCGGCATGGCCGATATAGTGGGAAAGCTCCCCAAGCGTGTACTCCGCCTCTGGCGTGATCCGGATCTCTCCTCCGGCGGGAGGCAAAAGCCCGGCAAGCGCGCGAAGCAGCGTGGATTTGCCTGCGCCGTTGGGGCCTGCGACCGTGAGACTCTCTCCCGCGCTAAGGGCGAAAGACAAGCCCGATATCACAGCGCGCCCGCTGCGCTGAACGCTGAGACCGGAGACAGAAAGCTGCATGAAGGGAAAGCCAGGGCAGGCATTGCCGCGCGTTTCCTCTATCATCCGTATGGCTCCCCGCGGAAAAATTATTTATAAGCGGCAAATCACGCACATCCCAGACCGTCTTCCCAGGACAATTCCATGGCTTCGCTCGACAGTTTCAATTGCCGCAAAAAACTCAATGTGGGCGCCAAGACCTACCATTACTACTCGCTCAAGGCGGCAGAGAAAAACGGGCTTGCAGGCATCTCGGAATTGCCTTTCTCGATGAAGATTCTGCTCGAGAATCTGCTGCGTTACGAGGACGGGCGAACGGTCACCAAGGAGGATATCGAGGGCGTGGCCGCCTGGCTCGCGAACAAGGGCAGGGAAGAGCGTGAGATTGCGTTCCGCCCAGCGCGGGTGCTCATGCAGGATTTCACCGGCGTGCCCGCGGTCGTCGATCTTGCCGCGATGCGCGACGCCATGAAGAGCCTTGGCGGCGATCCGCAGAAGATCAATCCGCTTGTCCCCGTCGATCTCGTCATCGATCATTCGGTGATCGTCGATGCCTATGGCACAAGCAAGGCCTTCAAGACGAATGTCGAGCTCGAATACAGCCGCAACGGCGAGCGCTACAGATTCTTGAAATGGGGGCAAGGGGCCTTCGACAATTTCCGGGTTGTGCCGCCTGGAACGGGCATTTGCCACCAGGTCAATCTCGAATATCTCGCCCAGACGGTCTGGACAGCGAAGGAAAGATATGCGCCCGCGCGCGGGAAGCCCGCAACCGTTGAGATTGCCTATCCCGATACGCTTGTCGGCACCGATTCGCACACGACTATGGTGAACGGCCTTGCCGTGCTTGGCTGGGGCGTCGGCGGCATTGAGGCGGAAGCCTGCATGCTTGGCCAGCCGCTTTCGATGCTCCTGCCGGAAGTGGTAGGGTTCAAACTCAGCGGGGAGCTTGCGCCAGGGGTTACGGCAACCGACCTGGTGCTGACCGTGACCCAGATGCTGCGCCAGAAGGGCGTGGTCGGGAAATTTGTTGAATTCTATGGGCCGGGCCTCAACCATCTCTCGCTCGCCGACCGCGCGACAATCGCGAATATGGCGCCCGAATATGGCGCGACCTGCGGGTTCTTCCCAATCGATGCGGAAACGGTCAGCTATCTTGCGGCCTCAGCGCGCTCGCCGTCGCGGGTTGCTCTGGCCGAGGCCTATGCCAAGGCGCAGGGAATGTTCCGGACCAGGGCGACGCCCGAACCTGTTTTCACGGACACGGTCGAGCTTGATCTCGGCGCGGTCGTGCCGTCGATGGCGGGCCCGAAGCGGCCCGAGGGGCGTGTGGCGCTGAGCGCTGCCGGGGCTGGCTTCAAGGCCGCGCTCGAAAGCGAATACCGGAAGGCCGGAGAAACGGAGAAGCGCTTTCCGGTTGAGGGCAAAAATTTCGATCTCGGCCATGGGGATGTGGTGATTGCTGCGATCACCTCTTGCACCAACACGTCCAATCCCTCGGTTCTCATGGCGGCGGGCTTGCTCGCCCGCAACGCCGTGGAGAGGGGCCTCAGCGTGAAGCCTTGGGTCAAGACATCGCTTGCGCCAGGAAGCCAGGTGGTTGCCGAGTATCTCGCGCAATCGGGCCTGCAGAAACCGCTCGACAAGCTCGGATTCAATCTTGTCGGCTTCGGCTGCACGACCTGCATTGGCAACTCCGGCCCGCTGGCTCCGGAAATCTCCAAAGCCATCAACGAGAACGGGGTTGTTGCCGCGGCAGTGCTCTCCGGCAACCGCAACTTCGAGGGCCGCGTCAGCCCCGATGTTCAGGCAAATTATCTGGCCTCGCCGCCCCTCGTCGTCGCCCATGCGCTGGCAGGCACGGTTGCAAAAGACCTCACATCCGAGCCGCTTGGCCATGACAAGAAAGGCGAGCCCGTTTTCCTCAAGGACATCTGGCCGGATGAGGCGGAGATTTCGGCCTGCATCAAGAAATTCGTGACGAAGAAGGTCTTCAAGACGCGCTACGCCGATGTTTTCAAAGGCGATGCGAATTGGCGCAAGGTCAAGGTCCCCGCAGGAGAGACCTACAATTGGGATATCGGCTCAACCTATGTGCGCAACCCGCCCTATTTCGAGGGGCTCAAGATGGAGCCCGAGCCTGTGAGCGATATTGTGAACGCGCGCATCCTCGCGCTCTTTGGCGACAAGATCACGACCGATCATATTTCGCCTGCGGGGTCAATCAAAGAGGCCTCGCCTGCCGGGCAGTATCTCATTGAGCGGCAGGTCTCGCCCGCCAATTTCAATCAATACGGCACGCGCCGCGGCAATCACGAGGTGATGATGCGCGGCACATTCGCCAATATCCGCATCAAGAACTTCATCCGCCAGAAGCCGGACGGCTCTGTTCCCGAAGGCGGCATGACCAAGCATTGGCCGGAGGGCGCGGAGATGCCCATCTTCGATGCGGCGATGAAATATGAGGCAGAAGGCGTGCCGCTCGTTGTCTTCGCGGGCGCCGAATATGGCAATGGCTCTTCGCGCGACTGGGCAGCCAAGGGCACGCGATTGCTTGGCGTGCGCGCGGTCATCGCCGAGTCCTTCGAGCGCATCCACCGATCGAACCTCGTCGGCATGGGCGTCCTGCCGCTCACCTTCGAGCCCGGCACGAGCTGGAAATCACTGGGGCTCAAGGGTGACGAGCAGGTGACTATTCATGGCCTCGGCAGCACATTGAAGCCGCGCCAGATGATGGAGGCGCAAATCACCTTTGCCGATGGGCGGGAGGTGAAAGTGCCGCTCCTTTGCCGCATCGCGACGCTCGACGAGCTCGAATATTTCAACAATGGCGGCATTCTGCCTTATGTGCTGCGCCAGCTTGCGGCAGCCTGAGGTCTTTTCACGCAAACAGCCTTCCGCGGCGGGAGCCTTCCGCTCCCGCCCCTGCCCATTCAGGACAATTGTAAATGCCGCAATTTAAACTTTTCGTCCTTCCCGGCGACGGGATCGGCCCCGAGGTCATGGCCGAGGCAGAGAAGATCGCCGCCTTTTTGACGCAAGCGGGCATCGCCCGTTTCGAGATTGAGAAAGGCCTTGTCGGGGGCGCGGCCTATGACGCGCATGGCTGCGCGATCAGCGAGGCCGATATGGCCCGCGCTCTAGCCTCTGACGCTGTGCTGCTTGCCGCTGTCGGGGGGCCGAAATGGGATGGCGTGCCTTACGAGGTCCGCCCCGAGGCAGGACTCTTGCGCCTCAGGAAGGATCTCGGGCTCTTTGCCAATCTGCGCCCCGCGATCTGCTATCCGGCGCTTGCCGATGCCTCTTCGCTCAAGCGCGAGCTCGTGGACGGCCTCGATCTTATGATCGTCCGGGAGCTGACGGGCGGCGTCTATTTCGGCGAGCCGAAGCAGATCATTGATCTTGGCAATGGGCAGAAGCGGGCGATCGACACGCAGGTCTATGAGACTTACGAGATCGAGCGGATCGGGCGC
>DASRYK010000151.1:0-6631 GCA_035687205.1 Methylocella sp. | reverse complement strand
GAATAATTGTCGGCCAAAGCGGTGAGAAGCGCTGCCATGGGCTCTGCCAGCTGATGCGCGTAAAGGGGGTCATCCGCAAGAAGAACCTTCTCGACGCCTTCGAGGCGCGCAGCGCTCTCCGCCGCCTTCTCAACATTCTCCCCAGCAACCAGAATATGAACAGGCTCCTGTAGCGCCTTCACCGCCGTCAAGGCTTTAGAAGTCGCATCGTTGAGCTTGCCATCTGTAATTTCGGCAAGAAGCAGAACTGTCACGTTAGGACCCCTGCGTCCTTGAGCTTTGCGACAAGTTCGGCGGCGGATGAGACCTTAATCCCTGCCTTTCGTGCGGGCGGCGCGGCAGTCTTCAGAATTTTCAGGCGCGGCGCTATGTCGACGCCGAGCTCCGCAGGTGTCTTTTCCTCGATCACTTTTTTCTTGGCTTTCATGATATTCGGGAGCGAGGCATATCGCGGCACGTTGAGGCGCAGATCGGCGGTGATGACAGCTGGAAGCTTAAGGGTGACTGTCTGCAGCCCGCCGTCGACCTCGCGGGTCACGTCCACCTCGCTTTCGCCGAGGGTTACTTTCGAGGCAAAAGTGCCTTGGCCCCAGCCCAGAAGCGCGGCGAGCATCTGGCCAGTTTGGTTGCAATCGTCATCGATCGCCTGCTTGCCAAGAATAACGAGGGAGGGCTGCTCGCTAGCAGCGACAGCCTTTAAAAGCTTGGCGACGCCAAGCGGCTCGGCAGGCGCTTCTGTCTTGATCAAGATGCCGCGGTCGGCGCCCATGGAGAGGGCGCTCCGGATGGTTTCGGCGGCCTGGGGCGGCCCAACCGAAACCGCGATCACTTCGCTGGCCTTTCCGGCTTCCTTCAGCCGCAACGCCTCTTCGACGGCGATCTCGTCGAAAGGGTTCATCGACATTTTCACATTGGCAAGATCGACGCCTGAGCCGTCAGGCTTCACTCTGATTTT
Organism: Methylocella sp.; assembly: GCA_035687205.1. Taxonomy (GTDB): domain Bacteria; phylum Pseudomonadota; class Alphaproteobacteria; order Rhizobiales; family Beijerinckiaceae; genus Methylocapsa. The sequence continues at coordinate 5,676 of DASRYK010000151.1, read as the reverse complement.
GACGTTGTAATCGACGACCCGCTTGACGGGGACAAGTATCTTCATTGCGGGAGTCTCTAAGGCAAAGCCCAGCTTGCGGCCGTTAGGTACAAGCGCCACATCTGCAAGTCAACGCAACGCCTGCGGAAAGGCGGCGGGCGTCACCGGTTGGCTCCGGGCACCCATAAGACGTCGGCCTTTCCTTTCCCGTTCATGTATCGCGCCGCGACGAACAGAAAATCAGAGAGGCGGTTCACATATCTGAGCGCCGGAGCACCGACCCCTTCTTCCGGCAGGCCTGCAAGCGCGACGAGCAGGCGCTCCGCCCGGCGCGTCACCGCGCGGGCAAGGTGCAAAGCTGCTGCGGCAGGCGAGCCGCCTGGAAGGATAAAGGACCGTAAAGGCGCAAGCTCTGCATTGAGCGCGTCGATCTCGCGCTCGAGCCGGTCGACCTGCGACTGCACGATGCGCAGCGGCACTCCCTGAGACTCCGAAGAGGGAGGAATGCAAAGATCGGCGCCGAGATCAAAAAGGTCATTTTGGATGCAAAGCAGCATTGCGTCGATCCTTGCGCAATCGGCCTCGTTTGCGGTCTCGACGCGGGCAAGGCCTATGGCCGAATTGGCTTCGTCGACCGTGCCATAGGCTTCGATCCGCAGATCATGTTTGAAACGGCGCTCGCCAGTCCCAAGCGCCGTTGTGCCATCGTCGCCCGTGCGGGTGTAAATTCTATTCAGGACAATCATGGCGTTCCACAACATGCTAGCTGCGATACCATAAGATTCCCATGATGATTATGATAACGGCGAATTGGACGCCGACGCGCCAGCGCATTAGTTTTTGGGAGAGATTCGGGCTGCCGCCGCGCAGCATATTTATGAGGCCCAGCACCAGAACGAAAGCAACAGCGGCAATTCCTGCACCGACGATAAGATTGGTTGTAAAGACCATCAGCCGAAGTCCCAGGAAGCCGGATGCCTCACGGTCAGAGCCGCAAGGAGCCGCGTCAATACCGCTGGAGAAGCCGCTCTAGGTAATCCGTCTCATCCCGCGGCCTCTTGATGTCTCCAAGCCTGCGGCGGACTTCCTCGAGAACACGCCTCGCCCGCTCGGCCGCGGGAGCGCCGCTTGTCTGCATGCGGGAGGCGGGATTGTTCAATCCGCGCCCGAGAGGATCGGTGCCGCCCGTGCTGCCAAGCCTGCCTGGCGAGCCCTGGCCGGCCTGAGGTTCATCCTCGCCCCTGCCCTCGCCGCCGCGCATGGCTTCGGCAAGCTTTTGAGCGCCTTCCCGGAGGGCCTCGATGGCCCTTCCTTGCGCTTCGACGGCGGGCTCCGTGCCGGGAGGCCCCTGGCGGAGGGCGTTCTCCGCCTCACGCATCGCTTCCTCTGCGCCATCCAGGCCCTCTGGCCCTGACCCCGCGCCTTTGAGGCGATTCAAAAGATCCGTAAGCCGGCCGCGAAGAGAACTCTGGCGCGCTGCGAGATCGTCGTTGCCGGGCTGACCTCTGCTGGGCGGGGGGCTCGCTGCTTTTTGCTCGCTCCTTTTCACCCCGGCTTCGCCGCCGGGCGCATCGTCACCAGGCCCTTGTCCGAAGATATCGCTCAACGTCAGCTGCCGGGGAAGCCCCAACTGCCTGCGCTCCTCGCGCTGGCGCTGCCTCTCCGGCTGGCCGCGCTGATAGGTGTCGTCGCGAAGGTCCTGCTGATCCTGGCTCAAATGCCCGAGCTCGTCGAGCGCCTGGCTCATTTCCCGCGCCCGCGGGTCTGCCTTGCTCGGCCTGCCGGCATGGAGATTCTCAAGGATGTTTTGCAGCTGGTCGAGCAATCTGGCGGCATCGGCACTGTCGCCCGAGCTCAACATCCTTTGCATCTCCTCCAGCATGGCTTGCAGATCTTTGGCGCTGACCCACCGCCCTCCCCCTCCGAGCGGAGCAGGAGCATTTTGCTGAGCGTCGTTGCCCTGCTGGGCCGCAAGCTCCTGGAGAAACCGCTCCATCGCAACACGCAGGTTCTCGGCGAGCTTGCGGATTTCATCGTCAGGCGCGCCGCGCTGCAGCGCTTCCCGCATTTGCTGCTCGGCTGCCCGGAGATCGCGCTCGGCTTCGGAAAGGTCGCCGCTTTCGACTCTCAGCGCCATTTGCCAAAGAAAATCCGCCGCATCCCGGAGATCCTCGTCATTCCGCGCCGTGTTTATCCGGCTAGACGCAACCCGCAAGCCGAGATAAGCGCCAGCATCCGTGCCGAATTCTTCCGGCCCGAGCATCAGCGCTTCGAGCGCGGCTGCCACGCGCGCCTTGTCGCCGGGCGCAAGCACGAGATTGCGGCGCTGCTCGGCGAGCGCGCGGGCAAGCGGTTTCAGGAAAGGCTTTTGCGGCAGGGTGATCTCAATCTTGCTGCTTGCGCCTTCGTTGCCTGCTTCGTCCCGCGCTGTAAGAGTCATTTCGACTCGCGCGCCTGCCCAGGGGTGCTCTGACAGATCGGCTGTGGTCTCGGCAGAGCCATTCCGCTCCGGGCCAGGAAGCAAAAGCGGAACCTCAGGCGGGCTGACGAGAGACCGCTTGGAAAGCCGGCCGCCAGGAAGCACCGGCTTGGCAAATTCCGCCCGGGCGCTCGCCGCGCCATAATCATCCGCGATGCTGTAGCTGAGGACGAATGTGCCGCGGCTATTGAATTTCGGAACGTCCAGCAGCGAAATCGATGGGGGGGCGTCCGGAATGGCGTGGATTTCAAAAGCCCCAAGCCTGCGCGACGGAGTCCCAATTGCAAGTGTTGCATCGCCCCTCAGGATCAAGCGGGTCTCGCCGCGCGAGCCAAGCGGCCCAGACGAAGGCGAAGCGGCCATATGAGAATCGTCAGGAGATGCGCCGGCATCAGGCGCATTCGCTGCCCGGCTGAGCGGCCCCGTGATCTCCAAATCGAGATTGCCGCTGGGGGCATGAATGACGACGGCCGAGCCAATGGGGGCTTCGATGAATTGCGGCGCGGCCAGTCCAGAGAAGGCCCTGCCCTCGCCGAGATTAAGGATGACTGGAGGCTTGCCCGTGTACGCAGGAGGATCGATCCAGGCATCGATCCGGGACGCGCCGCTTTGCTGAAAGGCGCCCAAATGCCAGTCGAAGGCTGCGGCAATGCGGGCATATTTCTCCGGGCCCGCTACAAAGGCAGTGGCGGCAAGGGCAACCGCAAGTGTCGCCCGCAAGGCGTAACGGTCAATCTCGGCTGTCCGCGGTGATGGCGCTCCCGCGCGCAGACGCGCGGCATCCTGTGCGGCACGGCGGCGATGCAGGTTCCAAAGTGCCGCCGTTGCCGGATCGGTTCCGCCATTCCCAAGCTGATCGTCGAGGACCTCGGCTGGGCGCGATGCGAGACCCGAGGCCCTGTCGATCCGGCCGACCGCTTCCTTCCGTGTGGGAAAGCGGAAGCTTCTCAAAGGCAAAAGGGCAGCTATAAGCCCAAGCGCAAAGAGGGTGACACCAATCCCCCGCGCCCAAGGGGGGAGAACGAGCCATATGCCGGCCCAGGACACGGCTACAAAAGCCAAGGACACCAGGAGCGGCGGAACAGCCAAGCGCCAGGCGCGCTCGATGAAAAGGACAACGCGGGCTTTCGCGGCAAGCTGGTCGAGGCGCCGTCCTGCTGCGGTTTCCTCAGGTAGGTGCTGCTCGCAGGGAATAGAAATCCTTCGTCTAAACCTCAATACACTGTCTCCGAAGGCGCAGCCTGGCTTTCCCTGGCAGGAAGCTACCACGATCGCCGCCCGGCGCCAGAGGCATAAATTTCAATTTTCAAGCTAACCAAGCCGGAATTTTGTCGAGACCGATCAATTCCTCGTAAGTGCCGCGCGGCCGGATCACAGCAAATTGCTCACCCTTCACAAGCACCTCCGGCACAAGCAGCCGGGTGTTATAGGTGCCAGCCTGGACAGCGCCATAAGCGCCAGCGGTCATGATTGCGAGGAGGTCTCCGGGCCGGGGCTCGGCGATTTCGCGCGAAAGGGCGAAGTAGTCCCCCGTTTCGCACACCGGCCCCACGATATCGGCGACGATCTTCGGGCTTTCCCGCCGCGCGGCAACCGGGACGATTTCGTGATAGGCGTCATAAAGCGTCGGCCGGACGAGATCGTTCATTGCGGCATCAATGATCACAAAATTCCGGGATTCTCCCCGCTTCACATAGAGCACGCTCGTCACGAGAATCCCTGCATTGCCTGCAATCAGCCGTCCCGGCTCGAAAACTAGCTGGCAGTCGAGCGGCGCGAGCTTCGCTTTGACGATTTCCGCATAGCGCTCGGGATGGTAATGCTCTGGCTCATCCCACATCGCATAGGGAATTCCAAGCCCTCCCCCGAGGTCGATATGGGTAATGGCGTGACCGTCATTGCGCAGTTCGCGGACAAATCCAGCGATCAGGCCGAAAGCGGTCCCAAAAGGGGCAAGATCCGTGATTTGAGAACCGATGTGGATATCGATGCCGGTGACCTCGATTCCGGGAAGCTTCGCGGCCCGCGCATAGACCTCGCGCGCACGGGCTGCGGGAATGCCGAACTTATTCTCGGCTTTTCCTGTTGAGATCTTGGCGTGGGTCTTTGCATCAACATCGGGGTTAACGCGCAAGGCGATGCGCGCCATCTGCCCTTTGCTTTGCGCGGCCTCAGAAAGGAGGTCGAGCTCAGGCTCGGATTCAACGTTGAAGCAAAAAATGCCCAGGCCGAGAGCGAGCTCCATCTCGTCCCGTGTCTTGCCCACGCCTGAGAAGGTAATTTTTTGCGGCGGGACGCCCGCAGCAACTGCCCGCCGCAGCTCTCCTCCCGAGACAACATCCATTCCGGCTCCAAGCCGCGCCAGCGTCTTGAGCACGGCCTGGTTTGAGTTTGCCTTGACCGCATAGCAAATAAGCCGGGGCAGGCCGCGGAAAGCGGAATCAAAAACCTCGAAATGACGGGACAGCGTAGCCGAGGAATAGCAGTAGAAAGGCGTTCCAACCTGCCGTGCCAGGGCTGCAACATCGACGTCCTCCGCATGCATGATGCCGTTCTTGATAGCAAAGTGGTGCATTCTGTCAGAGCAGCGGATCGAGGAAAAACGACTTTGCGGCTGGCCGGTCTATGGCTCGCTTTGCGCCGCCGGGCGATGCCTCTCCCGGCTTGGCAATGCTTTGGCCTGTTCCGGAATCTTCGCCCTGGGACGGATAATCTCCAGCGGCAGGGCTAGCGGCAGGCGGGGCAGCAGACGCTTCAGGAGGAAGTTCGAGCGGCCCCCGCCGCCCGCAGGCGGACAGAGGGAGGGCTAGCAAGATAAAGGCGGCTGCGGCAGCGCTGAGCTTTGAGAGAGACGGTGACATGCGCTGGCTCCACTTCATGCCGTTAGATCATCTTCAAGCCGCTAGGATCAAAGGAGGCGTTGCGAAACGCATTAGTGTTATGCCTTCCGGGCTTTTCTCCGGCTGACCGGAGTCTCCGGGTCCAGCGGATTTTGACCCGTTCTGCGTTTCACGAAATCTTGGATATTAAGGTGGATTCGCACCTAGAGTGGAAAAAGAGGAAACAAAATAAGACCATTGCGGGGTTGCGCAACCCCTGCCATTGGCCTATATGAACGTCAGTTCATGCTTCTCATGACGGTTGTTCCATCGTAACGATCGTTTTGTTGAGAGTGGGCCCTCCGGGACCCGCTCTTTTTTATTACCTTTTTGGCTCCG
>DASRYK010000150.1:0-28274 GCA_035687205.1 Methylocella sp. | reverse complement strand
CTGGATCCGGTCAAGTTTGCCGAGGATTGCCTTCACGCGCGCCTCGGCGAGCGCGCGTGCGCGCCGGGGCTCTGTGGCCCAGGCCTTGACTGTGCACAATGGGTCATGCGGCCGCAAGCGGCTTTGCGGCTTCTGCCGGTCGGCCGCCCATGCGGGCCAAGCCATGCCGGGCATAGAGGAAATGTCCTGCCGCGCAAAGACAATGGCCGCTGCGGCGGCGCCCGGAAATTGGAAAGGCTGCCTAGGCAAGCGCCCGCGGCAGGCCTCCAAATGGGCATGGAACAATGAGCCAGAGGGATCGTGGAATATATCAAGCGTCGCCCCGGGACGCGGATTGATTTCGATCAGCGTCCAATCCTTGCCGTCAACCAAAAAGTCAATGCTGTTGAGCCCGCGCAGCCCGCAGGCGGCTGCAACGGCCTCAGCTGCCTGGCGCAGCGCCTCCTCCGTTTGCGCAGAAAGCTCCGCCGGCCGCAAACTCCCTCCGAAACGGAAAGGCTCACCGGGCGCTGGCGCCGCCCATTGACGGCTGAAGCCGACGGTTTGGGCGCTTTGGCCATCGGCCAAAAAAAGGATCGAGGCAGGAACCCCTTTCGCCATCCGCTGGTAATAGATGTTCTCCCCCGCCTCATGCTCAGACGCCGCCGGCAGAACATGCGTGCCGCCCGAGCCTCCTGCTGCTTTTGCGAGCCACCCCTCGCAGTCCCGCGGCCTCTTCAGGGAGATCTCGGGATGGGGGATTTCGAGCTTTGCACAGAGGCTTAAGAGCTGGAGCGGGTCCTTGACGCGCTGAACGGTTTGCGCTGCGTTCCCGAAGACCGGCCAGCGGCGTGCGAGAGCGGCGAGAAGTCCCGGGCGGTCCTCGAAGCCTGCTCCATAGACGAGGCCGCAAGGCGCCTCGCCGCAACAAAGCGCTTCAAGCGCCGGGATCAGTGTTTCTGCAGTAAAACCGCTCTCAAGACCCTTTTCGATATGAAAGCTGCGGGCGCAAAGCTCCCGTGTATCCGTGTCGCCGAAAAAATCGGCGGCAAGCGGCCGGTAGCCTGCTAAGCGGGCCGCAGCCGCCAGGGCGCGCGCCGAGGCCGCCGCGATCAAAACCGCGGCACCGTTTTCAGCCGGTTTCAAGCTCAGACGAGTTCCCGCGCAAGCGCGAAAGCGTCCCGGAAGTCGAGGCTCACCGCCGTGGCCGACGATGCCATGCGCTGGAACAGCCCCGCTTCGGTCTTGTATTTGATGTCGCCGATGGCCAGCGGGCCGAGGCCAATGATGTCGCCAAAGAAGCCAGGGCCATTTGCCATGAGGTCAAGGCCTTCGACCCCCGCGGGCGGGACAGCATTGACGTCGGCGGCAAGAAGGAGGGATTTCGCCCCGGCGAGCTGCTCCTTGGATAGAATTTGCTTTCCGGCGGCGCCGGCGCAAAAAGTGACATCCATGCCGGCGAGCGCCGCGGCCTTTTTCTCCTCCGTGCTAGCGTCCACGGCATGGAGATCGACCCCAAACCTCTTCTTCATGTCCTCGGCTTTGGCCAGAACACGCTCCCGCCCGTCGTAGCCTGCGAGATAGACCTCCGCGCCTTCGAGGGCCGAAATGACACCCGAAGCATAGCCGACCACGCCCGTTGCGCCAAAGATCACGATCTTGGTGCCCGCGAGCTTGCGGTTTTTCATTTCCTTCAGGAGCTTCTCCGCGCAAGCGACCATGGCCGCGGCCGTGGTGAAGGAGCCCGCAGGGTCGGCAAAGGCCGAAATCTCGAATGGTTTCAGGAGGGTCTCACGGTAGCGCTCCATCATGTCGAGGGCAAGGCCCGCGTCCTTTCCGGCGATGAAGATGCCGGTGCGCACGGCGTCTCTCGGGGAGCGCGAGAACATCGCGTCTTGCACAAGCGGCCTGATGTCGTCGAGGGTGACACCCGCATAAGGGATAACCGCATCGAAGCCGGCGTCAATTGCCATATTCACATCGAAAGGGCTCATATGCTTTAATGGGCTGAGCATGTGCAAGATATTCTTGGCCACGTAATTTCCCCTATTGATTGCTGCTATTTGATGCCCGCGAAGGTCTTGCCTTCGACGGCGGCGCCGCGGTTGACCCCTTTGCAAATCATGAGGTCCAATCCTTGCGCCAAGGCTTGGTCCTGGGCGAGATCACATAACTGCCGCGCTTCGCTCTCGTCGCCTGCGAAGGCAAAGCCCGCGGGCCCCCAGGACGACTGGCCAACGCCCTTCGCACCGCGCCGCTTGAGTTCTCCAATGACGCGCGCGACTGAGGCGCTCGCAAAAGGAGACCCTCCCTGCGCGGGCGCAAAGTAGTTCCCGGCAATGTCCTGGAGGCGCGTGATGGCCTCGCCAAAGGCACCGATATCCTGTTCGGCCAGCGCCGGCAACGCTTTGATGAGAACGAGCCGGCAAATTTCCGCGGCGGCGGCGGCGCTGAACTTCCCAAGCCTCGCAAAAGCCGCGCGCTCCTCCTCCCCATGCACCCCTTGCGCCCGGGGATCAAGAACAAGGATGATGCGCCAGGCCGCCGGGAAGTCCAGCCGCGCGACGACCGGAGGCGTTGCCGTCCGCGCCCCCCGGCCGCCATCAACGATGAGGCCGCCGCGCTCGAAAATGCCAAGGCCAATACCTGACCGCCCGCCGCGCGCCAGCAAAAGCGCGTCGTTCGAGGGATCAGGGGGAAGGCCCTCAAGCCGCCGCAAGGCCGCGGCCGCGGCGAGCGCTAGCTGTGTGCCTGAGCCCAGTCCCGCATGGGCAGGAATGGCTTCATGAACGGTCAAACGGTAAGCTCCGCCAAGACCGAGGTGTCCAGCGAGGCGGGCGAGGTGGCGGGCGGCGCGGCCGGCATCGGGGCCTTCGGCGGCGGGCGTTGCGGCGCGCTGAAGCGTGAGGCGGGTTGCTGGCCGGTCGATCGCAAGACCAAGACTGCCAAAGCTGCGGCCAAGCCCTCCGTTCAGATCGAGAAAACCGAGATGAAGGCGAGCCGCCGCCGTCACCGTGACGCTTTCGAGCATTCTTCCTTCTTCCTTCCGGCGCAGCGACTTATGAATTTCCTGTTTCCCGAGGCTTGGCGAATAGCACAAGTTTACCCGCGCCGTTTCCTGAACGATTGACAGGCGCTGGCGGAAACTCCGCCCTGTGGCAGAGGAAGGCCTTTGGAGCCGCGGGTTGCAATCGTACCAAAATGTTTCACGTGAAGCATTTTGGTACGATTGGCCTTTGGGATAAACGGACTTCATTGCGCGGGGAAATTGTCTGTTGGCCCGGTTTTTATGTCCGGCCCGGGCGTTGGCTTGGCATCTTAGAAGCGCCCGCCATGCGGAGGGCTTGCTCAGACGGATGCAAGCCTTTGCCGCGGCCAATGATGCAAAGGGCGGTCAATCTCCCGGTTACCGCCCCAACCGGTTGCCGCCCCCGCGCCTCACCCTCCCGCCAGGCCTGACGCCGCGCGGCGAATCTGCGCGCTCTAGCCGGTGGGCATATCTCAAAAAAACATGCTTTTATGAGTTTGCGGCCAGTTCCTTGATTTTTTTCCAGCGAAATCTATGGTAACAAATGTGTGAATAAGATTGCGCACGAGGCAAGGAATGGCTGCGCTGTTGCCAGCTTTGCCTTTTTTCAAAGCTGGCATCGAAGCGTGCTCTCTTTTGGCTCGGGAAAGGAAGGTACGATGCATCGATTTGCTGCGGCGTTTTTTTGTTTTGGGACGACGCTTGCGCTCACAGGCGCTGCCCTGGGACAATCTGCATTTGTCAAATCCACGCCGGCCTGCGGCAATGAAGCCAACTTGTTTTTTTGCAGAACGTTCAAGCCCGGGGACGCGCCAGGCTCCGTCAAGGAGATTGCGGTATTCTTTCCAGCTAAAGGCGTCGCGATGGTAAGCTTCACGGGAAGTCTTTGGTGCATAGGGAAAGGGGGAAGCACACAAAACGACTCCGTCGTCTTCCGGATGGATACACAATTACGGGCCGACAGCTTGCCGCCGCAAATAAACAGCGGGCCTGGCGGCGTTGGTGCGGGGGGCAGTTGGGTTTCCTGGAATATGACAGAGTACCTTCAAATTCCAATTACAGTCATCCGTCCGTTTAACGTCCAGGCGGGGACGACCAGGATTTTCCGGCTTATGGCCGCACTCAGGCAGCACCAAAATCTTGGTCAATGCAATTTCAACGGCGGGCAGATGACCGTCACATTTACTCCAGCACCGTAATGAATGGACTTGGCCCTGAAGCAGCCATGAGCTGCCCCTCATGGCTGGTTCAGGATCTGGACGGGAAAGCTTTCACTCGCCGCCGCTCTTTGAAATTGCGCCGGGCATGGTTCCTGCGCGGGCGCGGCCCGCTCCTTTGCTACACCAGCTGCATGAGCTGGTTGCTGGCGACCCGCGCCATATCCGCATTGACCAGCATCGCGGAGAGCGCCTCGAGCGATGTCTTTGGCTCCCAGCCGAGCTTCGCGCGGGCTTTTTCAGGATTGCCGAGCAGGAATTCCACTTCGGCTGGCCGGTAATAGGCCGGATCGACCCGGACCAGGGTCTTCCCGCTGTGTCTTGCAATTCCCCGCTCCTGATCGCCCTTCCCCGTCCAGTCCAGCTCGATGCCCGCAGCGCGGAAAGACATGGTTGCGTAGTCACGCACCGTTTCGGAGCGGTTTGTTGCCAAGATGAAAGTGTCGGGGGAAGGCGCTTGCAGCACGAGCCACATGCCCCGCACATATTCGTCGGCGTAGCCCCAGTCGCGCATCGCGCCAAGGTTGCCGAGCTCTAGCACCTCTTGCTGCCCCGCCCGAATCCGCGCCGCCGCAATGCTGATTTTCCGCGTGACGAAATGCGCTCCGCGCAAGGGCGATTCATGGTTGAATAGAATGCCTGCGGCCGCAAACATCCCATAGGCTTCACGGTAATTGACCGTCATCCAATGCGCGTAAAGCTTGGCGGCTGCATAGGGGCTGCGCGGATAAAACGGTGTCGTTTCGATCTGCGGTATGGCTTGCACCTCTCCGAACATCTCGGCAGACGAGGCTTGGAAGAAACGGATCTTGGGATTGACCGTGCGGATGGCCTCGAGGAGATAAACAGGTCCCAGCGCTGTCACATTCGCCGTGGCAATGGGCTGATCGAAGGAGATATGCACAAAGCTCTGGGCGGCGAGGTTATAGATCTCGTCCGGCTCCGTTGCTTCAATCAGCCTGATGCCAGCGCCAAGGTCGGTGAGGTCATATTCCCGCAAATGCAAGCGGGGATGACCGTGAATGCCGAGATCTTGCATCCGCCAGAAATTCGGCGTGCTGCACCGCCGGTAAGTCCCGTAAACCTCATAACCTTGGTTCAAAAGGAGCCTGGCCAGATAGGCTCCGTCCTGTCCGGTGATTCCGGTGATCAATGCAGTTTTCATGAAAAATACCCATTTAAATATTAAGAGATGACGACATTAACTATTCGTGAGGATATGTCATGACTTTTTGCTGATGCGCGGCCCATTTGGCCTCAACATAAGCGCGGAATTTTCTCTTGAACACATCCGTTCCGAAATTCATAGCATGCGCCCGGATGCGCTCCGGATCAAATGTATGCTCTATTGTTTCGAATTTTTCCACTGCCGCACAAATTGCCTCTGGCGTTTGGGAATGGAAAAAGAGCCCGGTCACCCCATCAACAACCGTTTCCCTGGCGCCGCCTTTCCCGTAAGCGACGACCGGCGTGCCGCAGGCTTGGGCTTCGAGCGGCGCAATCCCGAAATCCTCCTCCGAGGCAAAGATGAAACACCGCGTTCTTTGCAGATGATCGAGCAGAACGGGAAAGGGCTGGAATCCAAGGACCGTCACATTGCTGGCCGCTTTGGCCTTGATTTCCTTGAAGAGCGGGCCGGTGCCGATGACGGTAAGCTTCCTATTCTTCATCCGGCCAAAGGCTTCGACGATCAATTGTATCTGCTTATAGGGAACGAGCCTTGATGCTGTGAAATAAAAATTCTCTCGCGGGCCGGGCTTGATCGAGAAATCATCTACTTCGACATTGGGGTAGATCACCGTCGAAGGCCGGCGGTAAACCTTCCAGATCCGCCGCGCGATATAACCCGAGCAGGCGATGAAGTGGTCAACGCCATTCGCGGTCCGGTAGTCCCAAATGCGCAGGCGGTGGAGGCAATAGCGGACGATCGCGCTTTTCAGGCCCTTTTCGAGATGCGATTCGGCCAGATATTGATGCTGAAAATCCCAGGCGTAGCGGACTGGCGTGTAGCAATAGCAGATATGCAGCTGGTCTGCGCCGGTCAGGACGCCCTTGGCAACGGCGTGGCTGTTGGAAATGATCAAGTCATAGGATGAGAGATCATGCTGCTCGATGGCCAAGGGCATGAGCGGGAAAAGATGGCGGTAGATACGCTTGGAGAAGGGCACCCTTTGTAAAAAAGACGTCCGTATCTTCGTGTTGGCGAAAGCTTTTCTTTCGCTTTCCGGCAAATGGTCAACGAGGCAGAATAGATCGGCGTCCGGGTAAAGGGAAATGATCGCCGCTAGAACCTTGTCGGATCCTGCATAGGTGTCGAGCCACTCGTGAACCACCGCTATTTTCATAAAGCCGCTCCGCGGAAACAAGCAGACCCATGATAAGTGTTATCCATGCCCGATTCATTTGTGATTATTATTTTAGATATCATTGATTTGAGGGGCTTCAAAATATCTCAGGCGCCCGCATCCTTAGCATAAAGCAAGGCTCGATCAAATGAGGGCCTTGCCGAGAAGCGGCAGCAACCGCCTGAGATAGGCGGGAAAGCTGAAATGCTCTTCGTAATAGAGCCGCGACGGGGAAAGCCCGCGGTCTGCCGCCGGGCGGAGGCGCGCCTCATAAGCGCGGCGCATGGCGGCAGCAAAGCCCGCAGCATCCTCCGCGACGGTCACATTGGCAAGATCCCGCACGCTTGCCTCGAAGCCCCGGAAGGCAAGAGGGGCCGCAATCAAAGGCGCGCCAGAGGATAGAGCTTCAATGGTTTTGATCGAGATACCGTGTCCAGCTATGGCGGGCAGCAAAACCATGGAGGCTCGGCGATAGGCGTCCTTGAGCGCTTCGGTTCCGGCTTGGCCTTTGAAGCATGCCGCATAGGCATTGAAAAGCTTAGGAGCACGCCGCCGCATTGCGCGGTCAATGTTCCCAAAGATCTGAACCGGAATCCCCCCCGTGAGGGGAAGCACTTCGCGCAAGAGCCAGGCGACGCTCAGAAAGTTCGGAAAATTGCCGCTGGCGACGAGGATCGGATCGCCGCCCCCCTCTCCTGCAGGCATGGGCTCCACCGCGGGATAGAGGAGAGCATGCTGGCAGCGGGGAAGCAGCTTTCTGAAAGCTGACGCCTCTTCCCGGCTCAGATGGGCGAGGATGTCTGCGGGGCGGAGGGCATCGCATTCCAGTCTGAGCAAATCCTTGTAGCTTGCCCTGGGCGGAAGTCTGAAGCCCTTGCGGATGCGCAGCGCATATTGACGTGCCTGAAGGTCGTGGGTCTCAAGGATAACCGGCGCGCCATGCCATGCGCGGAGCTTCTCGGCCACCGGCATGCAAAAAAAGTGATTGCAATGGATGAGATCGATCCGCGGCAGGCTGCCGAAGGCTTCGGGAATGGGAGTGAGCCTTGCGACTTCGAGGCGCATCGCGGCGAAATTGCCATGCAGCCAGCGCCGCCCAGCGCTTAGAAAGCTTCCCCGCCAAATGCTCTTCAACGGCATGCCCGCAACGAAGCGCATGTCCGCATTAAGATCTTTCGTTGCCGCGAGATAGGATTCCGCCGCATGTGATCCGGCCACGCAGCCTGGCGTATCGGCGATGGCGAGGCTAATGACCTTGGCGCCAAGGCGGCGGTAGGCCCGCGCTTGAGTGACAAACACCTGATGGCTTCCGCAAGAGTGCCAGGCCGGGTGAACAATGACGGCGGTCTTTCCGGCGAGGCTTTGCGCTGGCGCAGCCGGCTCTGCTGCTGGCGCGCTGCTTTCGCCGGGCGCCTGTGGAAACACGGTTTGAGCCTCAGCAGCGCAGCCGCCGGCAGCTCCCGCTGCGCCAGAAGGAGCGGAGTCTTGATCGGATGACCGGGCCAAGTTAGAGGATTGCCTTCCCAATTGCACCCTGCGCCGCTGCTGCAACACAATTTTGCCTTCGGCCTGTCATTAAAGCAGGCGCTGTATCAAGAAAGCAGTCGCTGCATCAAGGCCGCAAGCTTACTCTCAAAAATCCAAAGTGAAATGCAAAATTCTTCGCCTCAAGCCAAGAAGTTCGGCATGGCTGCCATCGCCAATGATAAGATCATCGACTGGCTTTTGCCATTCCTGGAAAGCTACGCCGCAACCAACAAAGCAACACCTCTTTATATCATTCCCTATGACGACAATATCTCCCTGACGCGCCGGGCTGCCGACGTGTATGGCGTCGAAATCGCCGAGCCCGACAGCGCCGAGCTCGATGCCTTGGCGAAACGGCTCTACCCGCTGTTTCCAGGCCACCGGCGGCGGCTGCGGAAATTCTTGAGCCTTGCTCTGCCGCTTGACGAGGTTATTTACCTGGATGTCGATATCATTCTTTTCCGTGACTTCAGCGAAATGTTCGGCCGCCTCGAAGCAGGCAAGCGCGATCTCGTCGTGGCTTCCCCAACAAAGGACTATGTCTATAACCGGAAGCGGGAGCAGTATGATTTCCTGCGCAGCGTGATCCTTTTTAACGACGGTTTTTTCCTGACCTCGAAGGATATTCTCAGCCTGAACCATTTTTACAAAGTCATCGACGAGAATGAGGCGGTTTTTCACGCCGTGCGGCAGCGTGGCATGCTGTTTGCTCAGCCGCTCACGAATTTCGTTGCGCACCGCTTGGGCCTGAAGATCTCCCCTCTTCGCGAATGCATACCGGGCGCATCGGGTGAAAGCTTCTATAAGGCCAAAGGCGTGACATTCGATGCCGAGGGGCCGCGCGATGTTTTTGGAGACAAGATTTACTTCGCCCACTGGGCTGGCGCGGTCAGCCTCCCAAGCCGCCGGGTCTTTGATGCGGCTTGGCGTCACTATGCGAGCCAGGCTGCGGCACGGATGAAGAAGTTTTAGCCTTTGCTCTCTAAATGGGACGGTGCCATGCCCCGCCTGCTTTTTTTCTATCTTTCCAAGCGCATTGCTGTAGCGTCGCTCATCATCGCGGCGAGCCTTTGCATTCCCGTCGTTATGACATCGCTTTTTCATTACCTTCCCCCGGCTGCGATCCGGGGCGGCCTGCTGATGCCAGCGCTTCTTGGCACATTTCCAACCGTCGTTTATCTCGCTCTTCCCGTCGCGGTCGGGGTTGCTGTTGCGCTTGAATTTGCGCGCATGTCAACGGACGGCATTATCGCCATTCTCTACTCCTTCCGCCTCTCCGCTTGGGCGATTTCCTTTCCAGCCCTGTGTATCGCGGCCATAGCTTCCGCTGCGGCTTATTGGATCGCGTCGGATCTCGCGCCCTCCTATGTGGGGCAAATGCATGACGTCATCCATGTCATCAGGAACTCACTTAATCACAGGATGCTAGAGCCTGCCCATTTTTACACTTTCGACAATGGGGCGCGGACGCTTTATTTCCGCCGCTGGCGCTCCGCCGATGTTGTCGCCGGCCTCTTTATTTATCAGGTCTCCGCCGAAAGGAACGAAGAGCAAATCATTGTGGCCAATGAGGCTGAATTCCGCCGGAACCCCCATGGCGTCGTCTTGATCATGAGCAAAGGGTCGATTGAGACGATCCCCGCAAATGGCAACGCAATACAGACTGCGAATTTTGACGAATATGCAATGCCCATCAGCATGCAGGGCTCAGGCGAGCTGCCGCAGCGCAACTGGCGGGGCGTCTTTGAGCTGCCGCTGCTGGAGTTTTTCCGGCAGCGCCCATCTCCCGCTCAAGATCCGCGCCGCTATGCCGAATGGGTGAGCGAGGCAGCCAAGCGCTGCGGCATTCCTTCCCTCGCGCTCGCCCATGCGCTTTTATCGATCGGTCTTGTGCTGAGTATCGGCTCGGTGAGCGGGCGCGCCCCGGGAGCGGCGATGGCGACAATTCTTGCTGCGCCCGTGATCCAGGTCGCGGTCCTCATTGGAACGGAGACTCTGGTGCGGCGCGACCCAAATCTGATCTGGCTCGTTGCCTTTGCAATCCTGGCAGAATTTGCCGCCGCCATATTTCTGATCGCGCGGCAAAACGCGGAATACACCCTCCCGGCGGACCGTGCTGCCCGCGCGCGGGCTTAAACAGAAAGGCGCCGGGCAAGGCTTTTCCCTTCAGGGAAGGCGCATCAGTGGCTGCCCCATGCGGATCACGCTGCCTTCCTGGATATTTTCGGTAAGGGCAAAGCCCTCTGGGGCAAGGACAACGATGGTCGAGCCCTGCTCAAACCAGCCCATCTCCTGACCCTTCGCTAACGGAAAATCGCAGGGAATAAGCTGCGGCCCATTGTACTGGAGCGTGAGCGGGGCATCGAGACAGTGAAGCCTGATGCTTGCGACAAGGATCGCCGCAACCGGCACCAGCGTAACGGGATAATCCTGGCGTGAAAGCCTGACTTCGATCACGGCCCGCTCGTTCTTGCAGAAGAGCTTTTCGATCCGCCTCAGAGCAATGGGATTGACGTTCCAGGCATCGCCAGGAATGTGCTTCACCTGCTTCACGCGGCAGTCATAGGGAGCATGAAACCGGTGGTACATGCTCGATTGAAGCCTCAGCGTGACATAGCTGCCGTCGCGGCAGGCAGCCGCAAGATCGCGGCCATCAAGGAGCTCTTCAAGCGTATAGGCAAGCCCTTTGATTTGCAGGACCTCGGTGCCCTTGATCCGTCCCGATGCGCCAACGATGCCGTCGCATGGGCTGACAAGCACCGACGGATCCGGATCAATGGGCCGCGCGCCTTCCTTAAGCTCCCGGATGAAGCAGTCATGCATGCTCTTGAAGCGGGTCTTTTTGGCTTCGCTCAAATCGAGATCGGAAAAAAGCCGCCAGACCGCAATGGATGCGTCACGGACGGGAGGGAATTCGATCCGGCTGAACCAGCTCATGAATCGCGTGGCGAGACGCCGCGGAATCCGGTTGGTCAGGATAAAATTAATGTCTTCTTGCTGGGCGATGTTCGCGAGGATGGAGCGGAGTGTCATCGTAAAGTAATTCTGCCTCTATAGGTCTGCGGTCCATGAAAACGCAATATTCTGTTCTGCTTTGGTACGGGCTTGGCGCCGCTCTCCTTGTTCCGGTTATTGGAAAGCTCAAGACGCGGCTTGAGCTTTCGAAGGCCAAGCACAGATCGCTCGCCGGACATGCGCGGATTGCGAAACGGATCGCATCGCTCGTCCCTTACTATGAATATGACGAGGAGACATTCTTCCGCTGCGACGGGGCGCCTGAGGAAACCGCTCTGCGCCGCCGTGAGGGATTGAAAAGGCTTTCCGAACTTTACCGCAGCCGTTTTCCTAGGACAAGCGCCCTCACGGCAGCGGTGAAAGACAGCGTGTCCGATCTCCAGTTCACCGCGGCCTACCGCGTTCCGTTCCAATTCCGCAAGGTTCTGAGCCGTTACCTTGAATCTCCCGCTTTCATGCAAGCATCCTCCGGTGTGATGCTGACGGATCTCGACGGCAACAGCTTCTATGACCTCACCGGCTCTTATGGCGTGAACGTCTTCGGTTACGATGTTTATAAGGAGTGCATCGCGCGAGGCAGCGAGCGCGTGCGCGGGCTTGGCCCCGTCCTTGGCGCCTATCACCCCGTGCTCGCGTCCAACGTCGAGCGGATTAAGAAGATCTCCGGGCAGGATGAAGTCTCGTTCCATATGTCCGGCACGGAGGCCGTCATGCAGGCCGTGCGGCTCGCCCGCTATCATACCGGCCGGAGTCATCTCGTGCGCTTCTGCGGCGCCTATCATGGCTGGTGGGACGATGTTCAGCCTGGGCCCGGCAACCCGGCGCCGCCGCATGAAACTTATACTTTGAAAGACATGTCTGATGATTCGCTGCGTGTGCTGCGCCGCAGGCGCGACATTGCCTGCGTCCTTGTCAATCCTCTTCAGTCCTTGCATCCGAATGCGGCTGCGCCTTCGGACTCTTCGCTTGTGGACAGCGCAAGGCGCGCTCATTTCGATAAAGAGGCCTATGCTGATTGGCTCAAGCGCCTGCGCGCCGTCTGCACCGAGCGGCAGATTGTTCTCATTTTCGACGAGGTCTTCACCGGATTCCGGCTGGCCCTTGGAGGAGCGCAGGAGTTTTTTGGCGTCCATGCCGATATCGTCACCTACGGCAAAACACTCGGCGGCGGATTGCCCATCGGCGCGGTCTGCGGCCGCAAAGATCTGATGAAAAGATTCCGCGATGACCGGCCAGCCGATATCTGCTTTGCCCGCGGCACGTTCAATTCCCATCCTTATGTGATGGGCGCGATGCATGAATTCCTGCAGCTCACGGAGGAGCCGCGGATCCGCGAGATCTACCGCACGGCTGAGTCCGTCTGGAACGAAAGGGCTGAGCGGCTGAACAGGCGGCTCGCCGGGAACAGCCTTCCAGTCAGGGTTGCCAATCTTTCCTCGATCTGGAACGTCTATTACACCCAGCCGTCGCGCTACAATTGGATGTTTCAATATTATTTGCGCGCCGAAGGGCTTGCGCTGAGCTGGATTGGAACAGGGCGGCTGATCTTCAGCCTGAACTATACCGATGAAGACTTTGATGCCGCGGCGGACCGTTTCGTGGCTGCCGGGAAAGCCATGCAGCAAGATGGCTGGTGGCGGGCGGATTCTTCCCTGACCAACCGCTCGATCCGGCGCCGTATTCTGTGGGAGATGATTGTGCAACGCTTCAGCCGGGCCAGCTGAAGCGCTGGCCCGTCAGAGTGGAAAGGATCAGATTACTCCCAGAGGTGCTGCTCAGAGGACATTGTGTCGAAAAGCTCGCCACGCAGAAGGTAAAGCGGCGCCATATGATAGAGCTTGATGTCGTGGAAGGGGTCCGTAAGGATTTTTGTCATCCACACCAAGCCGGTTTGCACATCCTTGATGAAGAAGAGCTGCACGGTCCGGAAGATGAGGCCTGCGGCTCCTAAGAACAGCCAGACAAGGCCGATATGCCGCACATATTCGGCCATGTTGCTGTGCGGCTCAAAGATCCCAAAAAGCGTCGGCTCAAGATAGAGCACAAGCGGCGAGATAGCCCAGATGCCCATCAGGACGACCTTGCGCCGCAGATTGTATCCAACCTTGATTTCCTCCTTGTACTCATGCGTCGCGTGATTGACTTCGTCGTAGCCCTTCGGCTCGAAGAAGAAATGCCCGATCTGCCGGGTCACCATTGCGGCAAGCCAGCCTGCGAGCGCGGCTGCGACCGGGTTCGTGAACAGCAGCACATAGGCGCACAAGAAGCTTATTGCGCTGAACAAATGCAGCGACTGATTAATTCGGCTGTGATGGTAATAGCGGTGATCATCCCAGCGTTGCGTTCTGAGATCTTCCAGGAAGCCGGCCATCTACCCTCCCCTCTCCTGTGTTTTGATCCAAAGTTGAAGCTTACGCACCGAATATGACAGTTTGGGCACAGCCGCGGGACTTTGCAGGGCGGCCGGCCCATCCTGCGATCTTTCAGCATCTGCGGCCAAGCGCCGCGGCTCGGGCTTAGGCGCTTGCGCGCACATCGAAGCGCTCCTCGCCAGCAGCCGCTTCCCGCAGCTTGCCGAAGCGGATCAGCCAGAAATGCCCGAAGGGCGGCATCGGGGTGCGCTCGACGATGCGCACCTCCGCCCGCTCCTCGGCCCATTCCGCATAACGCTCCCAAGGGAATTCGAGCCGCCAGCCAAGACGCCTCGTCAAAGGCGTGAACTGCTGCTCGATGACCCGGCGCAAGCCCTTGTCCGCGCCGACACGGCTCACAAGCACGATCTCGCCGCCTGGCTTGAGCACCCGCAGGAATTCATCAAGCGTTGCCTCGGGATCAGGAACGGTCGTCACGACAAGCTGGGCCATGATGACGTCGAATGTGTCATCCGGGAAGGCCATTTTCTGGGCGTCCATCACCACCAGGCCCTCGACATTGCGCAGACCGAGACCGCTCACGCGCGTATGCGCCTTTCGCAGCATTGGCTCCGAGAGATCGACTCCGATCAAGCGGCTCCTGCCCCCGTAGTAGGGAAGCGAGAGCCCCGTTCCCACGCCAACCTCGAGAATCCGGCCGCCCGCGCGCTCGGCAGCGGCAATGGCAGCCCGCCGCGCGCGCTCGAAAACCGGGCCAAAAACGAAATCATACACAGGTGCCCAGCGTGCATAGGCCTTCGTGACCGTGGCCGTGCTGACGTCTCTGTCCATCGCCCCTCTCTTGCAGCAACAGTCTTAAGGTCTGGCGGTCTCCTTCACGCGGCCTTGGAGTGAGCGTGGCGCGCGGGAATTTGTTGTTCCGCTTCTTTTCTTTTTCTTTCCGCTCGCTGGCGATGGCGCCCCGTCCGGCGGATGCGATCCGCGCCGATCATCCAAGCGTCATCTGGATTTCATTCCAGCAGGCAGAACGGAGCAATTGCAACTTCATATTGCAAGTGTATGACGTCTGGAGCAAAACCTGGAGGGAATGGAGCGGCCAGCCGCAGCAGAAACAGCAAGGCTTCCGCCGTGAGCTGTCACCCTGCGGAAGCAATGGCACCGGGGCGCGGCGGCTCCTGCGGCAGAGAGACAAGCCGGGCGATCAGCTCAGCATCTTGAAGTACTGCCATGCGCTCCTTTGGGTGAAGCCAGCTGATCGCTTCGCCGAAGGTTTCGGCGTCTGAGAGCTTGGCGTCCGCAAGAGCCCATTCCGGCGTGATATTCCCATGCCAGCGCTTTGGCCTGCGCGGCAGACAGGCGGCGTGGAAAGCCCGGAACTGCTGATCCTCGTAAAGCGCCCTCAGGCCCTCGGGTTTCTCGCCGGCAAGGCTTTCAAAGGCTTGAGTGAATTCCTTTGCCCGCGCCACAACGGGGGGCGTCTGGCGCTCTTCGGGAATGAGCAAAAAGCCCGCGCGGCGGAAAGCAAGCCCGCTGCTCAAGAGCCCTGTGCCCCAGGAAAGGAAGATGGCAAGGATGAGGCCAAGGATCGTTGGCGACATCCAGGCCACGAGCGAGGGGGCGATCAAGAGGCCAGCGGTCAAGGTCAGGACGCCCATTGCGACATGAGAGCGGTGACGGCGGATGATGGCCTTGAAAGGGATCGAGCCGTCGTCGCGCCGCTGCGGATTCCAGCCGGTGTCTAAGCCGAAGACGAAATGCATGATATGGCCGGACTGGATGAGCATCATGATCGGAGCAAGAAGCGCCGACATGACAATCTCGAAGAGGGAGGATGCAACGAGCCTGAGAGCCCCGCCCGCCCCGCGCCGGATCTCTTTGCGGATCAATGCCAGCAAAAGACCGAACAGCTTGGGGAGGAGGAGAATGACCATGGTCAATCCGAAAAGGGCAAGCGACCTTTGCGGATCGAACCTTGGCCAAGCTGGGAATAAGGTGAAATCGCTCGGAAAATATTCCGGCCTGATGTAGCGGGCCTGCAGGACGATCACAATGCCGATCATGAGCTGCGCCATCCACAGCGGCGAGGCGGCATAGGACATGATCCCATTGATGAGGTGCTGCCGCGACATGATGTGCAGCCCTTTGGCGGGAATCACGCGCAAATGCTGAAGGTTGCCCTGGCACCAGCGCCGGTCCCGCGTGGAAAGATCAATGAGCGTCGGGGGGCATTCCTCATAGCTTCCGCCAAGCTGAGGCAGCATATAGACCGCATAGCCCGCGCGCCGGATCAGCGCCGCTTCGACGAAGTCGTGACTGAGGATGTGGCCGCCGAAGGGCGGGCGGCCGCGCAGGACTGGCAGCCCGCAATGCGCAGCGAAAGCCTTGGTGCGCAGGATCGCATTGTGCCCCCAGTAATTGCCGTCCCGCCCCATCGAGACCGAGACGCCGGCGCCGATCACAGGGCCATAGATGCGGGCGGCGAATTGCTGAAGCCTGGCAAAGAGCGTATTGCGGTTGATGATCAAGGGAAGCGTTTGAATGATTCCCGCATCGGGGTCCGCTTCCATCGCCGCTGCAAGCGCAACAATCGTCTGGCCAGCCATCAGACTGTCGGCATCGAGCACAACCATATGCTCATAATGCCCGCCCCAGCGCGTCACGAAATCTTCGATATTTCCAGATTTGCGGTTTATGTTCTTTGGCCTGTGGCGATAGTAAATCCGGCAGCCAGGGCCAAGCTTCTCCCGCATGGCGAGAAAAACCTGCTCCTCCGCGACAAAGATTTCCGGATCAGTCGAATCAGAGAGAAGAAACCAGTCGAAAGCATGGCCAAGGCCCGTTGCCTCGGTCTCCTCGATCATGGCCGCAACCGCGCCGAATACACGGGCGGGGGCCTCGTTATAAATCGGCATCACGACGGCCGTCCTATGCCGCAAGGCGCGGGGACGGGGCATGCGCTTGGGCGCAAAGAGCAATAACCAGATAAACCCTGCGAGCGCGCTTGTGCAGGCAATCGCGATCCAGGAGAAATTCGCCACGAAAAGCACAAGCAGCGCCCATTCGAGGGGCGTGACTCCCCCGACATCAACCACTTTGTACATCTCATGGCCGCCATAAAGGGTCAGGGCCAAGCCCCCGCCAAACACCAGAAGCCGCGCCATCCAGCAGCCAATGTAGGGATGGCGCATGACCTCCTTGCGGATCTGGCCGCGGCCAAACCGGGCAAGGCTCTGGGCGGGCATGGCAAGCGGCGCTTCGGTCGGCATCGCCGGGCGCGTGTCCAAGGCCCGGCCGCTCTCCGCCGGGCGCAGCGGCGTCACCGCCGGGTCAGATGTCTGCGGAATGGTCACGGCGTCCACCGGTAAAGCCAAGTCTCACTGACCGGCCGGCCGGATGCTTCGATCACAAGGCGCATTTCCGAATAGCCGTAATTCCCGGGATCGAGCTCAAATAGGACCCGGCATGTCTTTTTGTCGGCCGAAAGATAAGTCCGCAGGATAAAAGCAGTTCCCGGTCCAGCGCTTAAATTCGGCTTTATGGTCTCGGCGTTTGACGGCAAACTCAAAATATCGCCTGCAAATTCGACAATGAAACGGCGGCGTTTCGATGACGGGCTCCGCCCCGACCGCGATTGGGAGACAATGGCGAGAGGCGGCTGCTCAGGCGGATTCCAGCACCAAAACTGGCGGTATGCAAAAAATGACTCGCTTCCCGCCGCAAGCGGCTGCTTAGGCCTCCAGTAGCAGATTATATTGTCGTTCGTTTCGGAATCCGAAGGAATCTCGACGAGTTGAACGCTACCCGAAGACCAGTCCCCGATCGGCTCGATCCACAGAGAAGGGCGGGCCTCGTAGCGTTGATCGTCGTCCTGGTAATGGTCGAAGTTCCGGTCCCGCTGCAGAAAGCCGAACCCGCGGGGATTTTCATCAACGAAGCTTGAGATCTGCAAAGTGTCGCGGTTGGCCACTGGACGCCATATCCACTCCCCTCTCCCCGTCTGCATCTGGAGGCCGGTGACTTCGCTAATGATTGGCCGCAAATCGTCGCTCCGGCGGCCGCCGACTGGCCCTGAAAGATGGGTCGCGCTCATGGTGGCAAGGCCGAAATTATCGGCAGAAGACCGCGCGAAAAGCGTGCATTCCGTGTCAATGATTGTCGCATCGCCTGGGCGGATCGTGAAACGGCAGGCTCCTGTCATGCTTTCGGAGTCAATCAGCGCATAAATAACGAGGGCGCCTGAGGCGAGCGTCGGGCGTTCGATCCAAACCCTCCGGAACGATGGGAACTCCTCGCCCTGAGGATCTGCGGTCTTTATTGATAAAGCCCTCGCCGTCACGCCAAGCGTCTGCCCAGGCGCGCGGGCCCGGAAAAAGCTCGCGCCTTGGAAGATGGCGAGTTCGGCAAATCCTTTGAGGCTTTGCGAAAGGACCCGGAAGCCGGAAAAACCTATGTCGCCCGGTGTTACGGGGGCCGGGACATTAGCAAAGTCAAACAAAGAAGGATCGTAGATAAGGCGGCGGGCGCTTTGCTCCTCGACAAGGTTGATCTCGATGGGGCTGGTAAAAATGAACCCCCGGTGCAGAGGCTCAATGGCAAAACCGGTGCCCGCCGATGCCCAGACCGCGGCTCCAGGACGGAGGCGGATTGCCGCATATTGCTCATAGCCAAGGCTGCGGAACGCGTCCGGAAGCTCATCCGAGGCCGGCTTGAAAGCTTGCTTCGAGAGGCTTCGCGCCTCCGCAGTCACCAGGGCAGGATCAAAGGCCGAGGGCTCGCCCAAACGGAAACCCGCCGGCGCCTCTTGCGCGCTGGCCGGCGAGACTGGGACAGGGAGCAATCCGGCTCCTGCCCGTGAGGCCATTCCACCCGCAATTCCGCCCAGGACGAACTTCAAAACCTCCCGGCGTTCGACCATGGATCCATCTTGGCAGGCAAAGCCCGCCGCTTCCAAAAATCGCTTTAACTTTACCCCTATAGCCGATAATCGGGCGAAGGTGAGAATTCTTTTTGATGCTTTTGCGCCAAAAGGCATGCGCGGACTCGATTGAGGCAGCCTGGCGCGGAGCCGGCTGAAAATTAAAATTTTGTTCGCGCTCTTCCAGGCAGCATGCCGCGGTGGGTATCCCGCATTCCGCCTTTTTTGCTGCCATAAGACCTGGATGGGCATTTGCTAAGCGGTCCCAGCCTGAGCAAAGGGGGAAGTGAGGTTTATGGTTTCCCATGACTTTCAAGGCCGCACTTGTCTCGCCATCGTCCTGGCGGCTGGCGATGGCACGCGGATGTGCTCAAGCCAGCCAAAGGTTTTGCATAAAATTGCCTGCCGTTCGATGCTCGGGCATGTCTTAGTCGCGCTGGCCAAGGCTGAAATCGACGGCATCTCAGTCGTGATAAGCCCAGGCCATGACGCAGTTGCTGCCGAGGCCAAGGCCGCCGCGCCCGGCTGTGAAATCGCCATCCAAGCACAAAGGCTGGGCACTGCTCATGCGGCGCTTGCCGCACAAAGCGCGATCGCCAAAGGCTATGACGATATTCTTATTGTCTTTGCCGACACGCCCCTCGTGCGCCCGCAGACATTCACCGCCATGCGCAAAACCCTTGCAGCAGGGGGCAATGCGGTCGCCGCCTTGGGTTTCGAGGCTAGGGAGCCTGAGGGCTACGGGCGATTGATATTGAATGACGGCGAGCTTCTGGCCATCAGGGAGGACCGGGACGCCTCGGCGGAGGAGCGGGAAATCAAAATGTGCAGCGCCGGGCTGATGGCGCTCGATGGGCGCCACGCGCTTTCTCTGCTCAGCGCTATTGGCAATGCCAACAGCCAAGGAGAATTTTATTTGACCGATGCCGTTGCTGTGGCAAGGGCGCATGGGCTGAAGGCCGCCGCATTGATCGCGAGCGAAGATGAAGTGATGGGCGTCAACAAGCGGGAGCAGCTTGCTTCTGCCGAGTCACTGATGCAGGCAAGGCTTCGCCGGGATGCAATGCGGCATGGCGCGACATTGATTGACCCGGCGAGTGTGACATTAGCTTTCGATACAAGTCTCGCCCGGGATGTGATCGTGGAGCCTCATGTGGTGTTCGGCCCCGGTGTGACCGTCGAGGAGGGCGCGCATATCCGCTCTTTCACCTATCTCGAAGGCGCAGCCATTGGCCGGAATGCCATCGTCGGGCCATTTGCCCGGTTCCGGCCAGGGGCGGCGATCGCGGAAGACGCCCGCATCGGCAATTTCGTCGAGGTGAAGGCGTCGCAAGTCGGGCCTGGGGCAAAGATCAATCATTTGAGCTACATCGGAGACGCGCGCATTGGCGCGAAATCGAATGTCGGCGCGGGCACGGTCATCTGCAATTATGATGGTTTTGGCAAATACCGCACCGAGATTGGCGAAAGCGCCTTCATCGGCTCGAACAGCGCCCTTGTCGCGCCCGTGAAAGTCGGCGCTGGCGCGTATATTGCCTCAGGATCTGTTATCACCGAGGACGTCGCGGCGGACGCTCTCGCGGTTGCCCGTTCGCGCCCTGTGGAGAAGCCGGGATGGGCGAAAGCCTTCCGCGAAAGAAAGCTGAAGGAGCGCGGGGCGTCAAAAGATCGCCTCGGCGAGCGGGAAGGGCAGATGCCTCCGAGTGGAAAAGATAATATTTGATCAACTGCAGCACGAAAGACGTTTTGATGTGCGGAATTGTAGCCATGCTCGGCCGCGGGCCGGTATCCGGGCCTATCTTGCAGGCGCTTCAACGGCTCGAGTACAGAGGCTATGACTCCGCGGGCATCGCGACCCTGGAAAACGGCAGGCTTACCCGCAGGCGGGTGAGCGGCAAGCTTAAGAAGCTCGAGATAAAACTTTCCCAGGAGCCGCTCCAAGGGCGCGCGGGCATCGGCCACACGCGCTGGGCAACGCATGGAAAGCCAAGCGAAACCAATGCCCATCCGCACATAGACGCCAATGTCGGCATCGTGCACAACGGCATTATCGAGAATTTCCGGGAGCTGCGGTCCGAGCTGCAAGCCAAGGGCCACCAATTTTCGACCGAGACCGACTCCGAAGTCGTTGCCCATTTGGTGAGCGAAGCCATGCATGGAGGCCTTTCGCCGCTCGCTGCCGTGATGGCGAGCTTGCCCCGCCTTAAGGGCGCCTTCGCGCTGGCGATGATCTTCGAGGGCGAGGAGGATCTATTGATCGGCGCAAGCAGCGGCGCCCCGCTCGTCGCGGGCTTCGGAGAAGGCGAACGCGAAGGGGAAATGTTTCTTGCCTCAGACGCGCTTGCTCTGGCCCCGCTCGCTGGCACAATCACCTATCTCGAAGACGGAGACATTGTGGCTCTAAGCCGCTCGGCCGCGGCCTTTTATCAGGCGGATGGCACGCCCGCCGAAAGGCGGAAAATCAAGTCACCTGTTTCGGCGTTTCTGGCGGATAAGGGCAACTACCGCCATTTCATGGCGAAGGAAATTCACGAGCAGCCAGAAGTCATAGCCCGCGCGCTTGCGCATTATCTCGATATGTCCGCAGGCCGCGCGGCTTTGCCTTTCACGCCTCCCGTCGATCTTTCCTCGCTCCATCGCCTGACGATTTGCGCTTGCGGCACGGCCTTTTACGCAGGTCTCACGGCAAAATACTGGTTCGAGAAATTCGCGCGCCTGCCTGCCGATGTTGAAATCGCCTCCGAATTCCGTTACCGCGATCCGCCGCTTGAGCCAGGCGGATTGATGATTCTTGTTTCGCAGTCTGGCGAGACGGCAGACACGCTCGCCTGCCTGCGGGCGGGGAAAGCAAGACGGCAAAAGATCATCGCTGTCGTAAACGAGATGACTTCCACAATGGCGCGCGAAACCGACATCGCGGCGCCAATTCTGGCAGGCCCCGAGATTGGCGTTGCATCCACTAAGGCCTTTACCTGTCAGCTTGGTGTTCTTGCGTGCCTCGCGCTTGCTTTTGGCCGGGCGCGCGGCACCCTTGACGAGCAGGCGGAAGCACAGCTCGTCTCGGAGCTGATGGCCGTCCCCGGCCAGATCGCCCAGGCGCTCAAATGCGAGTCAATGATCGAAAACCTCGCCCGGGACATTGCCAAGGTCCGTGATGTTCTCTACCTTGGCCGGGGAACATCCTATCCCCTAGCCCTTGAAGGCGCGCTGAAACTCAAGGAAATCTCTTACATTCATGCCGAAGGCTATGCGGCTGGCGAGTTGAAGCATGGGCCGATCGCGCTCATCGACGAGGAGATGCCGGTAATCGTGATTGCGCCCCCGGACGGGGTTCTCGAAAAGACGGTCTCAAATATGCAGGAAGTCGCCGCCCGCGGCGGGCGGCTCATTCTCATCTCGGACATCCGGCTTGCGCAGGAGTTTGCCGGGGAAGCGGCTTCAACGATCGTAATGCCAGAGACTGCCCCCGAATTCTCCGTGATCCCCTATGCCGTGCCCATTCAATTGATCGCCTACCACACCGCCCTTGTGATGGGAAAGGACGCCGATCAGCCGCGCAATCTCGCAAAGAGCGTAACTGTCGAATGACCGACTCTTGCGGCCCCGCTGCGAGGGCAGGAAATGAGCGGCGCAGGCCGCTCAAGGGAAGAAGCGCGGCATCACCATGCAATATAGCATTGGCACCGAAAGGACGAAATTCAGGCGCGAAGTAAGCATGGCAAGCCGCGCAGACTTCGCCTTTTCCTCGTCGGCAGCGGAAACAAGGCCGAGAGCTTTTTGCTGGTTTGGCCAAATTATGAACCAGACGTTGAAAGCCATAATCAGGCCAAGCATCATCCCTGTCAGAAGGGTAAAGTTGATTGCGGCGCTGCCACTGACAAAAACGATCAAGCCGGTGACGACGGTGGAAAGCGCTGCCCAGCGGAACCAGAACAAGGCTTCCGGCGCGATAAATTTGCTGATGGCAGGCTTCAGCTCGGCCGGTATATCTGGCATGGCCGGGATTTGCACGAAGTTGAAATAATAAAGCAGCCCGATCCACAAGATGCCCGAAAGGACATGCAGGAAAGTGAAGAACGGCCCAAAGTAGTATCCGCCAAGCTCTCCATGATGGTAAAGGATCATAAGAAGCAGAGCGAGGCCCGCCCCAAGGCCGATCGCGGAGTAGAGCTTCTCGATGAGCTTCGTGAACGTCTCGCCGTAGAGCTTTGCGATGATCTGTGAAGATTTCTCGCCAATCCTGGAGATGGTTTCGTTGATGCCGGCCATGACAAGCTCCTGAGCCAAGGATAACCACAGATCCGCCGCGTCGCGGCACGAATCGAAAACAGATGCTTGACAGTAGAGCCAAAGGGTCCGTTTTGCCAGTGGCTCAATTGGCCGCCTTGGCTCAAGGCGCAGCGCCAGGCATGCGCAGCTGGCTGCGCACTCCGGCAATCGTGGTCAATTCGTTCCGCCGCCGCGCGATAAGGCCGCAAAGAGCAAGATTAGCCCAAGCGCCAGAACCGCGAAGGCGGCAGAGGCCTCAAAGATACGCCCGGCAATGAGGGCTTGGCGGGAGCCGGCTTTTGAATATTTGACTGCAACCCCCTTGGCCAGAACGGCGGCGCTGGCGAGCGCGGCCGTTGTGACCGCGGTGCCCGCCGACATTGCCGCAACGGCGAGGACCCCAGCCGGGAAAATTCCTTGGGCCAAAGCGAAGACCAGAACGAGGATCGCTCCCGAGCAAGGCCGCAGCCCCGCCGCAGCACTAGTGAGCAGCGCACTTTTCCACGAAAATCCCGCCCCCAGCGCACGCGGGTCTGGCGCATGGGCATGGCTGCAGGCCGGGCCATGGTCATGGCCCTCTGCGCAACTGCTGGCGGCAAAGACAGCCCCGCTTTGGCCAGCCGCAGCAGCAGCTAAAGCAGGCGCTCCCTGCCATGCGCGAAAAAGAGCGGCGCCTTTGACAGAAACGAGAAAGACCCCGAGGGCGGTGATAGCAGCGTAGCTTGCGATCTCGACGGCATTCGCGGCGGCGGTCATATGCTTGGCGGTTGCTTTAAAAATGATGGCGCTAGCGCCAACGATCGCGATTGCGCTCAGGCCCTGCAGGAACGCCGCGCCAAAGGCTATTCCTATCCCGCGCCGCAGGGCGCGCTCATTTGCGAGCATATAAGAGGCAATGACCGCCTTTCCGTGCCCTGGCCCTGCTGCGTGGAAAATTCCATAGGCAAAGCTCAAAGCGGCAAGCCCCCAGGCCGCCATGCCGCTTTCCTTGGCGGCCCGGATCGAGGCGCTTAACAGCCGGTAGAAGCCTGCTTCCTTCGCAAGTATCCAGCCGCTGATGCCTTCCGCGCCCGCAGCCCCTTCGGCGCCCCCCACGGCGAAAGGGTGACGGGCGCCCTGAGCGAAAGCATCAGAGGCCAGAAGCGCCAGGCAGAGCAAAGCCGGGAGAAAGGTAACAAGGAGAGGCGCCGCCTGGGCAGCTCCATGCAGCTTTGGCACAATTGCAGGAAGAGCCCTAACCGTCTGGTTCAACTTCGCCTCACGGGCAAGCGATAACGATCCGGCTCGCAAGCTTTACGCCGAAATCATAGCCCGGGGAAAGGCCGCTGAAGAAGGCTTCAGAAAGCTTCTTTGTATCATCGGCAGCCAAGGGATTGGCGCCGATGAGGTTTGTCGAGCATCCCTTGGGCGCGCTCGCCAATGTGACAGGCTCCTGGCGTTCCATTTCGAAGGCGACAAAATAAGTCGGATCGTAAACTTGGAAGGAAAAGGCGCGGGCATTCGCGGGGGTTGCGAGCGGCAGCGTGAAACGAAGCACCACAAGCTTGTCTTCCCGCTGCTCCAAAGAGTAATCCACAGGGGTCAGAAACTCGACCTTCCGGCCCGCAGCCTTGGCGAAAGTGAAATAGCCGAATTCGGCGAGCGATTCGACATTGGATTGGGCGAGGGGCGCAAGATCGGTCTTCGTGAGGAGCTTTCCGTCTTTTCCCTGCCCTTCCGTGACAAAGGCCGAATACATTTCGTCAAATGTCCAGGTCTGCCGGATTGCTGCGATATCACCGCCCTCGCCGAAGATGACTTCCGCGCGCGCCGACACCCAGACATGAGGATGCGCCGCGGCAAAAGACGCCGGGGCTGTGACGAGGATAGCGGACAAAAGCAGCCGCAAACAGAAGTCCTTGAACATATTTCAGCTTTGGATCTACTGCGCTCGCAGCGGCCGCTGTGCCAGCGGCCAAGGCTCTGTTCGAATGGGCAATTCGAGCATGAAAGTCTGACCGAAGAAAGGCATCCGCCAGCGGGCTCATGCCTCCTTGCCGTTCTGAAAGGCGAAGGCCGTGCTATAAATTCTGTCTGGCCCGCGCGGAATAATGTTGATCCCTGACCGGGGATCGGGCATAGGTCGCCCCCTGCTCAGGTTTTTTTGGCCATTCGGGAAAATCCGATGAAAGTACGTAATTCGTTGAAATCCCTGCGCGCCCGGCACCGCGCGAACCAGCTGGTGCGCCGGAAAGGTAAAGTTTATATCATTAACAAGATCCAGAAACGCTATAAAGCGAGGCAGGGCTAGGCAGATTATGGCCCGGCAGGCGCTGAGAGGACAGGCTGGGACAAGGACAGTGGACAGCTTTCGCGCTCTTTTGCGCATTGCCCTTTTCGGTTTGGCGGCAGCCTCCCCTTTGTCACAGCCGCGGGCCGGGTTTTTTATCCCCTCGGGTAATGGCGATGACGCGGGAGAGACGGCGGCGCCCCGTGAGAGAGTGCCAGGCCTTGGCGGTGCGCCCTCGCATGGCAGCGCGGCTAACGGTGCCCCGGCTTATCAGCCCAGCGAACTCAAAAAAGCCCTGTCGCCGAGACCGCCTGAGATTGTGCGCAAAGAGCTCCTGGATAGCCTGTTTCAGCAGCTGAGCGCGGCCCAAAATCCGGAGGCGGCGCGCCAAGTCGCCGAATCGATCGAACGTTTATGGCTTAAATCTATCTCCGACACGGCAACTCTTTTAATGCAGCGGGCAGGCGAAGCTGCCCGGGCAGGACAATTCCCCCTTGCGCTTTCGATTTTTGACAAGCTTGTCATTATAGAGCCGGAATGGGCTGAAGCCTGGAATCAACGGGCCACCGCGCGGTTTCATGCGGGCGACATGGATGGCGCGATGGCTGACATCAATCAGGCGCTAAAGCTCGAGCCCCGGCATTTCGGCGCTTTGACAGGAATGGGCGTCATACTTCGCAGCGCAGGGCTCGGCGAAAGGGCCCTTCAGGTTTTCAAGAAGGCGCAAAGCCTTTATCCGCTGAACCCTGATATTCAGAAGCAAATTGAAAACCTCACCCGCGAGATCGAGGGGCAGGATATTTAACAGCTGCTGGCTGCCGCTGCGCTTTTCCGATTCGGAACACCCTCAACGGATGAAGTCGACGCGGGCGATATTCCGAATCGCTGTAGTGTAAAGGCCAAGCTCATTCTTCGCTTGTATGGGTGCGTCAGACGCGAGGATGCCCTTCACAGGCTCTCCCTGAAGGGGCAGAATTTCAACCGTCAGCTGATCATCCAGAATTGAAAAAGCTCGCATGTTCTTAAACGGAATGCTTTGACCCCAGTCCAGAGCGAGAGAATCAGAGCAGCAGCCCCAGCTAACTGAGCTTGCATCCACACGGACGCTCCTCCCTGACTTTAGCTTGATGACCGCTGACGCTTGCTCCCATGGCCGTGTGCCGTTTTGTTGAGGGCTTGCCTCTGCTGAAACATTGATTGCAATCTTTGCGATGCTGGCCGCGATTTTCTCCGACGCCTCAAGAGCGTCCTTGGCCTCCTTTACTTTCTGGGCCAAGAGCTCGCTTCGACCTTCCTTTTTTGCGGTCCTGGCCTGCCTCTTTAGGGTTTCGCCTGATCCCCGGCGGCAGCACCAGGATCAGAAGCCCCAGCCCCGGGCGCTTCAATTCCACGCACAATTTCTCCTATCGCGTCGGCATTCGCCTGAGCCTGCGTGACCTTATCATCCATGGCGTGCAAGCGGCCTTCTTGCATATCCGTCTCTGCCTCCTGGGCAATTTTTGTGATCTCTGCAATCTTCGCAGCGAAGGCTTTCGCGCCATCCTTACAGCGCTGGTACTGCTCCTCATTCTTCATGCCGCTCCGCCGCGACTCACAGCAGCTCTCCAGAAGCGATGAGAGCTCCTCCGCGTGTTTCTCAATCTGCTGCATTTTCTCGGGCCCGACCACCCATTCAGCACTGTCTTTGAACTCAGCCAGCGAGGTTTTGAGCTCAGGAACAGCCTCTTCAAGCGCCCCCCGGCAGGCGCTGCCGCGGATGCCCGACGCAAAATAGGCGATCATGAGTAGGCCAGCGATGAGAGCGATTGCAGTGATTCCTTTGCGCATTTCAGCACCGTGTTGATTGAGTGACGGTTCCCGCAGATGCCTTTAGCGGGCGTAAACTTCCCTTACTACATCCTTCGTTCAAGCGGTCACGCCGCGAGCTTTTCATCCGCGCCGCCGCCTAGCCAATTCTCCCCGGAAAGGTCGCGATGCGCTTTGCCAAGCTCGTCCGTATAGCGGCGCAGGACATGGGCTTCGGTCAAAAGCCCGATGATGTGGCGCTCCTTCTCATCATTGACCACAGCAAGCGCCTCGGTCTCGGTCTGCTCGAAAATATCAGCGGCCTGCTTGATATTCATATCTGGCTTCAGAAACAAACCTTCCGAGCGCATGAGCGCGCTCAGGCCCGCAGCGCTTGTCTCCTGCTTTGCTCCTGCCAGATGCACATCCGGGACGAAGACCATGCCTGCATAACGGCCGGACGCATCGGTGAGAGCCACCCATTGATTGCTTGAGCGCACGGGAAACTCCTCCATAAACTGCTCAAGGCTTGTAGCAAGCGAGGCGACAGGCACATCGGCGCGCATGAGTTTGCCGACAGTGAGGTCGCGCATCCAGCCGACATCCCGGGCGCTGCGAATCGACTCGCCGCGAAGATGCAAGCGCCATGTTGCAAAGGAATAGCCGAAGGTCCGGCGGACAATGATCGACACGACGCTTGCAACGGCCAGCATGACTACGCCGATAGGGAAATCGCCCGTCGTCTCGAGCGCGAGAAAGCTCATGGCCATTGGCGCTCCGATGATCGCAACAGCAAGCGCCGACATTCCAACGAGGGTGCACACATAGACGTCCGGCGCGAGAGGCGGGCTGATGTAGCCGATCGCGAAGAAAAAAGCCCGGCCGATCATGCCGCCGAGAAGCAAAGATGCGAAGAAAAGGCCCCCGCGAAAGCCTGTCCCGAGCGAAACGACCGACGCTGCTGCCTTTAAGAAAAGAGTGATGAGGACCACATCCGATGGGCCCGCATTTGGCCCGAACAGCTCGAGCAAGGCGCCATGGCCCGAAGCGAGCACATGCGGGGTGATGAGCGCGAGCAGCCCAACGATGAGCCCTCCAAGTGCGGGCCGCAGCGCGCGCGGGAGTGACAGGCGCGAGCAAAGATTCTCGACAGAGCTCACCGCCCGCATCACGCGCACCCCGAACAAGGCGCAGATGACCCCGAGCAAAAGCATGAGCCCCATATCTGTGCGCGAGAGAGCAGCGCTTACCGGGATCTGACTCATGAATTCGCCGCTTGCGCCCAAAGCCCTCGATACCAGGTTTCCGGCGACCGCTGCCGCCCCCACCGGTGCAAGGCCGAAGGGCGTGTAGCTCCCGAGGATCAGCTCGAAGGCATAAAAGGCGCCGGTTAAGGGCGCGCCGAATGCCGCGCTGATGGCGCCAGCCGAGCCGCAGGCGACAAGAGTGCGCATATCGCTGCGCCGGAGCTGGAACATTCTCCCGGCCCAGGAGGACAAGCCCGATCCCATTTGCGTATAGGCGGCCTCAAGCCCAACCGAGGCGCCAAAACC
>DASRYK010000149.1:0-4454 GCA_035687205.1 Methylocella sp. | reverse complement strand
GCACCCGGCTATCCGGCGCAGCCCGACCATACCGAGAAGGGCACGCTGTTCCGGCTGCTCGATGCGGAAAAGGCGACCGGGCTTCGCCTTACGGAAAGCTACGCCATGTGGCCGGCCGCCGCTGTTTCCGGCCTCTATTTCGCGCACCCGGAGAGCCGCTATTTCGGCGTTGGCAAGATCGGCCGCGACCAGATCGAAGACTATGCGCGGCGCAAGGGCTGGACTGTGGAGGAGGCCGAGCGCTGGCTTGCGCCTATCCTCAACTACGATCCGAAACTCGTTGTTGCCGCCGCGGAGTAGACGAAAGGACAGGGGGCAGGCCGGGACCCGCCATAATCGCCTGACGAAAGGAGTGGTAGTTCCCTGCTAGGCCCCGGGCTTCCTCAGATCATCCCAAGGATGACGGCCGCGAGAAAGCCAAAGGAGATAATCGCCATAATGGCGGTAACTGTGGCTGTAAGTTCCATCGGAAGCTCCTTTCCGATTGGAGGGGCCCCTTCTAGCCGAACTTTAATTGTAGAAGGCCCCTCGTTCATCGCCAAGACCCTTCCTTGTTGCACTGCACAAAAGGTTGGAAAGCCTGGGCCGAGCTATAAAAACGCGGGCCAGGCGACATTGGTTCACAGCCTGATGGCTATTGTTTCGAAGGGCTAAGGGAGTTGCAAACACAGATCTTGCCAGTGGTAAACGCGCCTTCTAATTGTTTGCCCGGCTTAGGGGGATTTCGACCGTGACAAGACCGCGGCACAGTTTGGCCGCTGCGCCAACATAATCCCGGCGCTGTTATCGGTTAATGCAACGGTAAAGGTTTGCGGGGGAAGAGACCTGCGCCTGGAGGCTTGGCCGCCCACGAGAGGGAACTCGCTGATGAGGATCGCCGCCATTTTGGCTTTCGGCGTTTTGGGCATAGTCTTGGCCGCTCCGGCGCAGGCTCTCACCGTTTCCAACGCCGATGCGGAGGCGCGTAAGATCGTCGTCCGCAGCGGCAGCGACAGCGTCGAGCTTGTCATCGAGCCGCAAAAGACGGCCGAACCGTCTTGCCAGGCGGGCTGCACGGTCGAACTCGAAAACGGCGAGATCTACGAGATGCATGGCGGCGAGGAAGCCATCATCGAAGGCGGCACCCTCTTCGTCGATGCGGTGACTGGCCTTGGCGGCGATGGCGGTGGAGGCACGGCCCCGGCCGCCGGGCCGCAATAGAGGCGGCAGAAAAAGCGGTTGTCGGCCGCAATCTTTTTTCCACTTTGGGCGTTAATCTCGTGCTCACATCAAAGCACGATGGAGGAAGCCATGGAGAGAATCTTGATCGCTTTAGGTCTCACGATTGCGCTTGGCTTGGGGTCCGCCTATGC
This sequence comes from Methylocella sp., assembly GCA_035687205.1. Classification (GTDB taxonomy): domain Bacteria; phylum Pseudomonadota; class Alphaproteobacteria; order Rhizobiales; family Beijerinckiaceae; genus Methylocapsa. The sequence goes on along the minus strand of DASRYK010000149.1, from coordinate 3,102 downwards.
CGCGCAGGACCTTTGCAACGACGCCCATATGAAACAAATGGACGACATGATCGCCAAGATGACGGACCAGGCGAAACAAAAAGAAGCGATGGCGGCCCTCGACAAGTCGAAGGCGGCCATGAAAGCCGGCAATACCGACGAGTGCATGAAATATATGGATGAAGCCCACAAGGCCATGGGCCTCTAACGGGCTTCCTCAGCGCGTCAGACTGTTGAGCGGCGCCTCGGAGATCATTGGGCAGTCGAGCGTCTTTTGTAGCGCGTCGATCAGCTCGCCCTCCGAATTGGCTCTGGCAAACAGCCCTTTGCTCTCATTGGCGATGCACATAAGGTCGACGGCGCTATTGCCTCCGGTCCAGGAAAAGCCTTCGTAGCGGAAGGCGATGACGTGAATGGTGAGCTGGTCGGCGGTGAGGCGAAGCTGCTTGGCGAGTTCGCACGGCGAGCGGCCGCAGGTCTCCTCGCCGTCGGTGACCACGACGATCACCCCAGGCTTCTTGCGGTAATCGAGCACTTCCGCCGCCTGTTCGATGGCCGAGGTAAGCGCAGTCTTGCCCGCGGGCACCAGCCCATTGACCGCACTCATGATGAGATTGGCCGCATCGGGCGTGGGTTTCAGATCGAGCTTGACGTTGCACTGTGCATACGGACCGGGACCGAAGGTGATGAGGCCGACGCGGCGAAGCTTTGTCGCGCTCGGCAAGACCTGGGCGAGGGCGGAGCGAACCTCGTCGATCCGCGGCCGTGAGTTGGGGATTCCCATGATCTGATTGCCGGACATCGAGCCTGAGGCGTCGAAGACGATCATGGCGTCTTCCCGGCAGGGCGAGGGCTTGTTTTCCTCGGCGTTGGAAGCAGACAGGGTGCCGGTAAGCAGACCTGCTAACCCTATGGCAAAAAAGCGTAAAAGACTCTTCAGGGCACGCCAGGCGCAAACGGACTCTCTTCTCATTGCTCAAATCTCCCGAACCGCGTGCCGACTTTACCCCAAGATTTGAGGAATTAAAGCGGACTCAAAGCCGGAGTCGGTGCGGTCGGTAGCCTTGCGGGAAGCTCAGCCCTTACCCTTGGTGCGGGTATGTCCGGGGGCGGCATTGCGTTCGAGGAAATCGATCATCAAGCCGGCGACATCGATCCCGGTCGCCTTTTCCAGGCCCTCGATGCCCGGCGAGGAGTTGACCTCGATGACGAGCGGCCCGCTCTTCGAGCGTAGCATGTCGACGCCGCAAACATTGAGTCCGAGCGTCTTGGCGGCACGTACGGCGGCGCTGCGTTCTTGCGGCGTGATGCGCACCGCTTCGCCCGCCCCGCCGCGATGCAGATTGGAGCGGAATTCGCCGGGGCCGCCGGAGCGCTTCATCGCCGCCACCACCTTGTCGCCGATCACGAGCGCGCGGATGTCGGTGGCGTCGGCTTCCTGGATGAATTGCTGCACCATGATGTTGACGTTCACGCCCTGAAAAGCCTCGATCACCGACTTTGCCGATTTCACTGTCTCGCCGAGCACGACGCCGATTCCTTGCGTGCCTTCCAGCAGCTTGATGACGACGGGCGGACCGCCGACGAGGTCAATGATGTCTTCGGCTTGGCGCGAATCGTGGGTGAAGGCGGTCACCGGCAGGCCGATGCCGCGCCGCGCAAGCAACTGAAGGCAGCGGAGCTTGTCGCGGCTGCGGCCGATGGCCACCGACTCGTTCAAGGGATAGACTCCCATCACCTCGAACTGGCGCAGGACCGCCAGCCCGTAAAAGGTCACCGAAGCGCCGATGCGCGGAATGACTGCGTCGAAATCGTCGAGCCGCCGCCTGCGGTAATAGAGGGTGGGGCGCCGCGAAGTGATATTGATCGAGACGCGCAGCGTGTTGATTGCCTCGATCTCGTGTCCGCGGGCGCGCGCCGCTTCGCAGATGCGCCGGTGGCTGTAGAGGTGCGGATTGCGCGCGAGCAACGCGATCTTCATCGATGTCCCGTCATGGTGCTGGGGCGAATTATCGCAACAATCGTCCGATCTTGTGCGGACGTGGCTTGCTTCCGCGGGTGGTCGAGGCGGTGCGTCCGCCGAGGAGATAGGAGCGTCCCGGCTCGATCAGCGCACGCCCCTCGAGCGCCGTGCGCCCGAGCAGCATGCGGAACCCCATCTGGTCGCGATTGGCGAGCGCAAGCTCGATCGGCCAGGCTTCGTCGCCGAGCTTGAGCAAGGTCCTGATGACATAGCGGCGTTCGGTCCCGCCGCCGGAATTCTTCACCATCCGCTCGTCGATCGCTGGCGCCTCGCAAGCGACCGTCATGGCGTCGCTGCGCTGCAACGGATGCAATTCGAAGCGGAGCCACAGAGCGCCGGCACGCCGGAACGGTTCGATGCGGTAGGCGTGCAGCGCGCTCGTGCGCGCGCCGGTATCGATCTTGGCCTTGATGGCGCGCACATTGAGCTCCGGCAGCGCGGCCCATTCGCGCCAGCCGATTGTGAGCGGTTCCTTTTGGACGGGGCGTGCTTCCATGGGGTGTCACGCAAAACAGGGGCCTTTGCTGATTTAGCATAGGGAAAGGCGCTTGGCTCGGCTTCAAAGCCCTCTTGCGACTCGCCTATACTGGGACCGAACGCGGGGCTGTCTGCATCGAGCGCCATGGGCAAAAGCCAGCATGTGGTGAGCGAAGGCGAGCGCTGGGCGGTCAAGGCCGAAGGAGCGCCCGCCCCGCTCGCCGTCTTCAAGACGCAGAGCGAAGCCTGGGAGAAAGCTAAGGCACTTGCGCGCAAGGAGCGCTCCGAGGCCGTCCTGCATGGGAAGAACGGGCTGATCCGCGCGCGTAGCGCCTACGGCTACGACCCGCCCCATCGATCCAAACCCTGATCTCCGCATGGCGCGGGACCTCGATCGGTAACGCATCGCTAATCTCCCGTTGAGCGCTCGTTTACCGCGCGCGCGAATTTTCCTCGCGCGCTAACCCGCTCTTGGCGCCTTTGTTATCGTCTCCCGCGCCATGCTCCTCCCAAAATAAGGAGGCGCATATGCGGCATCTAACCCGCGTTCGAGCCGCGCTCGCCGGCACGGCGGCCGCGCTCTGTCTCGCTTCGGTCCTGGTCTCTGCCTGTGGCGTCAGAGA
>DASRYK010000148.1:0-3678 GCA_035687205.1 Methylocella sp. | reverse complement strand
CAGCGTGAGATGAATGAAAACCTGGTGCCCCGGCGGCGTGAGCGCCGCAAGCCGCGCCGCCGCGCCGCCGGTGAGCTTCATCGTCGGCTTGCCGGAGGGCAGATTGACGACGCCCATGTCGCGCCAGGCAATGCCCGCGCGGAGCCCCGTGCCAAGCGCCTTGGCGCAGGCTTCCTTGGCGGCGAAGCGCTTCGCATAAGAGGCGGCGCGGCCCGCCCGCCCTTCCGATTTCGCCCGTTCGATCTCGGTGAAGCAGCGCTGGATGAAGCGGTCTCCGAAACGCGCAAGCGAATCCTCGATGCGCCGGATGTCGCAAAGGTCGTTGCCAAAGCCGATGATCATAGGCTGCTCATACCGCAGCGGCTTCGCCAAGGCGCCGCCCCTCGTCCATTGCCGCCCGCATTTTGGCTATCGCCTCCCTCAGGCCAATAAAAACCGCTTCGCCAATCAGAAAGTGACCAATATTGAGCTCCACGATCTGAGGCAAGCCTGAGACTATCCTTGCGGTTTCGAAATCGAGACCATGGCCTGCGTGGCATTCGAGCCCCTGGCTTGCCGCGAGCGCCGCGGCAGCCTTGATCCGCGCAAACTCGTTCGCGGCGCGCTCTTTTTGGCCATGCGCCCGCGCATCACACCATGCGCCGGTGTGAATTTCGATGACCGGCGCGCCAATCGAGCGCGAGGCCTGAACGGCCTCGGGCGAAGGCTCGATGAAAAGCGACACACGAACCCCCGCTTTGAGCAGCTCAGCTGTCACAACCTTGAGATGATCATGGCCGCCGATGACATCGAGACCGCCCTCCGTCGTGCGCTCGCTGCGTTTTTCCGGCACGAGGCAGCAAGCATGCGGCCGTGTCTCGAGGGCGATGGCAACCATATCGTCGGTTGCTGCCATCTCGAAATTGAGCGGCTTTGCAATCTCGCGCTTAAGCCGCGCCATATCCTCGTCGCGGATATGGCGGCGGTCCTCGCGCAGATGGGCCGTAATCCCGTCGGCGCCAGCATCGACGGCAAGATGCGCCGCGCGCACCGGATCAGGAAAAGAGCCGCCCCGCGCGTTGCGCAAGGTTGCGACATGATCGACATTGACGCCGAGGCGCAAAGAGCGTGCGGTCTCCATCCTGCTATCCGTTCACCCTTTCGACCTTGCTGACCACGGGCCTGGCCCGCAGATGCGAGATGATCGTGTTCAAATGCTTGAGATCATGGACCTCGATATCGATCGTCATCTCGCGGAAGTCGGCTGAGACGGGCTTGATGACAATATTGTCGATATTGGCCGCATGGTCGCCGATGACCGTTGCGATCTGCCCGAGCGTCCCAGGCTCATTGATGGCGGTGATGCGCAACTGCGCGGGAAAAAGCTCGTTCTTGCTCTCCTCAATATCCCAGCGCACGTCGAGCCAGCGGTCTGGCTCTTCGTCGAAAGCGGTAAGCGCAGGGGACTGGATCGGATAGATGGTGATGCCTTCGCCGGGCGTCAGAATGCCGACGATCCGGTCGCCGGGGACTGCGCCGCCATTTGGCGCAAAGCGCACGGGCAGGTCCGAATGGGCGCCCCGGACGGGAATTGCATTCTGGCCCCCGCCGTCCGGAAATTTGAACACGAGACTTGTGGCTTTTTTCATGTTGAACCAGCCGGACTCGCGGCGCGGGCGCGGCGCAGCGGCTTTGCGGTCATCAAGGAACTCGGGATAGACCGCCCGCACGACATCGCCGGAGAACATCTCGCCGCGGCCGACGGCGGCTAGGAGGTCTTCAATCGTGGCGCGCGCGAGTCTCGGCAGGGCTCCTTTCAGCTTCTCCTCGGCAAAGGCCTTGCCGGCCCGCTCGAAGGCGCGGGTCACAATCTGCCGGCCCAGCGCTGCATATTGCGCGCGGACTGCATCGCGGGTGGCGCGGCGGATCGCGGCGCGCGCCTTGCCGGTGATGACAAGGCCTTCCCAAGACGCGGGCGGGGTCTGCCCTTCAGCGCAAGCGATCTCGACCTCATCGCCGTTTTGCAGCTCGGAAAAGAGCGGCGCATGGCGCCCATTGACCTTGGCGCCGACGGCCGTATTGCCGACATCGGTGTGGACCGCATAGGCAAAATCGACGGGCGTCGCGCCGCGCGGCAAGGCGATGAGCCGCCCGTTCGGGGTGAAGCAAAAGACCTGATCGTGAAAGAGCTCGAGCTTCGTGTGCTCTAAAAACTCCTCAGGAGTTGCCCCCTCGGAGAGCAGGGAAACGGTGCGGCAGAGCCATTGGTAGGCGCGGCTCTCGCTCGTCAGGCTTTCCTTGCCGGTGATCCTTCCATCCTTATAGAGCGCATGAGCGGCAATCCCGTTGCGGGCGATGTCATGCATCTTTGCGGTGCGCACCTGCAGCTCGACGCGCTGCCGCCCGGGCCCGACGACCGTGGTATGGATTGACTGGTAATCGTTCTGCTTCGGCGTCGAAATATAATCCTTGAAACGGCCGGGCACGACGGCCCACTTCGTATGCACGACGCCGACCACCCGGTAGCAGTCCTCGATTCCCTCGACGACGACCCGGAAGCCGAAGATATCGGAGAGCTGCTCGAAGGCGATCGACTTGCGCTCCATCTTCCGCCACACGGAGTAGGGCTGCTTTTGCCTGCCCTCGACCTTAGCGTCGATTCCTCTTTCGGCAAGCTCGCGGCTCAGCTCGTTTTCGATCCGGGCGATGATTTTCCCGTTCTTCTGGCGCAAATCCTCGAGGCGCCCCGAGATCATCGCATAGGCATCGGGCATCAGATGCCGGAAGGCCAGATCCTCGAGCTCGTCACGCATCTTCTGCATGCCCATGCGGCCTGCGAGCGGCGCGTAAATATCGAGGGTCTCCTCCGCGACCCTGGCACGCTTGCCGGGATCTACGAAGTGAAGCGTGCGCATATTGTGCAGCCGGTCGGCGAGCTTGATCAGGAGAACGCGCACGTCTTCGGCGACGGCGAGGAGCAGCTTGCGGAAATTCTCGGCCTGCTCGGCGCGCTTGGAAACGAGGTCGAGCTTCTTGAGCTTCGTCAGCCCATCGACGAGGCGGCCAATATCGCTGCCAAAGAGCCGGTCGATCTCTTCCCGCGTCGAGCTTGTGTCTTCGATCGTGTCATGCAGCACGGCGGCAATGATGGTTGCATCGTCGAGCTTCATTTCGGTAAGGATCGCCGCCACTTCGAGGGGATGCGAGAAGTAAAGATCGCCCGAGGCCCGCTTCTGCGCCCCATGCGCCTTCATCGCATAGACATAGGCGCGGTTGAGCGCCTCCTCGTCGGTCAGCGGATTGTAGCGGCGCACCAAATCGACGAGTTCGTATTGCCGCATCATTCTGTGCCGGCCCGCACTCAAGACCCGTCAGCCCGGCTTCCGGCACGGATTTTGCCGCGCCCTATGCCATAACAAAACAACAAAAACATTCCGCCGCCTGCGCCTCCTCCCGCGGGTTGCGGCGGCCCTCGCCCCTTCAAAGAGCAATGGCGCTCTGCAACCGTGGAAGCCTTGCGGAAACAACAAAGCGGCGCGGCAGCGTAAACGGGCTTGGCGGTTTTCACCAGTTCAATTTGCGCATCCGCTCAGCCAAGGACGGCATAGCCAGCTGGTGATCCTGAGGGGGCTGGTATTACCATCTGAGTCTTCGCGCCGGCCGCGGGCGCGGAGGCCCGCCAGACCACAGGAAGAGGCA
>DASRYK010000147.1:0-15084 GCA_035687205.1 Methylocella sp. | reverse complement strand
TCCCGTCCGGAAAGTTTCGCAGGGAGCCTCAACGCCTATCGGCTACGCAATATGAGCGAAAACCAATCCTTGGAAAAAGAACCTAGTCGTTTTCGCCCCAAACGCCAAGACCCTTTGTGAAAATATATCTCTTCCTCCGGCAAGCGTTGCCAATTTGTCACTCCCTCCCTGACAGCAATGGGCTAACCGTCATAACGCGCCAATTGCCGTCGAGATCAAGTCTCGCCTCGGCGGGCGCATTGAACGCCCCCCGCAGCAGCAGCTCTACCTCCCGTTTCTGGCTAGAGCCGATTTCCAGGGCAACGATGCCCCCTGGCGCTAACAGTTCCGGCAGAGACGGGATAATCGCTCGATAAGCGTCAAGCCCATCATCACCACCGTCAAGGGCCAGGCGCGGATCGAAATTGCGAACATCCGGCGCAAGCTGCCGGATGTCTGCGCGCGGAATATAAGGCGGATTCGACACGATCACGTCAAATGGGCCGCGCAAGGCCTGGGTCCAATCGCCGCAGACAATGTGCCCCCGCCCGGCAAGCCCCAGCGCTGCGAGATTGCGCTGGGCGACCCTGCAAGCGGCGGGCGACTTGTCGGAGCCCACTCCAGAGGATCCTGGCAAAGACTGCAAAAGCGAGCAAAGGATGGCTCCCGATCCTGTTCCGAGATCGAGAATGCGCCAGTTCTGGCGCGGTTGCCGGGCCGCGAAATCGAGCACAGCCTCGATAAGGGTTTCTGTAGCTGGCCGCGGGTCAAGCACATCGGAGCTGATCGCGTAACGCGCCGTCCAAAACTCCCGCTCGCCGATGATGCGCGAGACCGGCTCACGCTTGAGCCGCCTCGCTGCGAACGCTGCGAGCGCCGCGGCAGCGCGCCCAAGCGGGCGGTCCGGGTTGCGCACCACGTCTGCATACTCGGCGCCAAGAGATGCGCAAAGAAGAACACGGGCATCGGCATTCGCCGATTCGATCCCATGCTCCCGGAACAGCGCCGCAAGCGCGCGCTGCGCCGCACCCCGTTCCATGCCGGGCAGGAATCGAAGCTCGCATTCTTCAAGAGCGTCTTTATCAGGAGCCGGGCTGGCCTGCAGCATCAAGCAGCACTTTTGTAAGGCGCGCGGCGAAATGCGCCGGATTGGCTGGCTTCTCGCCCTCCATGAGGCGGGCCTCGTCATAGAGAAGCCACACGAGGTCTTCCGTCTTTTCCTTTCCTGACTCGCCAAGCCGTCCCGCAAGGGCGTGCACAAGCGGATGGGCGGGGTTGATTTCGAGCACGGGCTTGGAGAGCGTTCCGAGACGGCCGCTTTCCGCGAGAAGCCTCTCAAGCCGGCGGTCCGGCCCCCGGTCAGAGGCCACAAGGCAAGCCGGGCTCGACGATAGCCTTTCGGAGGGCCGCACCTCTTCCACATGGCCGCTTAAAATTTGCTTCATCAGCGCGCAAAGCGTCGCAAGGCTTGCGGGAGGCGGCTTTGCGCCTGCGGCTTCCGGCGCTTCCTTGAGCGGAATCGCTTTGATATCCGCCTCGCCCTGGGTGACCGATTTGAAAGGCTTGCCCTCGTAACCGGCTGCTGTGGCAACCCAGAAGGCATCCACGGGATCTGGCAGAAGCAAAACCTCTATGCCTCTTGCGCGGAATCCTTCGAGCTGCGGGCTGGCCGCGAGGCGGGCCGCATCCTCCCCAAGAATGTAATAAATCGCGGTTTGATTGGGCTGCAGGCCGGCCACATAATCTTTAAGGCTGCGGCCGCCCTCAGGATGCGCCGACGTCACAAACCGCGCAAGCGCGAAAAGACTGTCGCGCCGCTCGGGATCCTCATAGAGGCCCTCCTTGAGCACGGCGCCGAAATGATTCCAGATTGTGGCGAATTTTTCCTTATCGGCTTCGGCAAGCTTGGTCAGTTCCTGAAGAATGCGGTTTGTGACCGCTTTCTTGATGGCACCGAAAACCGGGCTTTCCTGAATCGTCTCGCGCGACACATTCAACGGGAGATCGGCCGAGTCAACCACGAGCCGCACGAATCTGAGCCACCGCGGAACGATCTCGGCATCGTCCTTGATGAGAACATGCCGGACATAAAGCTTTGCGCGGCCGTGACGGCTGGGATCGAAAAGATCAAACGGCTGAGAGCCCGGCACAAACGCCAGAACTGTGTACTCATGACGGCCCTCAGCATGCCAATGAATGGTAAGCGCGGGCTGGTCGAAAACGCCGCCGAGGCTCTGATAAAAATCCGTGTATTCCTTCTCCTCAACCGCCGACTTTGGCTTCATCCAGAGCACCGAGCCATCAGTGATCCGGCGCGCCTCTCCGCCTTTCTTCTCGACAAGCTCGATTGGGACGGTGAGCGCGCTTGAATGCTGGCGCACGATCTGTTCGACCCGGCCAGGATTGAGATACTCCTTGGAATTCTCGTTAAGGCGGAGAATGACCTTAGTGCCACAGCTGGGAGCCTCTTCAAGCGAGGCTGGCTCAATCGTAAACCGTCCCTTTCCGTCGGAGACCCAGCGGTAAGCTTCGTTTGATCCCGCCCGCCGGGTCAGCACTTCGACCTGGGCAGCGACGATGAAAGCGGAGTAAAATCCTATGCCGAACTGGCCGATCAGTTCGAGCTTGCCGCGCTTTTCTCCTTCTTCTCCGGGTTCTGCGGCCGCATCTCCGAGTTTCTCCAGGAAAGCCCGCGTCCCCGAGCGGGCGATGGTTCCCAGATGATCGGTGAGATCCTGATGCGACATGCCGATCCCATTGTCCTCAATCGCAAGGGTGCCTGCCTCGGGATCGATCAAAATTTTCACGGCGAAGGGGGATGGGGCAAGCGCCGGATCGGCAAGAGCCTCGTAGCGCAGCTTCTCGCAGGCATCGGCGGCATTGGAAAGCAGTTCGCGCAAGAACACATCGCGGTCCGAATAGACCGAGTGCACCATGAGATGCAGCAATTTCGCCACATCGGCTTGAAAAGCTTGGCTGTGAGCCGCGGCGTCCGGCATTGTCGCGCGCCCTCCTTTCTCTGATGACCGGGAAATGAAACTAAGACGGGCCGGCTGTTTCACGCTCTTGCCGCCCTGTTACCGATATTGCCCTTGCAGCGGGAGGATGCAAGGCCTCCTCCTGCTTCCGCCTTCGCGTGTGCGCTGCCCGCGGGCGCCTGGCCTTTGCTCGCCGATGGGCAGGCGGCCGCTCCAAAAGAACGCTTGCCGTTATTCAGTCTTCAGGCGACGATGACAAAAGCATTACAAGGCAAGAGGGGCACGACGATGGGTGAAACGGAGCTGACTGAAGATCAACAGGAAATGACCTGCGCAAGACAGCGCAGGGAGCCGTTTGCGGCTTTTCCGTCCAAAGCGGCCCTGACGGCAGGCAACGATCTCGTTTCCTTCGACCGGGATGAATTGATGGAGATTTTTGGCCTTTACGGCCGCAAGGTGGGAAGCGGCGAATGGCGGGACTATGCGATCGACTTCACGCCTCACAAGGCCGTCTTTTCCATTTACCGGCGCGCTTGCGAATTTGCGCTCTACCGTATCGAGAAGACGCCGAAGAACGGGCGCAAGCAAGGCGCCTATTCCGTCATCACGGCAACGGGGCTTATTCTGAAGCGTGGCCATGACCTTGGCCGGGTCATCTCCATTCTCGACAGACGGTTGAAGGCTGTGCCGCAGGGCCTCACAACCGCCTCTGGGCCAGCGCCAGCTTGAGACCAGTGTTTATGGAGGCCCCGGAGCTGGCGCGGGAGGGCTCCCGCCGCCAGAGCGTGGGGGGCCCGGCGCCTGAGCCTTCTTATTTTCCGGAAGACGGCGCACAACCAGAGGGATGGAGGTGCCTTGAAGCCCTGGAATTGAGATGGCTCCGGTGTAGGGCACGCCAGGCGCGAGATTGCCGGGCACCACGACCGAGAGGCGTGCGAGCAGCTGATCGCGGGGGTTGAGAACAGCAACAGGCGGCTCAAAGGCAAAGGGAAGCGTCACTTCACCCGAATCGGGGCTGCGGAGGGCGGTGGCAACGATCTCGCCCCGCACGGGGCCAGGCAAAAGATTTTCGACAAGGAATAGCCCCTGAACGGCTTCACCCGCCGCAGCCTCAAGCATGATCCCTCTCGGCGGCTGCCGCCCGGCTGGCGCGGAAGCAGCAGCCGAACTTGCAGCTTTCCCGCCAGGCTTCGAGGCGTTCTTCTCCCCGCCTTCCCGCGGCCTCAAGCGAAGGAAGCTCCAGACCCGCGGCAAAAACCGGCCGAGCAAGGCCATCGCTCAGGGGCCGCCGCCCGGCAAAGGATGGTTGCAATAGAAGTGATCGGACCAGCGGTGCACAAAATCCGGAGCGTCCTCGACGAGAAGCTCATGGAGAATATCCTTGCCTGCTGGCTCCACGCCGATGGTCCAGCGGGCGTAATGGTTTTGCGCGCCGCGCACCCAAATCAGAATTTCCCTGCTTGACCAGTGGCGGGCATCGGGCGGAGCGGTGTAGGTCACCGTGACCCATTCGCGCTCCATGGGCGACAGCTGGACCGTGGCAGGTGCAATTTGCACCTGCGCCGTGTCCACTGGCTTACCTGCAACTTCAATCTGAATGGCGCGCGGATTCATCCCGCCGTTGGTCACCCTAATCTTCACCGTTGCTGCAGCCCCTGGTTTGATAAAGCTGGCCACGAGCTTGATGAGCCGGGGAGCCCAGCAGGGCGGAGGAAGATCGCATGCCGAGCGGTGAAAGACCTTGTCAAGGACCTCCGCAGCCTTGTCCTTCAAGATCACCGCTTTTTCGAACAGAAAGGTGAGAATATTCCCCTTTTTTGCTGACAAGTCCTGCGGGGCAGGTTCAGGCTGCGTCATCGCAAAACCTCCGGGGCCGGATTTCTTGATGTGTCGATTTCGAGCGGCAGCACCAAGCGGCCAAATTCCAATGCGCCGATATAGAGCTTATCGGCCCGCAATTGATCGGGCAGCCGCAGATGCATCCGGATGAGGCGCATTTCCCCGCCCGGCAATGGGCCTGAGCCTTCGACCACGCGGATGTGGACCAAGCCCCCATGCTCCTCAGTCAGACTGTCGCCCAGGCGGTCTATCCAGCGCTGACCGCCTGCGTCTTTCGTCCGGTAGGCTTTGCCCAGCGCCGTCTCAAGGCCGCCATCCGCGAAAACCCCAGCCGCCGCGGCCGCAGGGACTTCATAGTCGCAATTGCCAGCGTTCAGCAGGGTGAAACTCGCCGCAATCTGCTCTCCCGCAGCAGCGTGGAAGGCCAAAAAGGCGGGCGATGCCCGCAAGGACGGTTGCGCCTTAACTTCGGCCTCGAAGCGGCGCTGCGCTCCATCAAACTCCAGCACGCCAAGGTAGACGCCCGCTGGAGCCGCCTCCGGAAATTTCATCTTGATCCGGAACATGCCCGCCGCCAATGGCCGGGCAAAGACGAGGGGCTGGGGCGGCGGAACACGCCCCTGATAGAATTGCGCCGCGTCAAGGCTTGCACGGACGCTGACCCAGCGGCTTGCGGTGGGTATCGCCACAATCGCCTCAAGCTGCCTTGGAGGGCCAGAAAACCGGATGGGTTCCGAGCCTTCAGTGTGCGCCAAAGCGGAACTCCTTTCGCGGATTCGCCGGGGAGGACATCACCCCGCTGCGCTGCAAGCCAAAATCAAGGGGGCGGCGGCTCGCAACGCTCGCAGGGATTTGGGACATAAGGCTCCGTGATCACCTGCGCTTCGCCGCAAACCCGGATAGAGAAAAGCTCAAATCCTAAAATTGCAAAGCCGAAGCGGAAATTCGCAGGCAGATGCGCCCTGATGCTCGGCAGCTGGCTCACGGCAATGTTCAATGACAGCGGATTGATCGTGAGCGGCGTGACCGTCAAAGGGTTCACCGTAATGGGATCCAAACCAATCTGGATCTTCGGCAGATTGGTGATGTCGATCTTGAAAGGATCGGGAATCCCAGCAATGGTGACCGGCCCGACCGGGCCAAAGGAGCCTGTCACTCCTGCACTGACGGTGACGGGCCCGACGGGGCCGAATGAGCCGGAAATATCGGCGTCAACGTCATACGACGTGGGGATTCTAACGCTCACCGGGCCCCCCTCCTTTTTTGGAACGCTACAGCAATCATGATGCAAGTCAAGCAAGAGAGGGGAAGCCTTGCGGGGAATCCACGAGATTTCTTGGCGGCCAAATCCAGGTTCGCCTGCGCGCTTGCAGAAAAAAGCCTTCCCCTTTAGCGGTGGCGCGCCATAGCTGCGGCGCGATGGTTTTTTAATCAGGCTGCTTGGGGATCGAGGGCTTCAGATCAGCGCCCGCATTGCTGCAAGGACCGGTTTCTGGATGAATCGTCAAATTCCGGCTGGAGAAACGCTGGGCAGGCGGGCGCCCGATGGCTGGCGCTCCATTCCCGATAAAGCATCCTTGGATTCCTCACCGGGCTCGGCCCGCAAGCAATCCATCAGAGCAGGTATTTTGTGGATGCTTGCCGCAACTGGCCTTTTCGTTTGCCAGGATTCGACAGCGCGCATCTTGGTCAAGGCCTATCCAGCAACGGAAATTGCTTTTGTCCGCTACTTTGTTCACATGGTATTGGTCGGCGCCTACATTGCCTGGCGTGATCCGCGGCTTTTCGTTTCGCGGCAGCCCGTGCTGCAGATGTTGCGGTCGGGTTTTCTCCTTGGCACGACTCTCTTTGGCATGCTGGCGCTCAAAATCATGCCCCTTGTCGATTTTTCCGCCGTCGTCTGGGTGGCGCCGGTCCTTGTCACCGCGCTATCGGGACTGATTCTTCACGAGAAGGTGTCACCTGCTGCATGGGTGAGCGTCATTGCGGGGCTCGCGGGCGTTTGGATCGTCATTGGCCCTGGGAGCGCCGGATTTTCCTTTGCATTGCTGTTTCCTTTCTTCGCCGCCCTCTCCAATGCTTTTTACCAGCTCACGACCCGCCTTCTGCATCGCGCCGATTTGCCCATGACGACCCTCTTCTACACGGCGCTCGCCGGCGTGCTGTATTGCGGGGGCTTTCTCCCGTTCAGCGCTATTCTTCCGAATGAAGAGGATTCGGGCTTGATGCTCTTCCTTGGGCTTGCAGGCGCGGCAAGCCACTTCTGCCTCATCCGCGCCTTTTCGGCGGCCCCAGCCAATATCATAGCCCCTTTCGGCTATACGGCATTGCTTTGGGCCGCGCTTTTCAGCCTCGTCCTTTTTGCCGAGCTTCCGGGCCTTCGCGCTATACTGGGCGCGGGGTTGATCGCGGGCGCCGGTTTGTTCATTTATCTTAAGGGGCGGACGGCGTGACCATAGGCCTGAGCGCATACGGCTTTGCGGTATGATCCCCGGATCCTTTGGCAGCCCCGCCGCCTTACGCCCATCGCGGGAAGCGGGGGCTGAACGCCTGCCCGCCGAGAGTCGATCAATGGAAAACGGGCCGCGCCATACGCCACAACAGGCCGCCGAGATTTCTTCCTCCGCCTCGCCAGAGCCGTTCGCCGCGCCGCTCGCGATTGTCGCGGCAATCGCCGAGAATGGCGTTATTGGCGACGGCCGCGGCCTGCCCTGGCGTCTGCCTAGCGACCTGAAGCATTTTCGCGCGATCACTTTGGGGAAGCCGCTCCTGATGGGGCGCAAGACATTCGAATCGATCGGCCGCGCCCTCCCTGGGCGCGAGACAATCGTCGTGACCCGCGACCGCAGCTTCACGGCCTGGAACTGCAGAAACGCTCAGGCCATCCATATCGCCTACAGCGTTGAGTCAGCGCTTGCGCTTGCGCAAGCAAGGGCCTTAGCCATGAGCGCCGAAGAGGTGATCTTGGCTGGGGGCGGCGTCCTATACGAAAGTTTGATTGGGCAAGCGAGCCGGATGCATCTTACCTTTGTGGACCTCGCTCCAAGGGGAGAGGTGCGCTTTCCGCAGATCGACTGGGCTGACTGGCTCGAAGTCGGCCGCGTCCGTCCGCGGCCCATGGCGAAAGACGAGGCGACATTCGCATTTGTCGAATTTGAGCGGCGCGGATGCTTGTCGTTGTAGCGGATACGATGCTGACCTAAAATGCGCCTTGTGCGCATAGGTGTCCGGCGAGCGGCAACCGCGAGCTGCCTGGCGGAGATCACGTTCTATCACTATCAAAAAGGGATTCTCATGCCGTGGAGCAATGAAGGCGGAAATGGCGGCGCCTGGAAACCGGGCCCTGGCCCATGGGGGCAAAAGCCGAGCCAGCCTCCTCCTGAATTCGAGGAATTCCTGAAACGGGCTCAGGAGAAGATCAAGCAATGGGTGCCAGGCCCCGCGGGCCTTCGCGCAAGAGGCCTCATCGCACTTGTTCTCGCCGGGACGATCATCTGGCTCTTATCCGGTTTCTACACCGTGGGGCCAAACGAGGTCGGGCTTAATAAGATCTTTGGCCGTTACACGGGCAAGACGAGCCCTGGGCTCAACTACAATCTGCCCTTCCCTATCGGCAGTGTCGAAAAGCTTCAGGTGACGGACCGGAATACGGTCAACATTGGCTTCGCGGTGCGCCAGGACCTGCGCTCGCCTAACGGCCAGGTCCAAATCGACCTGCCAGAGGAAAGCCTGATGCTCACCGGCGATGAAAACATCGCCGATGTCAAATTCGTCGTCATTTGGCAGATCGACCCGGTGCACCCGGAGAACTATGCCTTCAATATCTCCAATCAGCGCGAGACGGTGAAAGCCGTTGCCGAAAGCGCGATGCGCGAGGTGATCGGCCGGGGCCAGATCAAGCGCATCCTGACGGCGGACCGGCCTAAGATCGAAGCCGATGTTCAGGAGCTTATGCAGGGCATCCTGAACTGGTATAAGGCTGGCATTCTCGTCCTCCAGGTGCAGCTCCAGTCTGTCGATCCGCCGGAGCAGGTCATCGCGGCCTTCAAGGATGTCACCGCGGCGCAGCAGGATCAGAACCGCTTGCGCAACGAGGCTGAAGCCTATGCGAACCGCGTCGTTCCCGAGGCGCGCGGCAAGGCAGCCGCAATCATTCAGGAAGCGGAAGGCTATAAGCTTCAAACCGTTGCCGAGGCCACCGGCCAAGTTGCCCGTTTCAACCAAGTCTATGAGCAATACAAAAAGGCGCCAGAGGTCACCCGGCAGAGGCTTTATCTCGAGACCATGGAGCGCGTCCTTGGCAGCATGGACAAGGTCATCCTTGACCAGGGAGCAAGCCAGGCCGCCGTGCCTTATCTGCCGCTTAGCGCATTGACGCCTGCGCCGCGCGCGAGCGAAGGAGCCCGCAAATGAAAAATGCCGCCGTCTTCGCAGCGATTGCCGCAGGGGTCTTTATTTTCTTTGTGGCGCTGTCAGCAGCTTTCACCGTGGATCAAACCGAGCAGGCTATCGTTTTGCGATTTGGCGAGCCGGTGCCAGGGCGCGGGCTCGTCACGACGCCAGGGCTCCACTTCAAATACCCCTTCATCGAAAACGTCGTGTTCCTTGACAACCGCATCCTCGCCGTCGAGGCGCCGAAGCAGGAAGTGCTCGCCTCGGACAACAACAGGCTCGAGGTCGATTCTTTCCTGCGCTACAGGATCGTCGATCCTTTGAAGTTCTACCAGACAGTTGGATCGCCCGAACGGGCCAACAGCCAGCTTGGGTTCATCTTGAATTCGGCCGTCCGCCGCGTCCTTGGCGATGCCGATATGACCCAGATTGTGCGCGAGAACCGTGCCGAGCTCATGGTTAAGATCCGCGACCAGGTGAATCAAGAGGGCGGGCGCCTTGGAATCTCGGCCGTCGATGTCAGAATCCGCCGCGCCGATCTCCCCCGGCAAATCTCGGAAAAAGTCTTCAGCCGGATGCAGAGCGAGCGCGCCCGGGAAGCCGCGGAATACCGCGCAAAGGGCTCCGAGACCGCGCAAACGATCACCGCGACCGCTGACCGCGATGTCGTTGTGATCCGCGGCAATGCCCAGCGCCAGGCCGATCAGATCCGCGGCGAGGGCGAGGCGGAACGCAACCGGATCTTCGCCGAGGCCTATGGAAAGGACCCCGATTTCTTCGCCTTCTACCGCTCGATGCAAGCCTATGAAACAGGGCTTAAGGCTGGAGAAACGCGCATGGTTGTCAGCCCTAAATCCGATTTCTTCCGTTTCTTCGGCTCGCCCGCGGGCCAGCCGCCGGCTCAGGCCCCGCCATCTACAGCAAGCCGCTGAGCGGTTGCTGACTGGCCCTAGGGCGCTGACCGGCAGGCGAGAAGCATCAAGGCGGCTTTTCCGGCCCGGCCGTGGAGAGGAAGACGATGGCCGTCCGCAACGAGACCGCGCCGTGTTTTGCCTGGGATGATCCCCTCGGTCTCGAAAGCGAGCTCAGCGAAGACGAAAGGCAAGTGCGCGATTCGGCGCGTGCCTTTGCGCAATCCTATCTCGCGCCTCGCGCCGCGGCGGATTATCTTTCCGAGAAATTTGACCGCGAGATCCTGACCCGGATGGGCGCGGCTGGCCTTCTTGGCGCGGTCCTCCCAGAAGAATATGGCGGCGCCGGCGTGAGCCATGTCGCCTATGGCCTCGCTGCCCGCGAGATCGAGCGCATCGACAGCGGTTACCGCTCGATGATGAGCGTGCAATCCTCTCTCGTCATGCATGCGGTCTTCGCTTATGGCAGCGAAGCCCAGCGGCGGAAATATTTGCCAAAGCTCGCCTCGGGCGAATGGATCGGCTGTTTTGGATTAACGGAGCCCGATGCGGGGTCTGATCCCCAATCCATGCGCACAAAGGCCGAAATGGGCCGGGACGTCTACCGCCTCACCGGTGCTAAGACCTGGATCACCAACAGCCCCATCGCCGACGTTCTGATCGTCTGGGCAAAATCCAGCGCGCATAATGGCGGGGTCCGCGGTTTCATTCTCGATCGCGGAATGCCTAATCTTAAAACACCCGCCATCCTGCAAAAGCTTTCGCTGCGGGCCTCGCCGACGGGAGAGATCATCATGGAGGAGGTCGAGGTGCCGCGGGAAAACGCTCTCCCTGGCGCCGAGGGGCTCAAAGCGGCCTTAGGCTGTCTCAACAAGGCGCGTTACGGCATCTGCTGGGGCGCCATGGGGGCGGCGGAAGCCTGTTTCGAGGCGGCGCGGAGCTATGCGCTCGAGCGCAAGCAATTTGGCCGTCCACTTGCGGCCAATCAGCTCGTCCAAAAAAAACTTGCCGATATGCAGACCGAGATCGCGCTTGGGCTTCAGGCGGCGCTGCGGATCGGGAGGCTCATGGACGCAGGCAGGCTTGCCCCGGAGGCGGTCTCCCTCGTCAAGCGCAACAATGCCGCCAAGGCGCTCGCTATCGCCCGCATGGCGCGTGACATGCTCGGCGCAAACGGTATCTCCGCAGCCTATCCAGTGATGCGCCATCTAACGAACCTCGAATCGGTGAAAACCTATGAGGGCACGGATGACATCCATGCGCTCATTCTCGGCCGCGCAATCACTGGGCTGCAGGCATTTTCATAGAGCAGCGGCACCGGGATAGCGCGGCGCATAAGCGAAGCGCCCATGATCGACCTTTACTATTGGCCGACGCCCAACGGCCACAAGATCACGCTCTTTCTGGAAGAGGCGGAGCTGGCTTATAGGATTATTCCGGTCAATCTGAACCGGGGCGAGCAATTCAAGCCGGAGTTTCTAGCAGTCTCTCCAAATAACCGCATTCCTGCGATTGTCGACCATTCGCCGGAAGATCATGGGCCGCCGCTTCCTGTATTCGAATCAGGGGCGATCCTGCTTTACCTCGCCGAGAAGACCGGAAAGTTCCTCCCGCGGGACAGGCGCAGCAGGATCGAGGCCCTCCAATGGCTCTTCTGGCAGGCGGCCGGCCTTGGGCCCATGGCGGGCCAGAACCATCATTTCAAGCACTATGCGCCTGAAAAGCTCCCTTATGCAATTGAGCGCTACGAGAACGAAACCGGCAGGCTCTACGCGGTGCTCAACAAGCGCCTTTCGGACCGCGCCTTCATTGCCGGGGATTATTCGATTGCCGACATGGCAGCTTACCCCTGGATTGCTCCGCACGAAAAGCAGGGACAAAATCTCGAAGATTTTCCTCATTTGAGACGCTGGTTCCTGACCATCGCCGGGCGCCCGGCGGCACAGCGGGCTTATGCCAAGGCGGGCGAAATCCGTGATTCCGCCATCGCGGACAATGAGGAATCACGCCGGATTCTGTTTGCCCAGTCGGCAGCGAGCGTCCGGTAGAGTGGCGGCAGGGTCTTTCCGGGGCCTTTTGCCTTGGCTTTATTTTCTGGCGGCGCTGGCCTATATGAGGCCATTCATGACCGGTTGATGAGAACGCCTGGCGCCGGCCTCGAGAGAGCCCGGCAGGCGGAAGCTCTGTCTTTCGAGAACGGAGACCCTAGGGGAATGGCGGGCCACAGTCAGTTCAAGAACATCATGCACAAGAAGGGCAAGCAGGATGCGATCCGCTCCAAGCTCTTCTCGAAGCTCGCCCGAGAGATCACCGTTTCCGCGAAGCTTGGCCTTCCCGACCCTGCCATGAACCCGAGGCTGCGCGCGGCTGTCCTTGCAGCGCGGGCAGAAAACATGCCGAAGGACAATATCGAGCGCGCCATCAAGAAAGCCTCCGGCGGCGAAGGCGAGACCTATGACGAGGTCCGCTACGAAGGCTATGCGCCAGGCGGCGTTGCCATCATTGTCGAGGCCTTGACCGACAACCGGAACCGGACGGCTGGCGAGGTGCGCTCCTATTTCACGAAAATGGGCGGCTCGCTCGCCGAGACCGGCGCTGTATCCTTCCTTTTCGATCATGTCGGCGTTATCGAGTATCCAGCGAGCGCGGCCTCGGAAGATGCCATGCTCGAGGCAGCGATCGAGGCCGGAGCCGAGGACGTCCGCTCAACCGCGGAGGGGCACGAAATCATCACCTCTTTTGAAAATTTGCGTGAGGTCGCCCAGGCTCTCGAAGCGAAATTCGGTGAGCCCCGCAAGACGGGTGTTGTCTGGAAGCCGCAAAACACGGTTGCTGTCGACGATGAAACCGGCGAAAAGGTGCTGCGTCTTGTCGGCATGCTCGAAGACAATGACGATGTGCAAAATGTTTATGCCAATTTCGAGATTTCCGACGCTCTGATGTCTAAGTTCGCGGCGTCGTAAGGCGGGCGCAGATGGCGGGGGGTCAAGACCCCGGAATTTATGCCGTGGCCTTTTCGGCCAGGCTGTTATCCGCCAGCGTGCCTTCATCATGCTTTTCAACTGGCCCGGCAGCGCCACCCGCTGCCCGGATGACGGCAGCGCCGATCTCGCTGATTTTCCGCCGGAGGATCTCGATTTCCTCCCGCTGCACAGGGGCGCCGGCTGCTTCTTCGGCCTTGAGCGCCGCGATCTCCTCGCTGAGCCTGGCGCATTGCGCGCGTGACTCTTCAAGCGCTGCCTGCGAGGCTGCTTGGGCAGCGCGCAGACGCTCAATTTTTTCGATGTAGCCTGCCTCTATGGCCTTGGCTGTTTCGGCCTGGATAGCCCGGTTCCTGATGAGCTCCTTTTCGCGGCTCGCGGCGGCTTCGAGCGCGGACTCCCGCTCGGCAATCCGCGCAGCGGCGGTCCTAAGCGTGATCTTATCCGCTTGAAGCTGCAGGCGGAGGGAGGAAATATCGCTTTCGAGACGCGCAACCTTAGCCTTCTCCTCTGAAAGCGACGTATTGAGCTGCGCCATGCTGGCATGAAGCCCGCCAAGCAAATCCTGCTGCTTGGCGGCAAGCCTCTCCGCCTCTGCAAGTTTTTCCTTCAGCTCCTTGATCTCGCTCTCCTTGCGTCCAATGAGACCGGTCGTGTCGTAGCTGTCCTTGGCCATTGCGGCAAGCTCGGCCGAGGCCTCGGCAAGAGCGCGTTGCAGCGCGTCGCGCTCGCCTCCATCTTCGCTGCTTCTCTCTGAAAGCGCTGCCAGATCGGCTTCGAGACGGGCAATGACCCCCGCGCGGTTTCCAAGCTCGGCCAGATCAGCCGCACGGCGCTCGCTCAGCTCCTCAAGCTTCTGCTCGAGCTTGCGGCGCTCTGCTGCGAATTGGGCGCGCAGAAGGTCGCGATCGGCGAAAACTTCATCCAGGGAAAGCGGCAGCTCCATGGCGAGCCGCTTGGTGGTCAAACGGACAGCACGCCGCCAAAACGCCGGGGTTGCCGCAAGCGCCAGAAGGCTTGCGGCCAAGAACCCCAGCGCGAAGATCATTATCTGCTCAATCATCGCCGCCAGTTTGCCTGAGGGAAGGCCGCCCCCTCGGAAGGCGCTTCTGCCCGGTTTCCGGTGTCCCGGTCTCACCCGGCGCTTGGTTCTACACGCAACGGGCAAGCGTGGAAACACGCGATCATGGAGCTTTTTTGCGGCGAAACCGCGGCCATGATAAAGCTGCGCCGCTCCCGCTAAGGGTGAGCAGGCCGCATCAGCCTAAGCGTAAGCTCTTATGCAAATCCTGCCTTCAACTGGGCCAGAATCGCATCCCCCATTTGGGCGGTCGAAACGGTCTTCCCTGCGCCTCCGGCAATGTCTGCCGTGCGCCAACCCTGGGCAAGCACCTTCGAGACGGCCCCCTCGAGCCGGTCCGCGATCTCGCCAAGGCCGAAGGAATAGCGCAAGGCCATGCCAAAGGAGGCAATCATTGCAATCGGATTGGCAATGCCTTGGCCCGCGATGTCGGGCGCTGAGCCATGCACCGGCTCGTAAAGAGCCTTGCGGGTCCCGCTTGCGCTTTTCTCGCCAAGCGAGGCCGAAGGCAGCATGCCGAGCGAGCCCGTCAGCATCGCCGCGACATCGGACAGCACATCGCCAAAAAGATTGTCGGTGACGATGACGTCGAACTGCTTCGGGCGGCGCACGAGCTGCATGCCGAGCGCATCGGCAAGCTGATGGTCGAGCTCGACATCGGGAAATTCCTTCGCGTGGAGTGCCGTGATCACCTCGTGCCAGAGCACGCCGGATTTCATCACATTGCGCTTCTCGGACGATGTCACCTTGTTGCGGCGCTTGCGGGCAAGCTCGAAGGCCACGCGCCCGATCCGCTCGATCTCGTAAGTCTCATAGACCTGCGTGTCGATCGCCCGCTTCTGCCCATTGCCAAGATCAATGATCTGCTTCGGCTCGCCGAAATAGACGCCGCCCGTCAGCTCCCGGACGATCATAAGATCGAG
>DASRYK010000146.1:0-30943 GCA_035687205.1 Methylocella sp. | reverse complement strand
TAATTTCTGCCGCATAACTCCTAACAAGCTATCCATGGTGGATGTTATCGTTTGCTGCAGGTCGACGGTCTTCTCCTGGTTTCGCACATCGCGCATGCCCGTGATGGCATCAGAATAGCGCAGGCTCGCACGATGGAGCTCACGCTCTGCATAGCGCAATCTTTCCTCCCGCTCGCTCGCAGAGACGCTATCGATCATTCTTTCCGCGCATTGCGCTGTGGCGCGGGCAAGAGCAAGAGCGTCGTCCGGCGTAAATGCCTGCACCCGGACCAGGACGAGGCCAGAAATACGCTCGACATTGACGCTGACCATTTGGCGCCAGTACCGCCAAAGCGCATCGGCGCTTTCCCGCTTGTCGAAGCGGGATAACCAATCCGCTTGCGGCCGGCTGAAAACCGCCCGCAGCCAGCCGCCCCCATCAAGCTCCCGCACGACATTGCGGCTCCTCAAATAATTGGCAGCCATATAGGGAAGCCGCACCATTTCGCTCGGCGCGCCGGCCCCTCCAGTTTGAAAAACTTTCTGGCCTCCATAGGCGCTGGAATCCGCAAGCTCAGCGGCGGATCGAACACTGAACCGGAATTCCACAGCATAGATGCTGGCGGCAATGAGATAGTAATATGCGGCCACGCATAGAACCGGCAGAACGACGATGATGACAAAAGATAAAGCAAAGAGACGCCATGATCCAAATTGATCAATCGGTACGGCGCTTCGCTCCAGCGGGCGGGGAGGCTCATATGGATCAATGGCAAAAGCCGCAGCCCCGGCAGGCAGCTGCTGCGCGGCCGGAGCCGGGATCTGCTCGATGCTCATCTTTACGCCGCCAGGATGGTCCCTCACTGCGAGTTCATCTGCAGGAGACTGAGTCACACAGCATGGTCGCGCAATTGCGCAAAGACCAGCACGAACAGCAGCCACAAACCAAAAGCGCTCGAGGAAACAGCAAATATGCCCCATCCCCTCTGCCAATTGAGCGCTTTTTGCGGGATTGTAGGATCTTGAAAAGCCACAAGATAGATATGATGGCTCATCGCAGTGATGTAAGCCTCGTTGAGTTCCTTCTCGGCAAGCTCGACGGCTTGCTGGGCCAAGCCTCTTTCGACGTCAAGCCGGTCATATTCGGCCAGCAATATAGACGAAGCCGGGGAATTAAGATCGGCGCTCGTGACGCGGGCTTCAAGCGCCGCGATCTGACCGGCAAGAATCTCGCACTTCGCCGAAAGAACCTTGATTTGCGGCGCATCGGGATGGACGGATGCCCTCGCGCTTTCGAGCTGCACACGCGCATTCACAAGGTCCTGGCGGAGAATGCTGAGCGTGCCGCCAAGAGATTGGGCCGATGCCATGGGGTCAATCTGCATCCGCGCATGCCTGAATTGCTCGAGCGTCGCTTGGCGTGCAAGGAGCAGCGCTCTGGCATTTGCCAGCTCGGCTTTAGCCCGCTCAACCGTATCGCTCCGCATACGGTCGAGAAGCTGATCGGCAACGGCCTCGCATTGATCGCGGATCGCTGCCGCCAGCCGGACCGCGTCTTCCCTCGAGAACGCCGTCACTCTAACTGTCACAACGCCTGATGCGAGATCGATGGATGTTGTCACCATGGAGCGCCAATACCGGAGCATGTCCTCGGGCGTTCCAGACGGGTCGAGCCGGGCCCAGCGGTCGATTCCGGGCTTGCCGAAGATAGCCCGCAAATCAATCTTTTTTGAGATGGCCTCGACCATCGGCCGGCTGCGGACATAATTGGCGACAACATAGACCTCCTGGCTCGCGTTGGCGGAGACTAGCTTCGATATTTGGAACAAGCTGAGAGCATCCGCGCCGTGGAGCGGCTCCGTTGTGCCGCGCACGGCAAAACGCACCTCTGACTCAAATTGGTCGGAAGTGACAAAGCCGAAATAGAGAGCGCCTGCAATACTAGGCAGGAGGACCAGGGCCACGAAGCTTCTCCAAGGCACAAAACGCCGGCTTTGGCCGGCGGGTGACTCGACTAAAGGAGCTCTCCAAAAATATCCCGGCTTGCGGAAGAGGCTCCCGGTTCCCAGCCCGAGCATGTCAAGAGGGCGGGTCAGATAGCGAAGAAGGAGGGGCGCGCGGGCTGCTGCGCGGGCAATCTGGCGGGATCTTGACAGCGCTCCTGTCCCCGCCTTATCCGGTAGTTCCGGCATTGTTCCGTTTAACTCCCACGTGCAAAAGCATAGGTTTAAACGCCTATCTGTGGCAGGCGGAGCTTTTCTCCGCAGGACGCTGTAGTGAAAGCTGTTCTTCCCGGCCATTGGCTTTGGCATTGTTAGTTCTTGGCAGCCAAAGAAGGCCTAAAACATAAGCATTTTCCTCTTCCTCATGCCTCAGCGCGGCCGAGATGCTTGCGATTGAATAAATATGAACAATATTTCACTCCAGCTTCGACAGACGATATTGTGATAAACAATACAGGATTGTTACAGTCTGTGTGTCTATGCTGTTAGCGAGGGGAATATTCTTCTTGCCATATTCTCTTTTTTCGCTATCGTTGACTATCTAGCTCATTCAACATGCGCCATGAGAAAGCCAATTCTACAATTCATCTCGCGCAGCGGGTTTTCCCAGCATATTGGTTTCCCGCGCTCTAGCCAAAGCGCATGCGCGGCTATATGAGAAGCTAACACCTAGCACAAAAATGTTCGCGCTTCTGTAAGCTTGACGCCGGAGGAGCTGCGATCCGGTCCAGATTGGGTTGTGATAAATCAGGCAAGATTATGAAAGAACGTCAAAGCGGTCGCCTGCCAACGGCCAATTTGAATGGGTTGGACATTGCGATCATTGGGCGTGCGTGCAGGCTTCCAGGCGCAAGTTCTGCCAGGCAGCTTTGGGATGTGCTCGCAGAGGGGCGCTGCACAGTGTCCCGCATTCCCCCGGACCGCTGGCTCCTGGAGCGTTTTATTCACCCGCGCGCGAAGGAGCGCGGCCGCAGCTACACATGGGCAGCAGGCGTTCTTGACGACATCTGGGGCTTTGATCCGGCCGTTTTTGGCATCTCGCCGCGGGAAGCCGAGCAAATGGACCCGCAGCAGCGGCTGCTCCTTGAGCTGACCTGGGAAGCGCTTGAGGATGCGGGAATCCCCCCTTCTGCACTCGCGGGAACGGAAACGGGTGTTTTCGTTGGCGGCTCTGCGCTTGATTATGGCAATTTAAGGCTTCACGATCCAGCCGCAGCGGATGCCTATTTCGCCACTGGCAACACGCTTTCCAACCTCGCCAACCGTGTCTCCTACGTCTTCGATTTTCATGGCCCAAGCTTCACCGTCGATACCGCTTGCTCATCGTCCTTTGTCGCTTTGGACGCAGCGGTTACGGCGATCCGCTCCGGGCGGATCGACACCGCGGTTGTCGGCGGGGTCAACATATTGGCAAGCCCCTTCGGCTTCATAAGTTTCTCACAGGCGACGATGCTTTCGCAAACCGGGCTTTGCCGGACATTTTCGGCAAAGGCTGATGGATATGTGCGCGCCGAAGGCGGCGTCGTGCTTGTGCTGCGCGCGCTTCGCGCCACAAAGACAAGCCGGGACCGGATCCATGCGCTGATCGCCCAATCGCATGTGAATTCCGATGGAAGAACGAGCGGTATTTCGCTGCCATCGAAAGCCTGCCAGGCGGCGCTTCTTGAGAAGGCTTATATTAAGGGCGGCATCGATCCTGATGCGGTTGCTTTTTTCGAGGCGCATGGCACTGGAACGCGGGCGGGAGACCCTGTCGAAGCCGCGGCCATTGGCGAAGTGCTCGGCCAGAACCGCTCTCAGCCTCTGCCTATTGGCTCGGTAAAAACGAATATCGGCCATACCGAGGCAGCGTCGGGGCTTGTCGGCTTATTCAAAGCAATGCTGGCGCTCGAACATGATGAGCTTCCGCCTTCACTCCATTTCGATGAGCCGAACCCGGATATTCCCTTCTCTAAACTGAATCTTTCCGTTTGCACGGCGCCGCTTGCGCTCCCCAGGAACGGCGCCACCCGCTATGCGGGTGTGAGCTCCCTCGGTTTTGGCGGCACCAATGCGCATGTGATCATCGCCGACCCGCCCCAGAATGTGAAGCATTCGCCCGGAACGCCCAAGTTTCTGATTCTTTCGGCCCAAACCCGCGAGGGCCTAGCTGAGCTCGCGCATCAGTATTCTGCCCGCTTCGCACAGGCGAGCCTCGATGATGCCCGCCGCTTGGCCGCCGCGACAGGGCGCCGGCGTGAACTCCATAGCGAAAGGCTTGTGATCCCGTTCGGCAAGCCAGCAGAACTGGCCGAAACTCTGGATGAAGCAGCCCGCAACGGCGGAGTTGCCGCCGCGGCAAGCACTGGGACTGCCGTCGACCGGGCCTCCCCGGCTGCCTTTGTCTTTTCAGGCAATGGCGGCCAGTGGCCGGGAATGGGCCAAGCCTCTTATGAGAAGGATGCTGTTTTCCGCAGCCATTTCGACCAAATCGACCGTATCTTCCGCAATTTCTCCGGCTGGTCTCTTGCCGAGATGATGTTCAGCCCCGGTATTGCGGCGAATCTGCAAAAAACCAGCGTGGCGCAGCCTCTGATTTTTGCGATCCAGCTTGCAACCGTCCGCTGTCTTGCTGGCTTTGGCCTAACGCCAAGCATCGTCCTCGGCCATAGCATGGGCGAAATTGCTGCTGCCGAGGCGGCTGGAATTTTGGATCTCGAAAGCGCCGTGCGGGTCATTTACTTCCGCAGCCATCATCAGGAGTCAGGCCGCGATGCGGGCGGGATGGCGGTGGCCTTTGGGCCGCGCGAGGTAATTGAGTCGCTTGTCCGCAAGACGCCCGGGCTGACGATCGCCGCTTATAATTCTCCACGCAGCTTCACGGTTGCGGGGCCTGTTTCCGCCCTTGATCAAGCTGCGGCGCTCGGCCGGGCCGAAAAGGTGCGCATGCGCCGGCTGGATCTCGCCTATCCTTTTCACAGCGAGCTCATGGAGCCGGTTAAGGGGCGTCTTTTGGCCGATCTCAAGGGTCTGCGCCCCAAAGAAAGCAGAATCAACTTCATTTCAACCGTCGATGGCGGCGTGATCTCCGGCACGGAAGCAGATGCGAAATATTGGTGGCGGAATATTCGCGAGCCCGTCCGTTTCATGGACGCCGTGCTGATTGCCATGCGGCTTGGAGCCCGCGTCTTTATCGAGATCGGGCCAAGCCCCGTCGTGGTCTCCGATATCCGTAAGATCGCGGAACACTCGGACGCGCCCGCAGCCGTCGTCTCCGTGCATGATCAGAAATCAGGGCCCGCCGATCCCTTCCGCCAAGCGGCCGCGCAGGCCCTGTCTCTCGGCGCGCAACTCGATGCGAAGACCGCCTTTGGCAACGATCCGGGCCCATTTCCGGACCTTCCCGCCTATCCCTGGAGACGCAAGACCTGCCGCCTGACCGAGACATCCGAATCAACCGGATGGCTTCGGGTGCGCCCCTGGCATCCGCTCATCGGCGCACGGGTCTCGCCCGATGCGCTGGAATGGCGCGCCCAGCTTGACCCTTTGCTGGTTCCAGCTCTTGCAGATCACCGGATTGACGGAAACGTGCTTCTGCCGGGCGCGGCTTTCGCTGAAATGGCGCTGGCAGCAGCACGCGATTGGCTGGGCACGGAAGGCGCCACGGTAAAAGACCTCGAAATCGCGCAGCCTATGGTGTTCCCCCCTGGCTCGACACGAGAGGTTCTGTGCCGGGCGGCGCCACAGACGGGAACAATCGAGATCATGAGCCGGGCGAGGCTGAGTGATTCGCCCTGGGTCACCCATGCCAAGGCCAAGGTTGTGTTCAAGCCGGCACCGGCTGCGGAAGTTTCAGCTATCTCTAAGCCTGCTTCAAATGCCATCGCGGGTTCCGATCTCTATGCCATCGCGCGCAGGTCGGGCCTTGAATTCGGGCCAGCCTATCAGCAGGTGCAGACAGCCGCACGCATAGGCAAAGAAACGATTCTCGTGGATTTGATTCCGTCAGAAGCAGCCACTGCCTACGGGCTTGACCCTGCCAGGCTTGACTCCTGCTTCCATGGTTTGATCCTTCTTTTCTCAGGCAAAATGTCCTCGGGCCGCCCAGCCCCTTATGTGCCAGTCCGTTTTGGCGAGATCCGGCTTGAGCGGCCCGGCGCCGTTGTCGCTCATGCGCGCATCGACATCCGCCGCTATGATCCGCGCGCCATCGTTGCCGATTTTGCGCTATTCGACGGCGAGGGCATGCTCGTCGCAAAGCTGCAAGGCGCGCGGTATCAGGTGATGCGCCAAGAGACAGGCGACCTTGCCAGCCACTCCTTGGTACAGACCACAATTCTTGCCGATGAGCCGACGGCGGCGCGGCGCGATCCACCGCTCACCCTCGAAACATTGGCAAAGACAGCTGCACAAGAAACCATCACCGGCGCGGATCATCTGCCGCCCGACTTGGTGCTGATTGAAGGCTGGGCAACATCAGCCGCTTACAGCCTTGCCCAGCATTTCGCGACGGCCGGAAAGATCTCTCCTGGACAGCTCGTTGCCGAGAAAAGATTCCCCCAAGCGCTTCAAGGCTGGCTTGCCAACTTGCTTACCGGCCTCAAGAAGAGCGGCCTAATCGAATCTGAAGGCGAGCAATTTATTCTTTCGAGCGGTGTCCCGCTTCCTGATCCTGCCGAGATCGTGCGCAGCATTGCCTCAGAATGCCCTCACCGTTCGGCTGAGCTGCTCCTCGCAGCCCGCTTCAGCAGCGTGCTAGACGCGCTCCGCGCTGGAAAGGATGAAATCATCCCGGTCGCGGAGGCAGCAATTGAAGCTTTTGAGATGGGTTCTGTATCCGTCGCTGCTGCGGCCGATCTTCTCGCGGAGCTGTTGAACAAAACGGCCTCCGCTTGGCCAAAGGACCGTGCCATGCGGATCCTGCAAATTGGGCATGGGCCTCTCTCGTGGCGCGCAGCTTCCCTGGCGCATACGCTTGGGGCACGGCTTACGATCGCCGATCCAAATCCCCACCGTCTCGAGCGTGCCCGGCTCGCGTTCTCGCGCGATGCTGGAGTAAGCTTTGCCGGAGCGTTTGACCAGCTTCAAAAAGGCGCGTTCGATCTCGTCATAGCCGCTGACGCGCTGCACCGCCTGGCGCCCGATGCGGGGTGTCTCGCCCGGATTGCTGAGACCATGGCACCCGGCGCTTTGCTTGCCGCTGTGGAGCCTGCGCCCTCTCTCTTTCGTGATCTTGTATTTGGTCTGCCCCGGCAGCCCGTGCAGGAGCGCGGAGGTCAAGGGTGCGCATCCTTCTCTGATCCTGACTGGATGTCCCGTTTTGCTGCAACGGCTCTTCGCGGGCTTACGGTCAAAACCGTCAGGACTTCAGCAGGGCCGGCGCTATTCCTTGCTGCCCAAATGCCTGCTTTTGCTGACCGCCGCAGCTATCCGTCTGAAGTGCTCATTGTTGGACGGAGCGGCCATCGCCAAGCCGAAACGGCGGCTGCCCTATCGGGCCTGCTCCGGGAAGCTGGCGTTGAGTGTGACATAACAGACGAGCAGGCGTTTGACCGGCCTCCGCGAGCCGGCACTGAGGCAATCATTTTCCTCGCCCCCGCTATGCAAACCGGAGCAAGTGCAGCCGACTATCTCGCACAGCGCTGCCTTGTTCTGAAAAATTGGGCGGTGCAGCTTGGGAAGCAGAAGCAGCAGCTTTGGATCGAATGCCCCGGTGCATTGCGCGCCATGGGGGGCGGTGCCGAAGCGGCCGAAGCCGGATTCTGGTCTTTCTCCAGGACTCTTGCCAACGAATTTCAAATGCTCGATGTGCGGCGCATCGATACCGCCCCCGGGGCTCCGCCTCAGGTCAGAGCGCAACAGCTGGCCGGGCTCATTCTCTCGGGGACATCAGAAACCGAAATACTGGTTGATGCCGCAGCAACCAGGGTCGTGCGGATACAGCCTCGCGATTCTCTCGCGCTTAATCCCGCTGGGGAAACCGCCCCGGCCAGCCGCCTTGAAAAGGGAGAGGGAACCGGACTCGACCGCATCCGCTGGATGCCCGTAAAGCGCCAAAAGCCCGGCCCTGGACAAGTGGAAATTGCCGTCGCGGCAACAGGTTTAAACTTCCGTGACGTCATGTGGGGCCTTTCCGTCCTTCCCGATGAAATGCTCGAGGATGGAATGGCCGGCCCCGCTCTTGGCCTCGAATGCGCCGGGCATGTGGTGGAAACGGGGGAGAATGTAACCAATTTCAAGAGAGGTGATGCCGTCGTCGCTATAGCCGGAGGCGCATTTGCCACGCATGTGACCGTGGACAGCCGGATGGCGGCAAAGGTCCCCGGAGGGCTTTCCCTCGAAGCCGCTGTCACGATACCGGTTGCCTTTCTCACCGCATATTACGCGCTTGTGACCTGTGCCAATATCAAACGCGGCGAATGGGTGCTGGTGCATGGCGGCGCTGGCGGAGTGGGACTTGCCGCATTGCAAATTGCGAGATGGCGCGGCGCTCGCGTCATTGCCACTGCGAGTTCTCTCGAAAAGCGAAATCTTGTCTCGGCGCTTGGCGCCGAGCATGTCTTCGATGCCCGCTCGAACGGTTTTGTCGACGATGTGCGCCGCGTCACGGAGAGCGGCGTTGCGGTGGTTCTGAACAGCCTCTCGGGCGAAGCGATGGAATTGTCGATGGGCCTGCTTCAGCCTTTCGGGCGCTTCGTGGAGCTCGGCAAGCGCGATTTCCTAGCAAACACGCATATCGGCCTGCGGCCGTTCCGCAACAACCTCACTTATTTTGGCGTTGATCTTGACCAGCTTATGCGGGTTCAGCCGGATCTGAGCCAGCAATTGTTTGCCGAAGTGCTGGAGCTCGTTTCTTCGGGCGAATTCTCCCCTTTGCCATTTCGCTCCTTCAGGGGGGGAGAATTCATCGACGCAATGCGGCTCATGCAGCAGTCAGGCCACATTGGCAAGATCGTCATCACCCCGCCCAAGACAGGTCAGCGCTTGCCAGCATCCCAGAGTGGATTCAGGCCTGCGCCTGACAAGACGCATCTTGTCACCGGCGGCTGCGGAGGTTTCGGGCTTGCAGCGGCGCGCTGGCTGGCCGAACGCGGCGCCAAGCACCTCGTTCTTATTGGCCGCAACGGTGCAGCAAGCGCCGAAGCGCAGGAGGCTCTCGCCGAATTCGCGTCAAATGGCGTGGCAGTGCGCGCCGAGGCAGCCGATGTCACGGATGCCGCGGCCGTTCAAAGGGTTCTGAAGACGATTGGCCGGACAATGCCTCCGCTCGCCGGAGTCCTTCACGCGGCGATGGTGCTTGACGATGCGCTCATCGCCAATCTTGACGCGGAGCGGCTGAAAAATGTGCTCGCGCCAAAGATCGTTGGCGCCGAGAACCTCGACCGGCTGACGCGCGGGCTGCCACTTGACTATTTCGTCCTTTTCTCCTCGGCAACGACCGCGATCGGCAACCCGGGCCAGGGTAATTATGTCGCGGCTAATGGTTTCTTAGAAGGTCTTGCCCGGCAGAGGAGAGCCGTCGGCCTGCCCGCTCTCGCTGTCGCCTGGGGAGGAATCGAAGATGCGGGGCTTTTGGCGCGGAACCGCGCTGTCAAAGATATGCTCGCCACCCGCGCAGGGGTCAGGGCCATGGCCGCCCGCGACGCGCTCAATCTTATGGGCGAGGCTCTAGCGAGCCAAGGACCCTCGCCTGAGGACGCTGTCGTCATTATCAGCGAAATGAACTGGTCGACGGCCCGGGCACATTTGCCTTTGCTTCACTCACCGGCTTATGGCGGGCTCGTTCGGGCAAACGAAAAAGCAGCTGTGGAAAACCGCGCGAAGGTCGATGTCCGGGCGCTTGTCGCCATGCTCTCCGCCGAGGAAGCCCGCAGGCAAGTCATCAATGTGATCGTCGAAGAGCTCGCGCTTATCCTGCGGCTTCCTCAGGACAGCGTGAACAAGAACAAGCCGCTGGCCGATGTCGGGGTCGACTCCTTGATGGCGGTCGAGCTTGCTGCGGCGCTGGAAGAGCGCTTGTCTCTTGAAGTTCCGCTAACCGCCTCGGCTGGCGCGTTTAACGTGATCGAACTTGCCGATCACATTCTTGGCCTTTGCATCACCCCGGTTACCGAGGATGAGACGATCGCTCAGGGTCTTGTGGAGCGGCACCTTGGTAAGGGGATCGATTCTGCTGCGCTTGAAGGCTTGAGGCCCCTTGTCGAGGAGAGGAGCCGGGAACTCTCCCAGATCTTGCGCTAGCAGATTTAGGCCGTCTCTGCCTGAGACGAGCTGAGTGTGAGACGGCGCGGGCTGCTCATGAAGGCTCGGCTGCGAGGTTCTACGGATGTTGCTGCCGCTTCGCGTCGCGTTCCAGGGGCAAGGCTTGGCTCTGATTGCAGCGAAGGACAAGGCCGGCGGGGGACGCTGGCTTTGGTCATTCAAGAGGATTAGGGCACTGCCCAAAATCAAAGCGGCAGCTCGCATGGCCCGGGCAGGCGCATGCCGGCCAAGCCGCAGAATGGGGCGACTAACGCGTTGCGCGGAAGGGCAAAGACATCAAGACCTTGGAGCGGGCGAAGGGAATCGAACCCTCGTATGCAGCTTGGGAAGCTGCCGTTCTACCATTGAACTACGCCCGCAAATTCACAAGTTTGCGCGGCCCCGCCGTTTAGCCGGAAGAATACTGGCAACTCACCGATATCTCATCGGCTAGCCTTTGGCAATCCGAGCGGCGGGAGTCTCCCCCACGGTCAACGAGGCCAGACGCAGCTCCCGCAGCAAGGATCGCCCAGGGAGGGGGCAGGCCCCTCCCAGAGCCGCGTCACCTCACCATCACACTTGCCCCGGCCACACTTGCCCCGGTCTGCGCGGAGGCTTGCGAGGATTCGGGCGCCTCGGGCAGCGAGGTGGCTCCGGCAGGATTGATGTTCAAAAACGAAAGGAGCCCCGTAAACGGGCTGCTTGGCGGCTCTGATGCCGCAGGCGGCTCCGCGCCGGCGTCTTCAGGCGGCGACATCGCGGTCCGCAGCTCACCCAGCATGCCTTTCCGCTTTGCGGTGTAGTAATAGCCGCTGCTGAAGAGCACGGTCGCGAGCTTCTCATCTCCGCCAGCAAGATGGTAGGCATTTGCAAGATAAGGAATAGCGTAGGTAAGATTGGTTTCTGCGTCGAGCAGGCCGCGCGGGCTGCCATTATATCCCATGCTGCGCGCGGTTGCGTGTTTGATTTGCATCAGACCATAGCAATGGCGGTGAACGAGCCGCGGGTTATAGCGGCTTTCCCGCATGACGATCCGGTGGACGAAGGCTTCGGGCACCCCATGGGCCTTAGCCTGCTTGGCTATCATCTCGTCGAAAGCCGTTGTTGGGCGGTCAGCCGCATGGGCAAGGCAAACGGGCCATAACAATGCGGCAGCGGCAAGCAGAAACCGCAGCATCGGCGCACCCTCCAGCAACCTGTATCCAGCAAAGATGAAGGCGGATTGAGGCTACAGGAAGGCATGCGCCAGCGTCAGATTTGCCTGGCGATCAGCATATCTTTGATCTCGGCGATGGCCTTTGCGGGGTTAAGCCCCTTGGGGCACGCCTTGGCGCAGTTCATAATCGTGTGGCAGCGGTAAAGACGGAAAGGGTCTTCGACATTATCGAGTCTTTCACCTGCCGCCTCATCGCGCGAATCGGTCAGCCAGCGGTAGGCCTGCAAAAGCGCCGCTGGGCCAAGATAGCGGTCGCCGTTCCACCAATAGCTCGGGCATGAGGTCGAGCAGCAGGCGCAAAGGATGCATTCATAAAGCCCGTCAAGCTTGGCGCGATCCTCCGGGGACTGGAGCCACTCCTTTTCGGGCGCAGGCGTTGACGTTTGCAGCCAAGGCTCGATGGAAGCGTGCTGGGCGTAAAAGCCCGAAAGGTCCGGGACGAGATCCTTGACAACCGGCAAATGCGGGAGGGGATAGATCTTCACGGCTCCTTTGACCGTGTCCATGTCCTTCGTGCAGGCAAGCGTGTTTGTGCCGTCAATATTCATCGCGCATGAGCCGCAAATGCCTTCCCGGCAGGAGCGCCGGAAGGTGAGCCCCGGATCAATCTTGGACTTGATCCAGATAAGCGCATCGAGAACCATCGGCCCGCAATCGCTGCGGTCGACATAATAGGTGTCAATGCGCGGATTCTGGGCCTCGCCGGGATTCCAGCGGTAGATGCGGTATTCGGTAAAGCTGCCGGCGCTGCCGGGCTTCGGCCATGTCTTGCCTGTTACGGGCCGCGAGGCTTTTGGAAGCGCGAATTGGACCATTGATTTCAACTTTCAAGCAGTGCGGCGCGCAAAGATCAAAATGACGCTTGCGAGCGCGCGGGGTGTAAGATTCTGAAAGAGAGTGAGCAGCCGCAAAAGCAGGGCGCTGTTGCCGTGATAGCTTGGGTTGGGATTATGGGCGTAGGTGGCGTTCAGCCATTCGCTGGGGCGTAAGGCTGCGCTAATGTCGCCAAGCGTGTTGAGGCGGTAGTATTTCGGGAACACATCGCTTTCCTGGCGCGAAGGCTGAAGCTTGCGAAGAATCTTGCTTTCCATGGCGCCGGAAAAGAGCCTCGCGCCGATGCTGAAGTAACTCCAGCGGTTCGGCGTTCTCGCGCAGAACCATCCCCCAACTTTAAGGACGCGGCGCACCTCACTGATGAAAGGCTCCGGGGCCTCGACATGCTCAATAACCCAATCGCAGAGCACGAGATCAAACGATTCATCGGGAAAAGGGAGCGGCTGGCCCGCCTCGATGACCTTCGCTTCGTCGAGCCCCGGATTGGACAGCACGGCGGGGTCGACATCGGCGCCGATGCGGCGGGAATATTTGTTGCCGAGCCGCACGAGAAAGCGCCTTAAACCCTCTTCCTTTCTGTGGAACAGCTCGCCGCGGCCAGCGCCGAGATCGAGAACCGTTCCGCCCTCGGGCAGAACCGCAACGACGCGCTGATAGAACTCGACTGTCCCGTCGCCTTGCGCATAGCCGCCCGCGGCGATTTCCGGATGGGCCTGTGCTTGCACATCCCGGCTTCCGGCGGCGTATACGCCTTTGCTTGGACTTGCCATTTGGAGCCTGTTTCCTTTGGCCCGGCTGATTGCTGCACCCTGCAGCCTAGAGGGTTCCGCCCGCGCCCTGTTCTGCACGGACATGCCGTCCTACGGGGCGCTGCAGCTGCGGTCAATACACGCGCGCCTTCGGCTCGATGTAATGCATCTCATTGGTCATGGTGTAGCTATGCACTGGGCGGTAGTCGATGATAACTCTGCGCGCAGCGGGATCGATCGATGCCAGCGTGTGCTTCATCCAATTGACGTCGTCGCGCTCGGGGTAATCTTCCCTTGCGTGCGCACCGCGCGATTCCGTTCTCCGCAAAGCGCTCTCCATTGTGACGACAGCCTGAACGATGAGATTGTCGAATTCGAGCGTCTCGATGAGATCGGAGTTCCAGATCAATGAATGGTCGCTGACAGAGATCTGGTCCCGGGCCGCCCAGACCTCGTGGATGAGCTTCGCGCCTTCCTCCAAGGTGGAGCCGGTGCGGTAGACCGAGCAATGGCTTTGCATGATTTTCTGCATTCTGAGCCGGAGCTCTGCGGTCGGGATAGCGCCTTTGGCATGGCGGAAAGCATCGAGGCGGGCGAGCGCCTGATCTGCGCTGTCCTTCGGCAGATCTGGCTGTTTAGCGCCAGGCGCTGCTATTTCAGCAGCCCGGAGCGCGGCAGCGCGTCCGAAGACAATGAGATCGATGAGCGAATTGGAGCCGAGCCTGTTTGCGCCATGAACGGAGACGCAGGCGCCCTCCCCGAGCGCCATGAGCCCCGGCACAATGCAATCCGCGTTGCCGTTTTTCTTGCAGACCGCTTCGCCGTGATAATTGGTCGGAATGCCTCCCATATTGTAATGCGCCGTCGGCAGAACCGGGATCGGCTCCTTGGTCACATCGACGCCTGCGAAGATCCTTGCGCTTTCGGAGATGCCCGGCAGCCGCTCATGCAGGATCTTGGGGTCAAGATGCTCGAGATGCAGATAGATATGGTCCTTATGCTTGCCTACGCCGCGGCCTTCGCGGATCTCGACCGTCATCGCGCGGGAAACCATGTCACGCGGGGCCAAATCTTTAACCGACGGCGCATAGCGCTCCATGAAGCGCTCGCCTTCGGAGTTGGTCAAGAAACCGCCTTCGCCGCGCGCTCCTTCCGTGATGAGGCAGCCTGCCCCGTAGATGCCAGTGGGGTGGAACTGCACAAATTCCATATCCTGCAAGGGAAGCCCGGCGCGCAGCGCCATGGCGTTGCCATCGCCCGTGCAGGTATGCGCGGAGGTTGCGGAGAAATACGTCCGCCCATAGCCGCCCGTGGCTAAAATGACGAGCTGAGCGCGGAAACGGTGAATCGTGCCGTCATCGAGCTTCAGGCACACGACGCCGCGGCAGCGGCCGTCTTCCATGATGAGATCGATCGCAAAGAACTCAATGAAAAATTGAGTCTTGTGGCGCAAGGCTTGGCCATAAAGCGTATGCAGCAGAGCGTGGCCTGTCCGGTCAGCCGCCGCGCAGGTGCGCTGCGCGGCAGGGCCTTTGCCGAATTCCGTCGTCATGCCGCCGAAAGGGCGTTGATAGATGCGGCCATCTTCCGTGCGCGAGAATGGCACGCCCCAATGCTCAAGCTCATAGACGGCCTCGGGGGCGTTGCGGCAGAGATATTCGATCGCATCCTGGTCGCCGAGCCAATCCGACCCCTTGACGGTATCGTACATGTGCCACTTCCAATCGTCAGGGCCCATATTTCCGAGCGCCGCCGCCACGCCGCCCTGAGCGGCAACGGTATGCGAGCGCGTTGGAAAGACCTTGCTGATGCAAGCCGTCCGCAACCCCGCCTCAGAGCAGCCGACCGTTGCGCGCAAACCCGCGCCGCCAGCGCCCACGATCACAACATCGAAGGTATGATCGGTGATCGGATAGGCTGCCCCATTGAGCCCGGGGGCGGCTCCGCCATTGGAGGTCGCGCTCGTCGTCATGCCATCATCTTTCAAAGAGAGCCATTGATCTTCTGGAGAGCCTGCGCAAAGGCCCGCCCCTCAGCCCGCAAAAGGCTGCATGTCACGCAAAGCTGAGCTTCAGAACAGCGTAAATGCAGGCCGCGCCAACGCCTGCCGAAAAAAAGAGATTGGTCATAAGAAGCCATCCCTTGAGATGAGGGCCATGCACGTAATCGTCGATGATCGATTGCATCCCCGTCTTCATGTGAAAAACCCCGGTTAGGACAAAGAGAAGCAGCGCCAAAGCGGGCAAAGGCCGCCCGAGCTCCTCCCGCACCGCCGTCAGATCCTTGCCGGGAAGAGAAAGGAGCACGCAGACGAAGGCGATGGATAAGGGTACAAGCGCAACTGAGGTCACGCGCATGCGCCAAGCGTCTGCAGTGCCGGATCTGGCGGAGCCCAGAAAGCCCGCCTTGCGCCTTGCCGTGTGAAACGGGGCTGAACCTTTGTCCATCGATGCCTTGCCTCCAACGCCGCGCCGCGCGCCGGGCTCGCAAATCCGGGAGCGGCGGCCTCTTCCGGTTCAGTTTTTTCGAAATTCAGCGGATGAAATAAGCGACGCTCCAGACAAGCAGAGTAAGTGCAATGCCGCCATAAAGCGTCGCCTGCGCGAGCCATTCGCGCTGAGGGTGCCCGAAGCCGTAACCCATATCCCAGATGATGTGACGGATCCCGCCGAGAAAGTGGTGGAAGAGCGCCCAGGAGTAGCCGAAAAGTATAATTTTTCCGGCTGCCGAATTGTAGAAAGAAGCTGCCAAGTCAAAAGCAGGGCCTCCCGCTGCAGCAGCAACTAGGAACCATGCAAGAAGAAGCGTGCCAAAATAAAGCAATACGCCCGTGATACGATGCGCAATCGACATCGCCATGGTCAGCATCGGGCGGTAGATTTGCAGGTGCGGGGAAAGCGGCCGGCGGCTCTCGATGCCGCGCGCGCCCAACTCCACCTTTGACATTTGCCTCAAACCCCTCGTCAATAGCTCGTGGCTACTCCACTAATGCAATTGGCGCAGCGGGGCAACGCGGCGATTAGAAAAATTCCATTCCACGGCGCTGAGGCGCTTGCTCTCGAAGGTGCCGGCCAGCCAATTGACCCGCTCGCGCCGGCCACACGCATGCCCCGGCTGCGCCTAGCGGCCATCCAGGAAAAAGCGGGGCTGCGGGCCTTTGGAAATGGGCGCGGGTCACGAATCCGCGCCAATGCGCTCCCCTGCGGGCAAAGGTCAGCCAGTCTCTGGCTGCTCGCGCAACGCCCGCAGGACCTCCTTCAAGGTCGCCGCGTCGGCGCCTTTTTGCACGCGCACCACAGCTTGGCCAATCGCGATTTCAATAAGAACGTCCCGCTCCGGATCCGCTGAACCGCCGCCAGCGGCGGGCGGCCCTGCTGCGGCGCGCGCCTCACCCGGGGCTTCCTTCTGTTGATGCTCCCATTGCAAACGGGCGCTTTTCCTCCATGCAAAGAGCTGCGACGCGACAATTCCATGCTTGCGAGCGACCGCGCAAACCGACCGGCCGCTCTCGAAGCTCTCCGCGACGATCCGTGCCTTTTCCTCGGGCGTGAATACGCGCCGTCTGGTCAGGCCGGGATTCTCGGGGCGGGGGATCAATACGGTCGCGACAGGTTCCCGCGCCTTCTCACCGCAGGGACTCTCGTGAGAAGGCCCGTCGCAAGGGCCAGGACCGGGCCGCGGCAAGGCAAAAACCTTTGCGCCGGCTTGCGGCTTCTGCTGCAACATCTCTCTCATCCTGAAGGATGGCTGACGCCCTCGGGCGCTGCAGCCATCGAATTGCTGAATGGCAAGAAACGGGGGAAGCGCCCCAGCCAGAATAAGAGACCGCGCGGGCGGAATCCTGGATGATGCGCCGCCGCCCTGCCGCCTCAGAAAGGCTGACAGGGACAGCTGCAGGTCAGCAGCCGGGCTAGAGCGGAATACGGCTTAAGCGATGCCTGGCGGCCCGCGCGCGCTGTGATTGACACTGAGAGGCAGCGCGGGAACCGCGGCAAGGGCTGGCAGCCAGACAACTGGGGTGGCATGGCGCTCCGAAGCAATCCAGCCTGTCCCTTCAGCAGCGAGGTAAGTGCAGCCGCAGGCCGCACAGGCTAAAATGCAACATAGGCTATGATGATGGACACCGCCGCCCGGAGTCTGCGCTTGTCCCGGAGCCACCGTGCCGCAAAACGATCCGTCTCTTGAATCAAGGACGGCAGCTTCTGCCGCAGCCGCAAAAAAACCTTGCAAAAACAGCGCATAGAGGGCGAGGACGCTGATCGCGACGCGGTTCGGGCTGGCACTGTGACGAAACCGGTGCATAAATCAGTCTAACATGCGGCGTGTTTTTTGCAATGGAACTGCCTGGCCCATTTTTACGCAGGGGGCATAAAGCTCAGCACGCGGTCTTGGCGGAAATCGTAGAGCTTCCCTGTATGCGGCCATCCGGGCATGCAAAGCTCGAGGATCTTCGGCGCCAGCTCCTCCGGCGTCCGGAGGCTCTGCGGATCTTCTCCAGGCATCGCAGCCGCGCGCATCCTTGTCCGGAGCGGCCCAGGATCGACGGCCATGACCTTGACCTGCGTCACATTCGCGGTCTCGGCAGAGTAAGTGCGGGCGAGGGCATCAAGCGCCGCTTTGGAAACGGCATAAGGCCCCCAATAT
The DNA here is from genome assembly GCA_035687205.1 of Methylocella sp. Classification (GTDB taxonomy): domain Bacteria; phylum Pseudomonadota; class Alphaproteobacteria; order Rhizobiales; family Beijerinckiaceae; genus Methylocapsa. The sequence goes on along the minus strand of DASRYK010000146.1, from coordinate 13,298 downwards.
GGCTTAAGCTCGGCTGCATGACCGGCTGAGGAGGAGATAAACACCGCACGGCCTGCTGGGGCAGCGCGCAAAAGAGGGTCAAGTGACCGGATCAGCCGCCAATTTGCTGTGACGTTCACCGCAAGCGTCTCCTCCCATTTTGCCGGATCGGCATGGGAAAGCGGCGTGAGCGGGCCCAGGACACCCGCGCTGGCGATAAGAATGTCAAGCTTACGCCAGCGCTCGAAGATCGCAGCGCCAAGGCGGTCGAGCGCAGCGAAATCCTTAACGTCGCAGGGCACGAGGGTCGCAGCGCCCCCTTCGCTGCGAATCTCGTCGTCGAGAGCTTCAAGCGCTCCCTGCGTGCGGGCAAGCGCGATCACATGCGCGCCTGCCCGGGCAAGCGCCAAAGCCACCGCCCGGCCGATTCCCCGCGAGGCGCCTGTCACGAGGGCGGCTCTGCCATCGAGCGGGCGCGTCATTTCCTGTCCCCTGCGAGGGCTCCCATAGGCTTTTCCATCCGCATGCCCTTCCGGCCGCAAAAAGAGCCTAGGCGGGAGGAAAGAATTCTGCGGCTAACCGCCCTCATTTGCAGAAGAGCCCCTTGCCGTTTCGGGCGCAATCGAAATGAAGCGCCCGGAATGATAGTCGCGGACATTGGGCTCCCATCCCTTAAGCCTCGGGGAGACGAGGTTGCGCGATTTGAAGCTGAGAAGCACAAGATCTGGCTCTTCCGCGAGGAATAATTTCTCCGCTTCATGCAGAATCGCGCGCCGCTTCTCTGGCGACGCCTCGGCCTGGGCTTGCTCCATAAGCTGGTCGAACGCCTCGTGCTTGAAGCTTGCGGCATTGAGGGCCTGGTTGTTGCTTTGGCCAAGGAAAAGAAAATTCTGCGCGTCGGGATAATCGGCAAACCATCCTGAGCGGGCGATGCTGAAAGGAGCTTTCTCGCGCAGAAGCGCGGAATGCGTTGCGGCATCCGTTGCGGCAAGCTCCGTCTCCACGCCGAGGGCCTTCCACATATCGGCAATCGCCACGGCGGTCGCGCGGTGATTTTCCGACGTATTGTAGCGGATTTCCACCTCGAGCTTTTGCTGGCCGGGGCCGAATCCAGCCTCGGCTAAGAGCCGTTTGGCTTCATCCTCCCGGGCATAAGGATCCATGTCCTTCCAGGCGGCGGTTTCTGGCTCCCCATAGCTCTCGATCCCTGGCGGGACGAAGCTGTAGGCTGGCTCCATCGTGCCGCGCCAAATGCGCTCGGCGAGGAACTCGCGGTCGATGGCCATCGAAAGCGCCTTGCGCACCCGGCGGTCGCCGAATGGCTTGCGGCGGGTGTCGAAGGCATAAAAATAGGTGCCGAGGCTCGGTGTCACCTTGAACGCATCCGGCAGGCGCGAGCGCACAAAGTCGATCTGCTCCACCGGCACATCGTCGTAGGATTGAATTTCGCCCGCCATAAACCGGCGCAGCCCGGCGGAGCGGTCCTCGATTGAATAGATGATTTCCTCGTCAAGCGCGACATGGGCGGCGTCATAGTAATGGGGGCTCTTTTCCAGAACGATCCGGTCGTTCGGCGTGTACTCCTTAAGGATGAAAGGGCCATTCGTCACAAGATGACTGGCATGCACGAAATCCCCCCCGGAAGCCTCGATCGAACGGCGGTGAAGCGGCTTGGCGGTCATATGGGAAAGCTGAGCAATAAAGTAGGCCGCTGGATGCTCAAGGGTGATCTCGAGCGCTGAATCGCTGAGCGCCCGGACGCCAAGGGACTCAATCGCGGCTTCACCTTTGTTGATCTTTTCGGCATTCTTCAGCGTGTAAAGAATGCTCGCGTAAGGGGCGCCTGTGCCCGGCGCCATCAGCCGTCTGAACGCATAGACGAAATCCTCCGCAACGAGTTTTTCGCCATTCGACCATCTCGCGCCGGGGCGGAGCTTGAAGATATAGACGGTCCCGGAGGGGTCGGCTGTCCAGCTCTCCGCCACACCCGGGATGATCTCCCCGCGCGCGTTCAAGGCAACAAGCCCTTCGTAGAGCTCGTCGATCACATTGCTTTCGATGAGCGTCGTTGCCTTGTGCGGATCGAGCGATCCCGGATCGCCAAGCGCCCCGCGATGCCAGATCATCTTGGCGGAGGGAGCGCCAGCGTAGCCGCAGCCTCCAGCCAGGATGATCATTAGCATTGTGAAGGCAAGCACAGAAGAGCGGATTATGAAGAAGCCTGTGGCTTTGTCTCCGCCGCATCCCGGCGCGCTCAAAGGAAAGGCGCCTTGTGCTGTGCCACAGGGATCTGGGCGCGGACCTTTTCCACAAGGGCGGGATCGATCCGGGCTGAAACGATCCCGGTCCCGTCGGAGGCTTTCGCAATCACATGGCCCCAAGGATCTGCGATAAGGGAATGACCATAGGTCTGGCGCTTTTCGCCGCCCGCGGCATGGGCGCCTGTCTGGGCGGCCGCGCAGAAATAGGCTTGCGTCTCGATGGCGCGGGCCCGGCAGAGCACTTCCCAATGGTCCTTACCCGTTTGCAGCGTAAAGGCCGCAGGCAGCGCGATCATATGCGCGCCCCTCGCGGCAAGAGCCTGATAAAGCGCTGGAAACCGGATATCATAGCAAATCGAGCAGCCGATGATGATGTCCTCGCAACGGTAGGTCACAACCGCGTTCCCCGGCGCGAAAGCCGCGCTTTCATGGTACCTTGTCCCATCCGGGGCCGTGATATCGAAGAGATGGATCTTGCGGTAGCGCGCAACCTCCTCGCCGCGGCGGTTGAAGACGACGGTGGTGTTATGGATGCGCTCCCCCGTCTCAGGCTTTTCAAGGATCGAGCCCGCGTGGATCCAGACGCCGTGCTGTCGCGCAAGCGCTTGCATGCGCGCATAGGCGGGACCGCCAGGGAGCCGTTCGGCCGCCGCCAGCTTGTCTTCCCGGCCGCCCCCCATGAAGTCGAAACATTCCGGCAGGCATATCCAGTCCGGCTGCTCCTCCGCGATGGCGCGGGCGGCGAGCTCTGCAGCGCAGGCGATGTTGGCGAGCTTGTCACTCCCCGAGTTCATCTGAATCAATGAGACCTTCATGGATTGGCGCTGCTTTTTCAGCCCTGAAGTTATCGAAAACCGCCGGGGCATTGCGCCCGGCGTTCCCTGCAAAGACGCAGACCCTGCCCTTTTGCTGCTTTAGCATTGAAGCGCAAATCGCACACCAGCCTATCCCTAGGAGCGTGCTGGAGCCCGCGCCAAAGGCGGACCGTTTCAGGCTCAGGGCCGGGTCACCCGCCGCAGCGTGAGATTGATTCGCCCGCCGCCTGGAAGAAGGGAGGAAGACCCGGGATCAATCCTGTCCACGCCATGAAAGACAAGCCGCGACGGGCCGCCCATTACCAGAACGTCGCCCGAGCAGAGAGTAAGCTTGGCCGTGGGGTCAGACCGCCGCAGGCCGCCGTAGCGGAAACAGCAGCGGTCGCCTAAGGAAATCGAAACGACTGGCGCATCAAGCGCGGCCTCGTCGCGGTCCTGATGCGGCCCCATGCGCGCGCCGCGGCCGTAAAAATTGACGAGGCAAGCTTCTGGGGGGTGCGAATAGTCCGAGACTTCGCGCCAAATGCCAAGCAGCGCATCGGGCAGGGGCGGCCAGGGCTTGCCGGTCTCGGGATGCACCGCCTGGTAACGGTATCCACCCTTTTGGTCTGAGACCCACCCAAGCGGCCCGCAATTCGTCATCCTGACCGAGAAAGCGCGGCCTGTGCGCGGCATGCGGGGCACGAACCATGGCGCTTCACGCACAGACTCCCAGATTTCTGCGACAAGCGCGCGCTGCGCCGGCTCATCGAGATACTGCCGGAAAAGCGTCAGTCCCGGAGCCAAGTCTCCGGCCGCAGGCGCCGCAAGCGGAGCGGGCACGTCTTGCATCGTTCCATCTACGGCTCTACCGCCGCTTTGTTATGCCGCAATGGATCTCGGGTTGAGCAATTCCTTGCTGGCAACCGTCGAATCGGATTTGAGACGGTAGATCAAAGGAATTCCTGTTTCGAGCTCGAGCTCCGGGATTGTCTCAGGCGTCAGCTGATCCAGAACCATGACCAGAGCGCGCAGGGAGTTGCCATGGCCCGCAACTATCACGCGGCGGTTGTTGAGCACCTCGGGCAAAATCCTCTGGCAATAATAGGGGAGCACCCGCGCCACGGTGTCTTTCAGGCTTTCGCCGCCTGGCGGCCTGACATCGTATGATCTGCGCCAAAGCTCGACCTGCTCGTCGCCAAATCTGCGGATCGCATCGTCCTTATTGGTGCCGCAGAGAACGCCATAGTCGCGCTCGTTCAGCGCCCGGTCGCGCGTCACTTCGATCCCGGGCGTTCCGAGCTCGGATAGAACAATTTCTAGCGTATGCTGCGCGCGCACCAGATTCGAGGTGAAAGCGCGGTCAAATACGAGGCCTTTCGACTTGAGGCAGCGCCCAGCGGCGCGGGCCTCCTCGATTCCCTGCGGCGTGAGATCGGGGTCCTTCCAGCCGGTAAAAATATTTTTCATGTTCCATACGCTTTGACCGTGGCGCAGGAGCACAAGAATCCGGTTCATGACTTACCTTTGTAGAATATTCCCGCCCCCGCGGGGCATTTCAAACGGCAGCGCCAGCGCAGTCCGGCACTGGAAGCGGTTCCGGTGCAAAATGGCCTCGCTGGCCGGCTGGGGCTGGGCTGGGCCCGGCTTCCTGCCGGACCCGTCAGGATTGCAGACACTGATGAGCGGGACGCCTAAACGTAAAGTTTGAGTTTTACATGGCCAGCGCGGCATAAACATGAAAATCTCATTAGGTTGCCGGCCAAAGCATCTGTCCAATGCTTCGCCGCCCCGCGAAAGGAAACCACCGCGAGGCGTGCCGGTCCCGCCCTTGGGTTTCAGGTGGAATGCCAAGGCAGGAATCCAAGACCGCCAGGGCAAATTTCCGGCAGGCCCGGAAAGCTTCTTTGGGTGGGCCGCCTGGGTTTATGATTGCTTCCTTACCACGCCGGGATTGAGAAAACATGTCAACCGCCGATCCGGTCGTTATCGCTGCCGCAGCACGCACTCCCATCGGCGCTTTTCAGGGCGCGTTGAGCGGTTTCAGCGCGCCTGAGCTCGGCGCGGCTGCCATTAAGGCGGCGATTGCCCGCTCCAGCATCCCTCCCGGGGACATCGGCGAAGCGGTCATGGGCTGTGTCCTGCCCGCTGGGCAGGGCCAGGCGCCCGCCCGGCAGGCTGCGCTGGCCGCGGGCCTCCCGGAGGCGGCGGGCTGTGTTACAATTAATAAAATGTGCGGTTCTGGCATGAAAGCCATGATGATTGCGCATGATAGCCTTTGCGCCGGCAGCACGAGGATCGCTGTCGCAGGCGGCATGGAAAGCATGAGCCGCGCGCCTTACTTGCTCGACAGGGCCCGCACGGGCTACCGCATGGGCCATGGCCGGGTGCTCGATCATATGTTCCTCGATGGGCTCGAGGACGCCCATGAGCATCAGCTCATGGGCGTCTACGCCGAATATTGCGCCCGAGAGTTCCAGTTCACGCGAAAAGCCCAGGATGCCTATGCGATCGCGTCTTTGGAGCGCGCGCAGCGGGCGTCGGCAGACGGCACTTTTGCCATGGAGATCGCACCATTCGCTGCGGCTCCGGACGCCAGAGGCGCAGCCGGAGCCATCGCATGCGACGAATTGCCACTGAGGGCCAAGCCTGAAAAGATACCTCTCCTGAAACCGGCGTTCCGGGAAGACGGGACCGTAACCGCGGCCAATTCGAGTTCAATCTCCGATGGGGCCGCCGCGCTTGTTCTCTTGCGCCTCTCGGAGGCCGGAAGGCGGGGCCTGAAACCCCTCGCCGTCATTCGCGGCCATGCCACCCATGCCCAGGCGCCAAGGGACTTTCCGACCGCGCCCATAGGAGCGCTGCGGAAACTCATGGACAAGACCGGGTGGTCTTTCGGGGATATTGATCTTTTCGAGATCAACGAGGCCTTTGCTGTCGTCGTGATGGCGGCGATGCAGGAGCTTTCCTTGCCGCATGAAAGGGTCAATGTTCACGGCGGCGCTTGCGCGCTCGGCCATCCGATTGGGGCATCTGGGGCGCGAATCGCCGTCACCCTGCTTGCAGCCATGGAAAAATACGGTTTGAAGCGCGGGGCGGCCGCCGTTTGCATCGGCGGCGGCGAGGCAACGGCCATGGCGTTTGAGAGGCCGTGGGGCTGAGGGCGCACGTAGAGCTCGTAGGGGAGCGCCAATATGAGAGGCAAGGAATGACCGGCAATGAGCAGCCCTCCCCAAAAGCTTTGCCCCCTTGGCCGCAAGGGGGCAGCGGGAGCGCCCAGAGTCAGGAGCCCGCGGCAGCGCCCTCCCAAGAGACGGCACTTTACCGCTTCCTTGGCGGAGCGCCTGGCCCTGTATTCCTGCGGCTTCTCTTTGTTTCCTTGATCGTCGGCGCCTTCCTGATGTGGCTCGACATCAGGCCTCTCGACATCTTTCATGCGATCACCAGCCTCATTGACCGCATCTGGGCGCTCGGCTTCGATGCAATCCGGGAGATCTTCGATTACATTTTTGCGGGCGCGGCCATTGTCGTGCCGGTCTGGCTTGTGCTGCGGCTCTTGAACATGCGCAGCGCGCGCTGAGCGGGCGTCCCGGCGTGCATTTGGCAAGCCCTCCTCTTAACTCGCCGCGCGTCAGCCATTCCCGTGTTTTGCATCTCGCACTGCCGATGATGCTTGCACATTTATCGACGCCTCTGCTTGGCATAGCCGACACGGCTATCATCGGCAGGCTTGGCGAGGCGCATCTGCTGGGCGCGATTGCAGCTTCGGCGGTCATCTTCGACTTCATTTTTTGGAGCTTCGGCTTTCTGCGCATGGGGACCGCAGGCCTCACGGCGCAAGCCTTTGGCGCGGGCGACCTGGCCAAGGAGCGCGCGGCCTTGCTCCTCGCGCTTGCCTTGGCGTTTGGGATTGGCAGCATCATGATCCTGCTGCAGGCTCCGATGGCCTGGCTCAGCTTTACCCTCCTTGACGCGAGCCAAGCGGTCACGGGCGCGGCCCGTGATTATTTCGGCATCCGGATCTGGTCGGCGCCATTCGTCCTCTGCAACTACGCTGTGTTCGGCGCGATCATCGGCCGCGGGCGCACTTCTGTTGCGCTTGCCCTCCAGATCGCCATTCACATTGTCAACACCGGCCTCAGCGCGGCGCTCGTCTATAGCTTTGGGCTTGGCATGCGCGGGTCTGCAACAGGAACGCTTGCGGCCGAAGTCTTTGGCACCGCAACGGGCCTTTGCATCGCCTGGCGGATGCACGGGAGCTTTTTCAGCCTCGACAGGAAATTCATCCTGGAGCGCGCCAAGACGGCCCGGATGCTTGCGGTCAACCGCGATATTTTCATTCGCAACACCGCGCTGCTCTTTGCCTTTGCCTTCTTTTATGCACAGGGCGCGCGCGGCGGCGACATCGTGCTTGCCGCGAATGCCGTTCTGCATAATCTGGTTCTGCTAGGCTCCTATTTTCTCGACGGTCTCGCGGCCGCGGCTGGCCAAATGTGCGGGCAGGCGCTCGGAGCGCAGGATCCCAAGGCGTTCCGCGCTGCGGTACGGCTTACCCTGTTCTGGTCGTTCGTCTTTGCTACTGGGCTTTCGGGCGCCATGCTGCTTGCAGGCCCGGCCTTCATCGCGTTTTTGACGACCGAACCCCAAGTACGGAATTGCGCCATGGCCAATCTTTGGCTCGCCGCGCTTGCGCCGCTCGCGGGCGCGCTGGCTTACGAGTTCGACGGCGTATTCTCGGGCGCGACTTGGACGCGCGATATGCGCAATCTCATGCTGCTTTCGCTTGCCCTTTATCTGGTAAGCTTCTATCTCCTGCAGCCTTCCGGCAATGCAGGCCTTTGGCTTTCCTTGCTGACCTTCCTGCTCGCCCGCGGGCTTGGCCAGCTTTGGCGCTACAGGAAATTATCAGCATTGAGCTTTCCGCTCGCCCAGTCTTCCGCCGTAACCCCCGTTGCATCCGCAAGCCGCGGGTAGGATCTTTCCGTGATAAGGCTCACAAGGCCCCGGTTGATATCCCCCGCGATGGATAAGCCCTTATACACAAGAGCGGTGTAGAGCTGCACGAGCGAAGCGCCTGCCTCGATTTTGGCAAGAGCCGTCTTTGCGCTTTCAACGCCGCCCGTGCCGATCAGCGGAAATTGCCCCTCCACGCGGAGATAGGCGGCAGCCAGCATCTGCGTTGAAAGCCCAAAGAGCGGCCGGCCCGAAAGGCCCCCCTTTTCGGCTGCGGAAGGCTCGCAGAGCGATGCAGGGCGTGAGACGGTCGTGTTGGAGACAATGAGCCCGTCGATTTTTCTTGCGCGCGCGCAGCGGACCACTCCATCGAGCTCATCAAGCGTCAGGTCGGGCGAAATTTTCAGGAGCACCGGCTTGCGGCCGCAAGCCGCGATATGCGCATCGCGCGCGGCAAGCACGCGAGCCAGAAGATCGTCAAGCGCGCGCGAGGCCTGAAGGCCGCGCAACCCCGGCGTGTTCGGCGAAGACACATTGATTGTGAAGTAGCTTGCCACGCTGGCGAAGGCTGCAATGCCAAGAACATAGTCCTGGACGCGGTCGGGTGAATCTTTGTTGGCGCCGAGATTGACGCCGACGATCCCGGGCTTCCGCGCGCGTTTGGCGAGGCGGGCATAGACCGCCGCATGCCCCTCGCCGCAAAAGCCCATGCGGTTGATTATGCCCCGGTCGCGAGGAAGGCGGAAAAGCCGCGGGCGTGGATTGCCCGGCTGTGGGAGGGGGGTAACCGTGCCGATCTCGGTAAAGCCGAAGCCTAAGCGCAAGACCGCATCGGCAGCTTCGCCATTTTTGTCGAAGCCGGCTGCAAGGCCGGTGGGGCTTGGAAAGTGAAGGCCAAATGCCTTCACCCCAAGCCGGGAATCGGCAAATCGCTCGCGCGGCAGCGGAACCGTCTTGAGAGCGAAAAGCGCAAGGCGATGGGCGTCTTCCGGATCAAGGCGGAATAACAGCTCTCGACCAGCCGCGCCGAGAACTCCCGTAATCCGCAACGGACAGACGGAAGAAGAGGGTGTCAAGAATCTCCCCATGAAAGGCGTGGCCGGGCAAGCTCGCGCGGGAAATTCAAGAACGGTTCCATGCTCTTGACCCAAACTGGCGCCCAGCGAAGCACACACGCAAACAGCGGAAGATCGCAGACGTCCCTTCCCGGATGTGCGGTTGCGCACACCGCCGCGAAGCATGCTGCCTTAAAAGCATAATTGTTTTCAGCACGAAATCATTTTGGACTGCCTGCGGGCGCCTCGCGAAGCCCCCTCCGGGCGCCCGCAGCGTCAGCCTCTCAGGCATTTCCAGGGCCGCAGTCTCAACTTGCTGCCCGAGAGCACGGCTCAAAAAGAGGCTGCTTCATCAGTGGAGCTGTCCCCGGACCGCGCCATTCGGAAACGCAGCCGTGTGGACATTGACATAAAAAAGCGTCGGGGCTGACCGGATGGCCGTGACCGTTCCCGCAAGTATCCCGCCTTTGCAGCCTGAAGAGGCGCCAGGGGCGCCCGTAGCCGGCTGCGTCAGGGGAATCACAATACCGCCATTGACAGCCGAGGGGCCGCGATGGATATGGGCGGCGGTTGGTTTATCGAGATTGTTAACGGTGATCCCGAAGCAGATGGACGTCGCCGTTGGGAAAATGACCGTCGCAGAGCCATAACCGTCCAGATCGCCCTGGCGGCATTGGGGCGGCGAGGCGTTGCTGCATTCGTTTCCGCCATTGAGAACGGCAAAAAGAGGGGCTCCTTGGGCAAATGCGCTATTCGCAGCTGCGAATAATCCGGCCGCAAGCGCGAACACATACGCAGTTTTTTGTAATATTGTCATAGTATTCCCTCCGTGAAGCTTGACTGTCATGGCCAAACCCGCGGGGGAAGGATATTCCTTTTGCCCTGACCCTACAATGATACCAGGGCAGATGCAGCTTCAGAGGATCTTGTGAAAACAAAAATTCTTTTGCTTATGGCGGCAAGTGTTGCGATTGCAGCAATAGGCTTGGTGATTGCCTGGCCCGGGCCTGCCAGAGCTATTTTCGACGATTTCACGACGTGGTTCCGTTACTTCGCTGGGCCGATCCGGCGGGGATAGGGCACGGCTTCGCGGCGGTTGACGTCCAAACCTCTGGCGGAGCGGCGCCATATTGCCGTTTCCGCCTGACAATCGAGAACAGGCATCAGCCCGCCAGGCTGGCTGCGAGCATCCTGTGGCCTATTTCGCCGCGTAAGTCTTAATGGCGTGGTCGGCGAGAGTCTTCCCGAGAGACCATACCGCGCCCGGCACCCGGTGGCTGTCGGCAATCACCTCTTCGAAGGCCCTTTCGATCCATTCGCAATCCGCCTCCGTGATCACAAGAGATGGCAGAAGTTTCACGGTGTGGCTGGCATGACCTGCGACCTGGACGAGGATCTTATGGTCCTTGAAGAGAGGAATGGTGATGAGCTGACAGAAAAGCCCCGTGCTGACCGCTTCGAGAAAGGACCAGGAGGCCTTGAGCCTCAACGACTGAGGCGGGCCAAACTCGATTCCTATCATCAAGCCTTTTCCGCGGGCGGCATGGACGAATTCGTGACGCCCAGCCATGCTTTCGAAAGCGGCGAGAAGACGCGCGCCGGTCTTCGCCGCCTTTTCGACAAGCCCTTCGGATTCGATTACCTCCAGCGTTGCAAGCCCGGCCGCCATCGCAAGATCATTCTTGCTAAAGGTTGAGCCATGCACGACGGCCCGGTCCATGCGGTTGAACACTTTTTCCATTATGCCTCGGCGCGCCAAGACCGCTGAGACCGGCACATGCCCGCCTGAAAGAGTCTTGGCGAGCAGCACCATATCCGGCTCGACTCCCCAATGCTCGACAGCAAAAAACCGGCCCGTGCGGCCAAGGCCAGTTTGGATCTCATCGGCGACGAGAAGGGTGCCATATTTGCGGCAGAGCGCCTGCGCGCCCCGAAGATAGATGCCGTCGGGAATATTCACCCCTTTGCCTTGGATGGGCTCGACGAGAAAGGCCGCAGCATCGCGCCCTGCAAGGGCTTTTTCCAAGGCAGCAAGATCGTTGAAGGGAATCTTGGTAAAGCCCGGCAAAAGAGGGCCGAAACCTTCTTTGAAGATTTCATCGCCATTTGCGGCCAAGGCGCCATAGGTGAGCCCGTGAAAGGCATGGTCACAATAGACTATTCCAGGCCGCCCCGTCGCACGCCTTGCGAATTTGATGGCCGTTTCGACAGCTTCCGTTCCGGAATTCCCAAAATAGACTCTTTCCAGATAAGGCGCGTGGCGCAGCAGCCTCTCGGCCAATAGGCCGGCAAGGAGCGAAACGTCCATTTGCACGAGATTGGGAAGGCTGCCCGCCAAAACCTTCGTCAGCGTTTCACGCAGGAGCGGGTGGTTGCGGCCAATCCCAAAAACCCCCCAGCCGCTTAGAAGATCGAGATAGCGCTCGCCCGCGCGGTCGAACAAATATTGCCCTTCGCCCTTGCAGAACCCGGCAGTGAAGCCGAGCGTCTGCAGCACGCGCACCATCATCTCGTTTAAGTATTGCGCGTGAAGGCTGTAGCGCTCTGCCTCCCGCTCCTCGATCAAGGCCGCGATGTCGAAGCGCCCGCCAGCGAGAATCCTTTTGTTCTGAGACTGAGTCATCCGGGGCTTCGCTCCCTTTGCCCTGAGCGAAGCCTCATCGGCATCTTGCCTGTTCGCGCTTCGGCCCGTCAACTGCGCGGAAAGGCATATGCCCATCCGCAAGCTTGACCCTGTGTCATAGCAATAACTGCCCAAAAGGAAAACAGGGTCCGGCCTGAGATGGGTCCGGGCTTCTCCTGTGAGCCGTGATGTTGACCGGCGAACGGCGCCGGGCGGCCGGCCACTTACGAAGGAGAGCTAAGGCGATTTTTCCGTGATGCTTGCCGGGCCGGAAGTCGTGCTTGGCTCATGTCAGAGGCTGGGAAAGCTGGCGCGGCCAAGGCGGCGCTCAATGACGCCGCCAAGGCAAAGCCGGATGTTATTTTTGGTTAGACGGACTCACGGGCGGCCGTCCGGCACACGCGGCGGCGGCACGGGAGCGGCTGGCATCGGCTGCCGCGCGGAAGCTTGAGAAGCCCAAAGACGGAACATCTCTTCCCTAACCATGGCAAAAGTTAGGGAATCCCAGAGAGCGGGTGGCGTCCCGGAAGGGACTCGAACCCCTGACCTACGGTTTAGGAAACCGCCGCTCTATCCTGCTGAGCTACCGGGACAAAACACAAATACTTACAACGGCGCCGCCTAAACCTTACCGGCCAAGCCCCGCACAGGGCCCAACCGTTCTTCTGTCCACTGCCTGCGCGCAAGCCCAGAGCCTGCACTGCATGCCGCAAAACCCGTCACCTCTTGGTCTCGAGATTCACCTCTTGGTCTCGAGATAAAGACAAATGGCTTGTGTCCGGTTACGGACATCGAGCTTGCCAAAGAGATTCCGTAAATGAAATTTGACTGTGTTCACGGATACGCCAAACTCGCGGGCGAGCTGCGCATTGCTCTGGCCGGATTCCAGCGCTGCAAGCAGGTCTCGCTCGCGATGCGTGAGGCTCATCAGCGGATCTGGCCGGGCCTTCTGAATATCGACGAAAGGAAAAACCATGTCGCCGGATGCAACGGCCGCAAAAACTTCAAGCAGCCGTTCGGGAGGCGAAAGCTTGCTCACAAACCCCGCGCCGCCAAGGCGCAAGGTTTCAGCGGGCGCCGACGGGTTTCTCGTGCCGCTGTAGACAACAATCTTTGGCGCGGCTTGGCGCTTCGCAAGCGCCTGCAGAATATCGGGGGCGCGCAGCGGGGGAAGCTCCCAGCCAATGACCCCAAGGCTTACGGGATGCTGTGCTAGCGAATTGAGAAACTGCACCCCATCGCTTGCCATGAGGACGAGATTGAAGCGCCTGTCCCGTGTGAGAAGCGCCTCGAGCGCGCGCAGAACCATAGGGTTCTTATCGGCAATGGCGATTGAGACGGGAAAATTGGACTGCGCCCGCTCGCCGCATTCGGCGCTCCCTCCAAAGAAAGGCTCCACCCGCGCGACGCTGCTTCCTCCTGTGAGCTCTTTGGCCTCGGGAGGAGTTTCAAGGGGCGAATCGCCGGTGACAGCTAAAGCTTGTGACGAACGGTCGCGGGAGGCATGGGGGTGAGCCAAAGGCCTGGAGCCGCCAACCACTTGAATTTGCTTAACACCAATCCTCGCAGATGACTCCTGGGCCAATGGTTTCCCCCATGGTTCTTCTTAGCGTGCCCTCACATCATGCCGCAT